>NZ_JAUNRW010000151.1 GCF_030535495.1 Corynebacterium sp.
GCACCGATGAACAGGGCCAGGACCACGTGGACCCGGGAGACGGCAAGGATGAGCATCACCAGCACGGCGATCAACACGGCGTTCATGCCAATGACATTAGGAGGTGCCCCACCTGCGTGAACCCATTAGGTCCGCAGTGGGGTCACCGTCACATCCGGCGTCGTTCAGGCGGGCACGTGCAGCGGTTCATGCGCCGCCGTGGCGAAGTCCGGGTGGTAGTACTCGGCCTCACCCCGGGTGACCAGTGCGGCCGCCATCTCTCCCAGGGCCGGGGCCATCTTGAAGCCGTGGCCGGAGAGTCCGGTGACCACCACGGCGTTGCCGATGATGTCGACGATCGGGTCCCGGGTACTGGTGAAGGTGTCGTAGTGCACGGAGAAGCGGTTGGGCTCCGGCTGCACTCCGGGGAACAGCTCCGCGACACGGGCCCCGAACTCGGAGAGCTTGCGCCGGTCGAGACGGAGATCGCACTCCTCGATGTAGTCGCCCTCGGGCCCGCCCCAGATGTCCATGCCGGCGATCTTGACGCTGTAGCCGTCGACGACGGGGGCGCCGAAGACGTGGAAGTCATCCCGGTCGCGGATGAAACACGGCATGGTCGCGGGCGTGAAGTCCCCGAGGACCCGGGGCAGGAACCACGTGAGGACGAGCTTGCGGATCTCCACCATGTCCGCGATCTCCGGGAACAGGCTCCTGACCCAGGCGCCCGCGGTGACCACCACCCGGTCGACGGTCTCCTCGCGCTCCTCCGTGGCGATGACCACCTTGTCCCCGAGGTCCCGGATGCCGAGGATCTTCTCGTTCTCGACGATCTGCGCACCGTTGGCGCGGGCCTGTTCGACGGCGCTCATGACGGCCGATTCCGGCCGCATGGCCCCGCCGAGGAGATCGATGATGCCGGCTTCGTCGTCCCGGAAATCCATGCCGGGGAAACGCCCGCGCATCTCGGCGGCGCTGAGGCTCTCGTGCGGGAGGTCATAGGTGTCGATGGAGTCGAGCATCCGCTGGTAGGGCGCGCTGTCCTCCCGGCCGACGGTGAGGCAGCCGAAGGGGTGGAGGAGGGTGCGCCCGGAGAGATCTCCCAGTTCCTCCCACAGTTCCCGCGCGCGGACCAGCAGCGGGACGTACTTGGCTCCCTCGTGGTACGCGGTGCGGAACAGCCGGGATTCCCCGGTGAAGGCGCCGTAGGAGTGTCCGAGGCCGAACTGCTCGAAGCCGAGGACCTCGACGCCCGGTGTGCGGCTGAGGTGCCAGGCCGTCATGGAGCCGGTGGTTCCCAGGCCGATGACGGCGATGCGGGTGGTCATGATCTTCTCCTTTATCTATGCCAGTTCGGGTTCGTCCCACAGTGTCAGCCGGGTGCCGATACCCAGCTCCACCGCGCGGTGGTAGATGTCGGTGGCCCACGCCACGTCCTCGACGGGCATGCCGCCGATGGAGTAGAGGAAGATCTGCTCGTCGTTGACGCGCCCCGGTGCGCGGCCGGCGGCGATGTCACCGATGTTGACCAGCTTCTCGGCCGGCAGGCTGCCCTCCTCCACCATGTCCCACCAGCGGTTGCCCGGGATGCCGAAGAGTTCCTCGTAGGCCACGCCCGGCCCGTTCTCGTGGAACCACTCGGCGTAGAGGCCGTCAAAGTCGATGACGAGGTTGGCCTCGTCGGAGGCGAGGAAGTCGTCGTCGAAACGCGCGGCGGCCGGGGCCAGCACCAGCGCGCCGGGCTTGAGCCACTCGCGCTTGAAGTAGGGGAAACCGGCGGGGCCGTCCGGGGAGGTGGAGGTGCCGGCGATGATGATGTCCGATCCCTCGATCGCGGCCTGCTCGGAGTCGACCACCTCGACGGATTCGAGCTGCGGATAGTTGTCGCGCAGCCACTGCGCCGCCTTCTCGGTGGATCCCGCCGAGCGGCCCTTGATCTTCACCGTGCTTATCGACGCCCGCTGCGAGATCGCACTATCGAAGCACGTGCGCGACATGACGCCGGGGCCGATGATGCCGACGGTGGTGGCGTCGGCAAGCGCGAGGTGCTTGACGCCGACGCCGGGCACCGCGCCCGTCCGGTAGGCGGAGAGCAGGTTGGCGGACATGATCGCCTTCGGCGCGCCCGTGACCGTGTCGTTGAGGATGAACAGGTGGATGGAGCGCGGGAGGTCCTGGTGGCGATTCTCCACGTTGGAGCCGTACCACTTGACGCCGGTGGCGTTGAAGCGGCCGCCGAGGTAGGCGGGCATGGCCATGAAGCGGCGGTCCGGGCCGTCCGCCGGCATGCCCGCGTGGGCCGGATCGGCGGGGAAGTTGATCTGGGCGCCGTGGGAGTTCGCGGACTGCCCGGCCATCCGGTAGTCGCCCTCGGCCAGGAGGATGAGGGTCTCCTCCATGACGTCGACGCAGCGGGCGGAGTCGGTGACCCCGGCCTCGATCATCTCGGGCTCGGAGAGGTGGAGGTAGCTGATCGCGGTGGTGGTGGCGGTGGTCATGACTGGTTCTCCTTATCGACGGTGGTGGGGACATTCCGGCTGCCGGGCGCCGCTGCGAGTCGGTCGACGGTGGTGTCGGCGGGGTCGTCGGCCGGGCGGCGGGTGGAGCCGAGGGTCGAGAGGTCGTAGCCGGACTCGGCATGGACGGATCGGTCGATGCCGTGGAACTCGTCCTCGCGGTCGATGCGGATCGGCACGATCTTGCTCATTACGGTGGCCAGGATCCAGGTGACGCCGAAGGACCAGGCGAGGGTGGCGGTGATCGCCACGCCCTCCCGCCAGATCTGGCTCAGGTCGCCGCCGAGGAGGACGCCGCGCACACCGGCCGGGGCGGCGGGGTCGGCGAGGACGGTGATGAACATGACTCCGGCGATGCCGGCGATCCCGTGGACCGCGAAGACGTCGAGGGAGTCGTCGATACCGTGGCGTGCCTTCCAGGTGATCGCCCAGGCCGCCGCCGCGGAGGCGAGGGCGCCGAGGAGCACGGCGCTGAAGGGGTTGACGGCGTCGGCGGCCGGGGTGATGCCCACCAATCCGGCGATGACGCCGGTGGCCAGGCCCAGCAGGGTCGAGTGTCCGGTACGCAGCTTCTCGACGACCGCGAAGCCCAGCATGCCGCCACCCGCGGCGAGCACCGAGGTCAGGACCACATAGGTGGCGGTGAAGTTGGCACCACCTGCGGTGCCGCCGTTGAAGCCCAACCAGCCGACCATGAGCATGCCGGCACCGAAGAGGGTGAGGGGGAGGTTGTGCGGGCGGGTGCTACCACCGCGGCGGGGGCCGAGCACCAGGGCCAGGGCCAGTCCGGCGGCACCGGCGTTCATGTGGATGGCGGTGCCACCGGCGAAGTCGTGGAAGCCGATGCGGTTGGACAGCCAGCCGCCGACGATGCCGTTGTCCGGGTCGTCGAAGGCGAAGACCCAGTGGGCCAGCGGGGCGTAGACCGCGATGATCCACAGTGCGCCGAAGACGATCCACGCCCAGAACTTCATGCGCCCGGCCGCGCCGGAGGCGACGAGGGCGAGCGAAATTCCGGCGAAGAGGATGTTGAACGTCCCCCACAGGGCGGCATCGGAGCCGTCGTCATTCATGACATTGCGGAAGAACAACCATTCCCCGGGGTTGCCGATCAGGCCCCATCCCCCGACGGAGTTGCCCACCACCAGTCCGTGCCCGACCGCGACATAGACGACGGTCGCGACTGCCAAAGAACTCATCACCATCATGAACATGTTGAGCACCTGCCCGTTGCCGAGCATGCCTCCGTAGAGGAAGGCCAGGCCCGGGAACATGATGGTCACCAGTGCAATGGCGCTGAGTATCCAGGCGATATCTGCAACGTGCATTGTTCTCTCCCTTATGACCAGAGTCCGACTTCTTTTTCTATCGGATAGCAGAAACTCTAAACCGCGGTTTTCTATAGATCAATTGGTATCCGGAGTTTGAGATGGCCGTCACACGTGGCCGCGGGCTGATC
>NZ_JAUNRW010000036.1 GCF_030535495.1 Corynebacterium sp.
GACCTCGACGGCGTCATCGACGTGGTCAAGGCCGGCGGGCAGTACCAGGTGGTCATCGGCCCCGAGGTCGAGAACGTCTACAACGCCATCGAGGCGCAGCTCGGCCCCACCGACGACGCCCCCGCGGAGGTCCGGGAGAAGCCGACCACCGCGGTCGGCTGGATCAAGTACGGGTTCTCCGAGCTCATCGGCGTGATCACCGGATCGATGATCCCCATCATCGGTCTGCTGGCCGCCTCCGGCATCATCAAGGGAATTCTCTCCCTGCTGCTGACCTTCGACGTCATCACGGATGACTCCAACACGTACCAGATCATCAACGCGATGTCGGATGCGGTGTTCTTCTTCCTGCCGATCTTCGTCGGCTACACGGCCGCGAAACGCCTGGGGGCCGACCCGATCATCGTCGCCATCATCGGCGGTGTGCTCACCTACCCGACCTTGGTGGAGATGTCGCAGAGCGGGGCCGACAACTCCATCCTCGGTATGCCGCTCAACTCCGACTTCTTCGGCATCCCCTTCCACGTGGCCAGCTACAGCTACTCGATCTTCCCCATCATCGTCGCCGCCTGGGTGGCCTCCATCGTGGAGCCCTGGCTGAAGAAGGTGATCCCGGCGATCCTGCGCATGATCTTCGTGCCGCTGTTCGAGGTCATCATCGTCTCGGTGGTTATTCTCCTGGTCCTGGGTCCGATCGTCATGTTCGTCTCCACCGGCATCGCCAATGTCATCCAGGGGCTCTACGACCTCTCCCCGACGATTTCCGGCGCGGTCATCGGCGCGTTCTACCAGTCGCTGGTCATCTTCGGTCTGCACTGGGCGGTCATCCCGCTCGTCGCGCAGGACATCGCCGCCTCCGGCAACTCCTACCTCAACGCGATCATCTCCTCCACGATGGTCGCCCAGGGTGGCGCGGTGCTGGCGGTGTTCGTCAAGACGAAGCTGGACAAGATCAAGGCGCTGTCGGGCCCGGCCGCCATCTCCGCGTTCTGTGGCATCACCGAGCCCGCCATGTACGGCGTCAACCTCAAGTACGGCCGCGTGTTCATCATGGCCTCCATCGGTGGCTTCGTCGGTGGCCTGCTCACCGGCCTGTTCAACGTCAACATGTGGGGCTTCACCGGCTCGCTCATCGGCTTCACCTCCTTCGTCAACCCGGAGGGCCTGGACTTCAGCTTCTGGGGCTTCCTCATCGCCTCCGCTGCGGCGCTGGGCACCGCCTTCGTGCTCACCTGGTTCTTCGGCTTCAAGGACTCCGATGTGGACGCCGAACGCACCGTGAAGAAGGTCCGCCTCGGCCGCCGCGATCCGGTGGCCAAGTAACCAGGCCCTTGACGCGAACGCCCCGGGGCGTTTAAGGTCCGTGATGGCCACAGACGCCCCCCAACCGCCGAAAGGAGACACGCACATGCGACAGCTACAGCACAAGCAGTTCATGACGTGTCCCGTCGGCGATGCGTCCAGCCTCAGCTAGTTTTCTCCAGGCTGCGCCGCGACGGGACACGTCATCCGGCTCTGACCATGTCAGGGCGGACACGTTCCCTTCCGGCGCGGCCTTTGTCGTGCGCGCCCGTGGTGTCCGCCCTGTTCCACCCAACAGGATAAGGAGGGAGCACATGTCTCCCCGCAGGCGCCGCTCGGCGCCGCCCACGCGTCACCTCACCACCCGCACCCCGAACGTGGAGTGCTTCGCCAGCCACATCGAGCAGGGCACACTCGACCAGGCCCACGAGCTGGCCGGCCTGCCGTTCATCCACCCGCACGTCGCCCTCATGCCCGACGCCCACGTCGGTATGGGCTCGGCGGTGGGCACGGTCTTCGGCACGGTCGACGCCGTCATCCCGGCGGCCGTCGGCGTGGACATCGGCTGCGGCATGATCGGTGTCCGCACCGCGTTCACCGCCGCCGACCTTCAGGGACGCGACCTCACGGCACTGCGTGACCGGATCGAGGACACCATCCCGCTCTCCCCCGGCAACTACAACGACTGGGCCCTGGCCGGCACCACCGCCGACACCCGCACCCGGGAACTGGCTGCCCTGGCCGAGGAGACCGGCGTGGATCTCACCCACTCCCGGAAGTGGCGGCAGCAGCTGGGGTCCCTCGGCGGCGGCAACCACTTCATCGAGCTCTGCCTCGATGAGGACGACACCGTGTGGATGTTTCTTCACTCCGGCTCCCGCGGCGTGGGCAACAAGATCGCCCAGAAGCACATCCGGGCGGCCCAGGAACACTGCGCGAAGCACTGGATCCCGCTGCCGAACGCGGACCTGGCCTACCTCGTCGCCGGCACGCCCGAGTTCGACTCCTACCTCACCGACCTGGCGTGGGCACAGCGCTTCGCCTGGCTCAACCGGGAGGAGATGATGGACCGCTTCCGCGACGCACTGGCCTGGTTCCTCGACGCCGAGGTGGCAGAGCTCGAGCGCATCAACTGCCACCACAACTACACCGTGCAGGAGGAGCACTACGGCCAGACGGTGTGGGTGACCCGCAAGGGAGCGGTCCGCGCCGCACCCGGCGACGCCGCCCTCATCCCCGGTTCCATGGGCACCGCCTCCTACGTGGTGGAGGGGCGCGGCTACCCGCCGTCGCTGAACTCCGCACCCCACGGAGCCGGGCGACGCCTGTCCCGCACGCAGGCGCGGGCGGAGTACACCGCCGCGGACCTGCAGGCGCGGATGGAGGGCATCGTCTACCGCCCGGGCGAGGCCTGGGTGGATGAGATCCCCGACGCCTACAAGGACATCGACCAGGTCATGGTCGACGCCGAGAAGCTGGTGACGGTCCGCCACCGCCTGCGCCAGGTGCTCAACGTCAAGGGCACCTGACGCAGACGACGCCCCGTGCATGTGTCACATGCACGGGGCGTCGGAGAAGCAGCGAGGTTTAGGCCTCAGCTGCGTAGTTCTTCTGCACCGAGGAGGTCACCGGGACGCCCGGGCCGTTGGTGGAGGAGAGGGTGATCTTCTTCAGGTAGATGCCCTTGGCGGACGCCGGCTTGAGACGCAGCAGCTCGTCGAGCAGAGCGCCGTAGTTCTCGGCCAGTGCCTTCTCGTCGAAGGAGGCCTTGCCGATGGCGGCGTGCAGGTTGGAGGCCTTGTCCACGCGGAAGGAGATCTTGCCGCCCTTGACGTCGGCGACAGCCTTGGCGACGTCGGTGGTGACGGTGCCGGTCTTCGGGTTCGGCATGAGACCACGCGGGCCCAGGACGCGGGCGACGCGGCCGACCTTGGCCATCTGGTCCGGGGTGGCGATGGCGACATCGAAGTCGATGGTGCCGGAGTTGATCTGCTCGATCAGCTCATCGGTACCGACGACGTCGGCGCCGGCCTCCTCGGCCTCGGTGGCCTTCTCGCCGGCGGCGAAGACGGCGACGCGGACGGTCTTACCGGTGCCGTGCGGCAGGGAGACGGTGCCGCGGACCAGCTGGTCGGCCTTGCGGGGATCGACACCCAGGCGGATGGCGACGTCGACGGTGGCGTCGAAGTTCTGGGAGGAGGTCTCCTTGACCAGCTTCGCTGCCTCGAGGGGAGCGTACTCGCGGCCCTTGTCGATCTTCTCTGCGGCGGCCTTGTATGCCTTGGACTTCTTGCTCATGTGTGCAATTCCTTATGCGGATTGTGTGGTCAGCGGGCCGAAGCTGGCCCTGCCACGGGATGTTTCTTGGGGGGGTGAGGGATTAACCCTCGACCTCGATGCCCATGGAGCGGGCGGTGCCGGCGATGATCTTCGCGGCAGCGTCCAGATCGCGGGCGTTGAGGTCCTTCTGCTTGGTCTCGGCGATCTCACGGCACTGCGCCATGGTGACCTTGCCCACCTTCTGGGTGTGCGGGACGCCGGAGCCCTTCTGCAGACCAGCGGCCTTGAGCAGCAGCTTGGCGGCCGGCGGGGTCTTGAGGATGAAGTCGAAGCTGCGATCCTCGTAGACGGTGATCTCGACCGGGATCACGTTGCCGCGCTGGGACTCGGTGGCGGCGTTGTAGGCCTTGCAGAACTCCATGATGTTGACACCATGGGCACCGAGGGCGGGGCCGACCGGCGGAGCCGGGTTAGCGGCGCCAGCCTCGATCTGCAGCTTGATCAGGCCGGTGACCTTCTTCTTCTTCTTGGGAGCCATCGAATTACCTCGTTCCTGGGTACCGGTGGCCCGCCACGATGATGACGGCCACCGTCCGGATGCCGGGCCCCGCTGCCAGCTCTGCTGGGTCTTCGCGTATCCCGGCCACCGGGGATGAATGCTTGAATACGCGCGTGGGTACACGCGCGATGGTCAAGCCTACGGCACGAGGTGGGCGCCGCCCAAATCCCGGAGCAGCAGGATACTAGGAGATCTTCTCGATCTGATCCGCGGTGAGCTCCACCGGGGTCTCGCGGCCGAAGATGGACACGAGCGCCTGGATCTTGCCGGTGACCGGGTCGATCTCGGAGATCGTCGCAGACACCGAGGCCAGCGCACCGGTGAGGATGGTGACGGCCTCGCCGACCTCGAAGTCGATGGCGACCGTCGGCTTCGCCTGCTCCTCCGGCATGGCGACGACCTTCTCACCCTCGGCGTTCACGGCAGCGGCCTCGCCCTCGACAGTGGCCTCCTTCGGCATGAGGAACTTGGCGACGTCGCGGTGCTTGACCACCGTGGCGTTGCCCTCGTTACCCACGAAGCTGGTGACACCCGGGGTATCGCGCACGACGGACCAGGCCTTGTCGTTCATCTCCATGCGGACCAGGACATAGCCCGGCAGCAGCTTGCGCTTGACCATCTTGCGCTTGCCGTCCTTGATCTCGATGACCTGCTCGATCGGGACGACGACGTCGTAGATGTACTCCTCGACCTCGAGGGTCTGGGCACGCATGTCGAGGTTGGTCTTCACCTTGTTCTCGTAGCCCGAGTAGCACTGGATGATGTACCAGTCACCGGGGAGCTTCTTCAGCTCGGAGACGTAACGACGCAGGCGACGGCGGTACTCCGCCTCCGAGTCCTCCTCCGTGGTGTCGCCGAGAGCGGCGGCCGCGGCGGCCAGCTCGTCGCGCTCTTCCGGCTGTGCCTCGTCGTCCACTGCCTCTTCGTCGACTGCCTCCGTGGACTCAGCAGCTTCCGGGGCCCCTACGGTCTCCGCATCAATCGAGACCACGGCATCCTCGTCACCCTCTGCGGTGTCGTCTACAGCGTCCGCGGGCTCGACGATGTCCTCCTCGGTGGTCGGCGCGACGGCCGGCTCAGTGGCCAGGGTCTCGTCGACGTTCGAGGAGTCGTCGCCGAGGATCTGCTCGGCGGCGCTGACGTCGGTGGTCTCGTTGTCGACGTTGGTGGTCTCGTCATTCATGTGGCTGCTCCAGACGGGAAGGGTTCGTGGTGGGTGTCAGGCCAGTCTAGCGCCCGGCACCCAATGAATAATCCCGCCGACCCTTCGCGGGTCCGGCGGGAAAAAATCTGTTGCAGCTCACTCTACCTAAGGAGTGAGAACCTCTTCAACTCCGAGGCCCACAAGAAAGTCCACACCCGAGACCAGTGCGGTGACGATGATGAGGAACGCGAACACCACGAGGGAGTAGATGACCATCTGGCGCGCGGTCGGCCAGATGACCTTGCGCATCTCGGAGACGACCTCCGGGATGAAGTTGGCGGGACCCCCGCCCGGCTTCTCGTCTTCCGGGGACGGCTTGGCGACACGCTTCGCCTCGTACGAGGAGGCCGACGTGGTACCGGCACCGGTCAGCTGCCGCTTACCCGTCGGACGGGCGGCACCGGGCTGGTTGGGCTGTTGATCGGTCACAGCACTCCTCGTGAAAATCTTCAGTCGTGGGTCGAACTCCGACGAGCTTAGCAGAGGTCTACTCCACCAAGCAGAACGGGCCGGTCCTGAGGATTAACCTCACGACCGGCCCGCAGTGGCAGGGGCGACAGGACTCGAACCTGCAACCTACGGTTTTGGAGACCGTTGCTCTACCAATTGAGCTACGCCCCTTGGTGTGCTGCTGAAACAGCACGGTTCACCCTACCAGACCGGAAACCCCTGACGGTACTTCCTGTCGGCTGGCGCACCGGTAGCGATGGCGAGAATTGAACTCGCGACACAGCGATTATGAGTCGCTTGCTCTACCACTGAGCTACACCGCCTGGCGACTGTTTCACACTCTCCCAGCCACCGACGGTAACCAGCAACCGAGGGAGAAAAGAAACAGAGCCCCCTATCAGAATCGAACTGATGACCTTTTCCTTACCATGGAAACGCTCTGCCGACTGAGCTAAGGGGGCACAGCCTCTAGTAGCTTTGGCCTTGATTTCTCTTGGCCGCTCCGTTGAAGCCTTGTAAAGATTAACCCGATGTCTCATACTTACACAAATCGCCAGTTCACGGCACATTTTGAGGCCCTTGAACATGGCCGTGAAAGGCGTAGGTGGAGGCGTTTAAAGTGGGGTCGCAGAGGCATGCTTGACAGGTACCCAGGACGGGACAACGTCGTCGGGGAAAAGCGAAAACCCATCCGGTTCTCCGGATGGGTTTCGTCGTGGTGCCAGGTAGAAGATTCGAACTTCTGAAGGCAATGCCGGCGGATTTACAGTCCGCTCCCTTTGGCCGCTCGGGCAACCTGGCGAGCACCGTGGTGCGCTACACACTTTACTATGACGCACCGACAAAACAGCAAATCGGCAGGTCAACCAGGAAAACTATCCGACGCGACGAATGGTGTAGCTGGTCAGCAGGCGCAGGGCGTCGGTCGCCGCGCACTCGGGAAGGCGCGCGATCTGGGTTTCCACGTCGGCGAGGTAGCGGTGGACGTCGGCGAGCGACTTCTCCCGCCCCTGGGAGCGGCTCAGCAGCTCCAGGGCCTGCTCGACATCGGCGTCCTCCGTCAGCGGTCCGGTGAGCAGCGCCCGCAGCTCGTCGCCCACCTCACCCGGCTCCTGCAGCGCATGCAGAACCGGCAGGGTGAACACACCTTCGCGCAGATCGGTGCCCGGGGTCTTCCCCGACTGCTCATGGGCGGAGAAGATGTCGATGATGTCATCGACGATCTGAAAGATCATGCCCACCGCCATGCCGATCTTGTGCAGCGCATCGGTGTGCTCCTCGGAGGCGCCGGCGTGATAGGCGCCGAGGTAGCCGGAGGAGGCGATGAGCACGCCCGTCTTCTCGGAGATGACATCGAGGTAGTGCTCGATCGGATCACGCTCGCCCGCCCCGATGGTCTCCCGCATCTGGCCGGTGACCAGGTCCTGGAAAGTGGTGGCGAAATGACCCACGGTGTGGGTGTCCAGTTCACTCATGAGCCGGGAGGCGTGGGCGAAGAGGATGTCCCCGGCGAGAATCGCCACGGAGTTGTCCCAGCGGGCGTTGGCGGAGGCGACCCCGCGGCGCAGTTCGGCCTCATCCATGACATCGTCGTGGTACAGCGTGGCCAGGTGGACGGTCTCCAGGGCAGCAGCCGCCGTGACCACCTCGGGGGATCCGGCGCGGGGCCCGTATTCGGAGGCCAGCAGCGCCATCATCGGACGGAATCGCTTGCCCCCGGCGGTGAGCAGATGGGTCACCTTGTCGACGAGGAAGTCCTCGCCCTTCGCCAGTTCCTCGCGCAGCAGGACCTCGACCGCGGCCATTCCGGTCGCGATGCGCTCATTGAGCTCGGCGTCTCCCAGGTCCACGTGCCCTGCCGGGCTGGGCTGGTAGGTAGTGCCGTGGGTCATGTCGGAATGTCCTTGCAACGGTGAAAGAAGATGAAGATGATCGGGTTCAACCGTAGTCCACAATTGCCACTCGCCGTAGTCAGGGTGCCACAATGGGGCGCATGAGAGTGGTGGATGTCCTTGTTGTCGGTGCCGGTCCCGCGGGCGCGGCCGCCGCGATCCATGCCGCGGATGCCGGGTACGAGGTCCTGCTTATCGACGCCGCCACCTTCCCCCGCGACAAGACCTGCGGCGACGGGCTTACTCCCCGCGCCATCCGCAGCCTGGCCCGCCTGGGTCTGGCGGACGAGGTGACCGCGGACTACCGCAACCGGGGCCTGAAGCTGCGCGGTTTCGGCGGGTCGGTCACCGCCGCCTGGCCGGACGGTCATTTCGGCACCGTCGGCTCCGCGATGACACGCACCGAGTTCGATCACCTGTTGGTCCGCGCCGCGGTCGAGCGAGGTGCGACTCTCTGGGAGGACGCCACCGCCACAGCCCACGTCGACGGGGTGGTCAGTGTGCGGCACGGGGAGATCGACGAAGAGGTTCACCCCCGCTGGATCCTCGTCGCCGACGGCGTGCGCTCGACCTTCGGCAAGCTGCTGGGTCGCCGGTGGCACCGGGGTGAGGTCTACGGCATCGCGGCGCGCTCCTACTGCACCTCGCCGTTGTCGACGGAGCCGTGGATGCACTCGGATGTGGAGCTGGTCGACGACACCGGCACCGTCCAGCCCGGCTACGGCTGGATCTTTCCGCTGGGTGACGGCCGCGTGAACCTCGGTGTCGGCGCCCTGTCCACCGATACCCGACCGGCCAAGGTCAACACCAAGAAGCTGCTCACCCAGTACGCCGACCAGAAGCGCTCCCAGTGGCAGCTGGGGCCGGCGCAGGACATCGCCTCGGCGATGTTGCCGATGGGTGGTGCGGTGTCTGATGTCGCCGGCCCGAACTGGATGCTCATCGGCGACGCCGCCGCCCTGGTCAACCCCCTCAACGGCGAGGGCATCGACTACGGTCTGGAGTCCGCCGAGCTGGCGGTGGGCCTGCTGCAGGAAGGCCGCGACCTCACCCTGCTGTGGCCGCATGTACTGCGGGAGACCTACGGCGAGGCATTCCTGCTGGCCCGCACGGCGGCTCGTCTGCTCACCTATCCGAAGTTCCTGCCGTTGGTCGGCCCCCTGGGCCTGCGCGGCCCGGTCGGGGCGATGATCATGCCGGCCGCGGCCCGCCTGATGGGCAATCTGGTCACCGACGAGGACCGTGACCTCATTGCCCGCGCCTGGCGCCTGGCCGGCGGAGCGGTGTCGACGGTGCGCCGCGACACCCCCCTGTGGTCTACAACGGCTTAGTCGCCGAATGCAGGGCCACGATGCCGAGTGAGAGATTCTGCCAGCCGGCGTTCTCCCACCCGTTGGCGTTGATCACCCGCGCCAGGCCCTCCTGGCCGGGCCAGGCCCGGATGGAGTCGGCCAGGTATTCATAGGCGTCCGGGTTCGAGGAGAACACGCGCGCCACCTGCGGCAGCAGGCGCGTGAGGTACTCCTTGTACACCGTGCCGAAGACAGGCACCACCGGGGTGGAGAACTCCGCGATGGTCAGGCGGCCTCCCGGCCTGGTCACGCGCGCCATCTCCCGCAGGCCCGCCTCATGGTCGTGGATGTTGCGCAGCCCGTAGGAGATGGTCACGGCGTCGAAGGTGTCGTCGGCGAAGGGCAGCTGCATGCCGTCGCCGCAGACCTTCGGCACATCCCGATCACGACCGGCGGCGAGCATCCCCTGGGAGAAGTCGCAGGCCACACACCACGCGCCCGACTTGGCCAACTCGACGGTGGACACGGCCGTGCCGGCGGCCAGGTCGAGGACCTTCTCCCCCGGAGTAAGGTCGAGCCGCTCCCGGGTGCGACGCCGCCAGCGGGCGTCCTGCCCGAAGGAGAGGATGGTGTTGGTCAGGTCGTACTTCTCCCCGACGGCATCGAACATCGACGCCACGTCGAAGGGTTTCTTGTCCAGGTCTGCCTTAGCCACCCGTTCAGTCTAGGTCAGCGTCACCTCAGGCGACGCGCGCCCCCAACGCCTTCGCCGCCCACAGCGGCAGTTCCGGTCGGGGACCGAAGAAGGTGAGCGGGACGCGGCGGGCTTCCTCGATGACCTCCCCGTAGTAGCCGAGCAACTGCTCGCACAGGGCGTCCCACGTCTTGTTCTGCACCGAGGTACGGGCGTTGTCGCGCAGTGCGTCCAGGCGTTCGGGGTGCAACAGCCACTCGGCGGCGACGGGCAGGTCGCGGGTGAACGTGTCGACGTCGAGAAGCAGGCCGTTGTAGCGCTCCTGGATGAGATCGACCGGGCCGCCCGCCCGGGGCCCGATGGTCGGGACACCGGAGGCCTGCGCCTCCTGGATGGCCTGGCAGAAGGTCTCAAATTCGCCCGCGTGCACGAACAGATCGAGGGAGGCGTAGGCGCGGGCCAGCTCTTCACCGCCGAGAGCGCCGGTGAACACGGCCTTCGGCATGAGCGACTCCAGCTCCAGACGGGAGGGGCCGTCACCGACGATGACCAGCTGAATGTCACGGCGACCGTGGAGGGAGACGAGGCGGTGCACGCCCTTCTCCGCGGCCAGGCGGCCGACGAAGCCGACGATCTTCTTCTTGCCGGAGCGGTCCCAGGTCCGGCGCAACGCCGGATCCCGCTTGTCGGGGTGGAAGCGGACGGCGTCCACGCCCCGACCCCAGTGGCGGACGTTGTTGATGCCGTGGCTCTCCAGCTCCTCGATCGTCAGCGAGGACGGGGCCAGGGTCATCTGGCAGATGTTGTGGATGTGGCGCGTCCACTCCCAGGCGGCCGCGGCGAGCGGGGCCAGGTGGTACTTCGTGGCGAATCCGGCCACGTCGGTCTGGTAGAGCGCCACCGCCGGGACCCGCAGCTGGCGGGCCGCGAAGGCACCGGCCGCGCCGAGGACGAAGGGGCTGGCCAGGTGGATGATGTCCGGGTGGAAGTCACGCAGTGCGTCCGTGACGGTCGCGTTGGGCACACCGATGGGCAGTGAGTCGATGAGCGGCATGCGCACGGTGGGCACCCGGACGATCTCGAAACCGAGGTACTCGTGGATTTCCTCCTGGAAATCCCGGGCACCGGGGGCGACGACCATCGCCTCATGCCCCTCGCGGTGCAGGTGTTCGAGCACCCGGAGGACCGAGTTCGTCACACCGTTGACGTTGGGGAGGAAGGACTCGGCGACAATGGCAACACGCATGGGTGACATGATCTCCTCCCTAGGCAACATCGGCCTGATCGTCAGCCCAATTCCGGGCTAACTTTCGGTGAACGGGTCCGGGGGCGCGTCGCGCGCCCCACCGCCCACCACAATACGGCAGCGACAACCGTTGTCACTAGTGCGACGCTGAGGGCCGGGATGATCGAGAGCGTCCACTCACGGCCCTCCACCTTGACCAGATCGGGGTCGGCCTTCGAGTACGTCACCCACACCCGCTGCCCTTCGCCCAGACCCGTCGGGTACAGCAGGCCGGTCGGCGGCGAGTGGTAGATGCCGTCCTCGTCGCGGTAGTCGATGGTCGTGCGCAACCAGCTGGTACCCGTCACGGTCGCCAGGGCCCGGCCGGGATCGGCGTTGATCGCGCGGTCATTGAGCGCCGGGCCAAGGACCATGGACACCACTCCGAGCAGGGCCGCGACATAGAGGAGCAGCACCAGCTGGCGCCCGCGACGCCCGATGCTCTCCCTCACCTGCGCAGCGCCTCGTGCATCGCGCGTCGTGTGGCGCGGGTCGTGCGCGCCTCGATGACGGTGAGGCCGTCGTCGGATTCGCGCAGGGCGTCGAGAAGCTCCCGCAGGTCCGTGACCTCCCGGTGGGCCACGCCGAAACCAGCACACAGTTCGCCGAGCGAGGCCCCGTGCGGCGTGCCCGAGACCCGTTCAAAGCTCTCCCGCAGCCCGGGGGCGCCGATCTCGAGGGTCTCGAAGATGCCGCCCCCGTCGTCGTTGGCCACGACGATGGTGAGATTCTCCGGATGGGTGTCCGCGGGGCCGATGAGCAGGCCCCCGATGTCGTGGAGGAAGGTGACGTCCCCGAGGAGGGCGACGGTCCGCGGGGCGCGCGGCTCATCGGGGTGCGCCGCCTGGGTGGCCAGGGCGATGCCGATGGCCTGGGAGACGGTGCCGTCGATGCCGGCGGCACCGCGCGGGGAATAGGTGTTTACGCCGTCGTAGGGCAGCCCGACGAAACTGGCGTCCCGCACCGGATTGGAGGCCCCGAGCACGAGGGTGTCACCGGTGCCGAGGGTGTCGGAGATCGCCGCCGCGACGTGCAGGCCGGTGAAGCCGTGGGCCGGGTCGGCGATGACCAGGCGCACGGTGTCGGCGGCCAGGTCGGAGGCGGCCCGGCAGATCTCCCGCCACTGTGCCGTGGGTTCGCCGGTGGCCTTGACCGTGGTGCCGCGGCGCGAGTCCGGGCGGGGATCGGTGAAGTCGGCGGTGCGTGAGAGGGTGACCAGCTCGATGTCCGGATCGTTGATCAGCCCCAGCACATCGCGGTGCAGCGTGGGATGCCCGACGACGATGACCTGCTCCGGTTTGGTGTCCACCACATAATCGTTCGCGCTGATCTGGGGTTTGCGGAAGATGGCCGCGGCCAGGGGGTGCACCGGATCGTACGGGGCGGGGGCGGTGGGCTCGGCGATGGTGGGCACATCCTCGAGCCCCTCGACGGCCCAGGCCTCATCGCCGGCGATGACGAGCGTGGGCCGGGTGAGGTCGACCGCCACCTCACCGTGGTCATGCGGGCGCGGCAACGGCGCCCTGCGCAGGGTGCGGCTGGTCGGTGGCGCCGGGAGTTCGGTGCCGACGAGGGGGGCATCAAGCTCCACATTGATGTGCACCTGCAGGCGGGTGGTGAAGGCCTCCGCCACGGCGGGGATGTCCCCGCGGTCGACGACGGAGGTGGTCTCGGCGTAGCGGCCGAAGATCCCGATCTGGTCGATGGTCTGGCTGGCTCCGGTGTCCTGCATGCGGCGGGGTCGATCCGCGCTGATCACCGCCAGTGGGGTGTGCGAATAATGGGCCTCCACCATCGCGGGGAGGCAGTTGGCGACGGCGGTCCCGGAGGTCATGACGACGCCCACATGGCGCTTGTGCACCCGGGCCAGACCAAGCGCGAGGAAGGCGGCGGCGCGTTCGTCGTGACGCACGTGCACCTTGAGATCCGGGCGGGCCAGCAGAGCCAGGCTCAGCGGCGAGTTCCGCGAGCCCGGGCACACCACCACATCCGTGACGTGGCGGGAAAGCTGCTCGACGACGCCCTGCGCCAGTTCCATCGACTCAGTATCCATGCGCCCGAGTCTACTGAGCGGGCTCCGAACCAAGAAGATCGTTGAGCCAGCCCTCGATGTCCACCTCCGGCAGCTCCGAGGGCAACTCCCGGGGCAGCTCGGTGGGTAGCTCGGTGGGCAGGGCGCGCTCCGTGGTCGTCTCGGTGACGGTGAGCGAGGTGGTCTCCGTGACGGTCACCGGCTCGACCGGCCGCTCAGCCTCCGCGGCCGCCCCGCGCCACAGGAAGAACAACACCGCTGCCGCGATGAGGGTCAGACCGAAGAGAATGCCCATGAGCAGCGGTAGCGCCCCTCCACCGCTTCTCGACGCCCGCGGCGCCGGCTCCTCGTACACCGGCGGCTGGTACTGCGGCTGATCGTAGCGCGGCGGCTGGTATCCGGGGTCGTGCTCGCCGGGGAAGTACTGGCGGGGCCGGTCCCCGCCGGTGGGTCCGAGGTAGCGGGTGTCGTCGTTGTCTCCGGGGTTGCTCATGGGCCTCAACCTACACGTGGGGCCACACCCGGCGGACCCGCTCGAACCACCAGTCGCGGCGATCCACAGGGGCCGCCAAGGCACTCACACGGTCCGGGTCAGGATCTAGCGGTTTCACCGACATGTGGCCGTCGATGATCGCGCGCGGGGCGGCGACATCCTCGAGGAAGAGTGACCCCGTGGCCAGTCCCGCGGCAGCGGGCGGGACGTCGAGGCCGTCATCGTCCTCCAGGACCGGCAGCGCGGCGAGCGCGGCCAACCCGGCGTTCATGCCCACGGCCGTATCGAGTGCGGAGGCTACCGTGATGTCCATGTGCCGGGCGCGCAGGTGTGTGGTGAGCTCGAGCACGCGGCTTACCCCGCCGAGGGGGGCGACCTTGAGGACGGCCACATCTGCGGCGCGCAGCTCGGCGACCCGGTAGGGGTCCTCGGAACGCCGGATGGACTCATCGGCCGCCACCCGCACGAACATCCCGGCGCGCATGAGCTCCCCGCGCAGCTGCGCCAGCTCCTCCACGGAGTGGCAGGGCTGCTCCAGGTAGTCCAGGGGGCCCAGTGCCCGGGCGGCCTCCAGAGCCTCCGGCACGGTCCACCCGCGGTTGGCGTCGACTCGCACGACGGCCCCCGGCAGCACCTCGCGCACCGCCTGCACGCGGGCGACATCATCGGCCAGGCTCTGCCCCTTCTCCGCGACCTTGACCTTCACCACCCGGCACCCCGGGTAGCGGGCCAGCACGGCCGCCACCTCGTCGGGGCGCACGGCGGGGACGGTGGCGTTGACCTCGACGTGGGAGCGTCGATAAGCAGGAAAACCCTCGAACGCCGCCTCCAGGCCGGCGCGCAGCCACGCGGCGGACTCGACCGCGCCGTACTCCAGGAAGGGGGCGAACTCGCCCCAGCCCGCGGGGCCGTCGATAAGCAGCGCCTCGCGGGTATCGACACCCCGGAAACGCACCGCCATCGGCAGGGCGACGACATGGGCGCGGTCGAGGACGTCATCGATGTGCATGGGTTCTACAGTAGGCGGACCTCGCCGTCCTCGATGAGCAGGGCCTGGCCGTCGCGCAGCAGGACCAGCGGCCAGCGCTCGCCGAAGAGACGCACCGTGTCGGCGTATTTCTCGATGGGGAAGACCTCACTGCCCTGGGCGTGCGGGACGACGACGAGGTCGGTGAAGCCGAGACCGGTGTAGTCGGTGAGCTCCGGGGTGGTGGCGGGATCGTCGAGGAGGCGGCACGGTTCGATGTCCGGGCCTGCGATGACGGAACCGGCCGAGCAGCCGATGTAGGTCAGCCCGGCGCGGACGTGCCGGGTGAGGATCGCATCGGTGCCGGTGCTCCGCAGGACGTGGAGCAGGTCGAAGGTGTCCCCGCCGGCGACGTAGACGGCGTCGACGTGGCCGAGGATGCGGTCCACCTCCTCCGGCGGGGTGTCGGCCAGGGGGAGCTCGACAAGTTCCAGGCCGCGGGACCGCAGTACCTCGCGTTCGGTCTGCGTCCAGGGGGCGTCGCCGAAGGCGCGGACGGCATCGGGGACGTAGGCGACCGTGCCGGAGACGTGATCGGTGAGGCGCTCGTGCAGAAAGGAGGTCAGCAGCAGTTTCATGGCGCCATCCTAGGTTCGCACACACAATGGGAGCCATGACCGACCCCAAGCAGATCCTCACCTCCGACCAGATCGCCGACGCCGACCTCACCGGGTGGGACAACCGCGGCGAGCACCTGGCGGCCTCCTTCGACACCGGCGACTTCGCCACCGGGCTGCGCCTGGTCAACCTCATCGGCGCCTCTGCCGAGGAGGCTGACCACCACCCGGACATCACGCTGACCTACGGGCAGGTGGACGTCACCCTGTCCAGCCACGACGTCGGCGGGCTGACCATCCGCGATGTGCGCCTGGCCCGGGTGATCACCGAGCACGCGGCGGGCCTTTAAGCTGAGGGGCATGACCTCCAGCTACAGCACCGACAACCCCTTCGACCCCTCCCAGTGGGAGGAGGTCGCGGGTTTCGGGGACCTCACCGACATCACCTACCACCGCCACGTGGGCACCGAGCGCAGGGACGGCATCGTCCGCATCGCCTTCGACCGCCCCGAGGTGCGCAACGCCTTCCGCCCGCACACCGTCGACGAGCTCTACCGCGCGCTCGACCATGCGCGGCGCACCCCCGATGTCGGCGTCATCCTGCTCACCGGCAACGGGCCGAGTGAGAAGGACGGCGGCTGGGCGTTCTGCTCCGGCGGCGACCAGCGCATCCGCGGGCGCTCCGGCTACCGCTACGCCTCCGGGGAGACGGCGGACACCGTCGACGAGGCCCGCACCAAGGTCGAGGGCGGGCGCCTGCACATCCTCGAGGTGCAGCGCCTCATCCGCACCATGCCCAAGGTGGTCATCGCCGTGGTCAACGGCTGGGCCGCCGGCGGCGGGCATTCCCTGCACGTCATCTGCGACATGACCATCGCCTCCCGGCAGGAGGCCCGCTTCAAGCAGACCGACGCCGATGTCGGATCCTTCGACGCCGGCTACGGCTCCGCCTACCTGGCCAAGCAGGTCGGCCAGAAGTTCGCCCGTGAGATCTTCTTCCTCGGCCGCGCCTACTCCGCAGACGACATGCAACGCATGGGGGCGGTCAACATCGTCGCCGACCACGGCCAGCTGGAGGCCGAGGCCATCGACGTCGCCCGGGAGATCAACGGCAAGTCCCCCACCGCCCAGCGCATGCTCAAGTTCGCCTTCAACCTCACCGACGACGGCCTCATGGGCCAGCAGGTCTTCGCCGGCGAGGCCACCCGCCTGGCGTACATGACCGACGAGGCGGTGGAGGGCAAGGAGGCCTTCCTGAACAAGCGCGAGCCCGAGTGGGACCAGTTCCCCTTCTACTACTGATGCTTGACCGCCTGCACCTCCCGCCCCGCGCCGTGCTGGCCATCGACGGCCACGGCGCAGCCGGCAAGACCACCCTGGCCCGGCGGCTGGCCGCCGAGCACGGCGCCGCGTGCGTGGTGGGCACCGATGATCTCGCCTGGCACCACTCCTTCTTCGACTGGGCGCAGCTGCTTATCGACGCCATCCTCCTCCCCTACCGCGCCGGCCACGCGGTGTCCTACCGCCCGCCGGGCTGGGTGCGGATGGGCCGGGCAGGCTCCATCGAGGTCCCCGCGGAGACGGACCTGCTCATCGTCGAGGGCACCGGGGCGGGGCGCCTCGAGGCCGCACCGTACGTCGACGCCCTCGTCTGGGTCGACGTCGACCTGGCTGTCGCCCGCGAACGTGGCCTGGCCCGGGATACCGCCAGCGGCGTCAACGGCACCCGTGCGGAGGCCGAGCGTTTCTGGGACGAGTGGATGGCCGAGGAGATCCCCTTCCTCGACCACCACCGGCCGTGGGAACGGGCGGACCTGGTCTACTCCGGGAGCTGACGGTAACGCCCGTCGGCGGGCCAGTCGTCCGGGAGATCATCGAATCCCGGAGGCGGCCAGGGAGGCAGATCCTGGTGCGCGGCGGAAAACGGGGTCCGCGACTCCCAGTCTGGTGCCCATGACACGCCGTGCACCTCCCGCACGGTCTCCTTAGTCTGCGTACCGCCGGCCCGGAAGGACGTCTCCGTCCACCGCATGCCGTCCTTCCGGATCACGCGGTAGGAGCCGTCCACGACGGAGAAGATGTCCTGGTCCAGGCTCTCGATGATGGCCGCCGAACCCCGGTCACAGGCATCGCACGCGCAGTCCGGGTGATCACTCTCCGCGTGGGCCGGCTCACCGACCAGGACCTCCACCATGGGGGCGCGGCCGTTGTGGAAGATCCACGCCGCGCCCTGCAGGCGCAGCGGCAGGGCCCCGGCGCGGGGCCGCAGGGTGATGCGCCAGTCCTCCTCGTCCATACGCTCCCGGGTGACCTCGGCCCAGCCGCGCTCCTCGAGCACCCGGGCCCAGGCGAGGGCGCGGTCGATGATCATCCGGAACCGCCCCGGGTCGGCGCACGCGCTGTAGTCCTCATCATTCGGTTCATCATCCGGCGCCGGCCAGGAGGGGGGATCCTGGGCGCGGTGGGCGGCCTCGACGGCGTCGAGAAGCATCGTGGCCTGATGTGTCAGCGGGTCGTGGAGGTCCTGCCACCAGCGGGTCATGGAACCCACGCTAGTATCAAGGCCCGTGACCCGTCTGCTGGAACCCCTCGTCGTCGACCCGCGTGATCCCCTCGCTCTGCTTCCGATGCTGGAGGAGGCGATCGCCGGGCAGCGCACCCTGCTGCCGCTGCCCGCCGACGACCTGACCCGGGCCAACCTGCTCCGTAACTCCCAGCAAGCCGGCTGGCCGATCGCGGAGGACATCGCCCTGGTGGTGGCCACCTCCGGTTCGACCGGCACGCCGAAGGGCGCGCAGCTCACTCCGGCCAATCTGGTCTCCAGCGCCGATGCCACACACCGCCACCTCGGCGGGGCCGGCCAGTGGCTGCTGGCCATGCCCGCCCACCACATCGCCGGCCTGCAGGTGCTCATCCGTTCCCTGGTGGCGGGGGTGGATCCACTCGCGCTGGATCTGAGCACCGGGTTCCACACCGCCCGTTTCGCCCGCGCCGCCACGGAGCTGCACGCCACGCGGGACCGCTGCTACACCTCGCTCACCCCGCTGCAGCTGGCGAAGCTCATGGACACCCTCGAGGGCATCGAGGCACTGCGGCTTTTCGACGCCGTCCTCATCGGGGGCGCGGCCCTCAACCCCCAGCTCGCGCAGGCAGCGGCCGACATGCAGATCACGCTGGTGACCACCTACGGCTCCTCGGAGACCGCCGGTGGCTGCGTCTATGACGGCCAGCCGTTACCCGGCGCGCGCGTCCGCGTCGAGGCAGGGCGCATCCACCTCAGCGGGCCCATGATCGCCCACGGCTACCGCAACGCCCCCGGGCACGAGGCCTTCGCCGAGGAGGGCTGGTACGCCACCTCGGACGCCGGGGTCATCGAGGACGGCCGGCTGCGGGTGACCGGGCGGCTCGACGCCATCATCGATTCCGGTGGACTGAAGCTGCAGCCCGAGGTGCTCGAGCAGGCGATGCTGGGGGTGCGCGGGGTCACCGGCGCGTGCGTCGTCGGGATCTCGGATCCGCGGTTGGGCCAGAAGATCGTCGCCGCCTACACCGGACCTGCCACCCCGGGCGAGGTCATCGCGGGCCTCGACCACCTGCCGCGCTGGCAGTTGCCGAAGGAACTGAGGCGCCTGGAGGATTTGCCCCTGGCGGGGCCGGGGAAGGTGGACCGGAGGGGCGTCGAGAAGCTCTTCTAGTTTTTCGCATGAGGGCAAGGCTCCACCCTTGCCCGGCCAGCACGTCCCCCTTTCCCACTGCCATTACACAGATCACTGGTGCTGCCAGCCTCAGCCACGACGGCTAAGCAACGGCCCCCGCACCCGGCTCGCCACGCCCGGACCAGACACACATTTTGTCGTATAACCCTAACCCTAACCCCCCGCACCAAGCACATAGAAAGCAACGACCCCGAGCACTCGGCCCGGGGTCGTGGGGTACGGTGCGTCGATCTACATCGACGCTCGCTGCGTTCAGGATAGCATCAACCTTCGTGAGGACCAAGAGCGAAGTAGACGCCATGCTCGGAGCAGCCCGCTTCGAGACGTACTACGTGGCCGCAGGCAAAGACATAGAGAAGGCAGTACAGCTTTACCGATGGAACACCCGCCTGGCAGGCGCTTTCCACTCCCAACTGTCCTACTTCGAGGTCCTAACTCGAAATGCGATGAACAGCGCCCTCCAAGACTGGAACGATTCGCAATGCGGACACAGAGATTGGTCCCTCGAGCATCAATCAGCGCAACTCTTGTATGACATGTTCAACCGACCCATGGTCCAGGCCAGGAAGTGGGCTCGGAAGGAGTCGAAACGACGGCGCGACGGACACGCCCGCCAGAACGCTCCCCTCAACCACGATGATGTAGTAGCCCAGCTCACTCTTGGCAACTGGTCCAATCTTCTGGGCGAGGCGTTACCGGCCCATCGGCCAAACGCCGAGAGATTATGGAAGGAATGCCTGCACCGAGCATTTCCCAATATCGATCCTGGAGACCAATCGCGAGAAGACATCGGAAAGAAGTTCGAGCGATTGACGCATCTGCGCAACCGGGTGTCACACCAAGAAAACCTCCTGAAGACCAACGTCCGGAGCCGCCTCAATGACATGCTTGCCGTGCTCAAAGCCATCGACGAGAGCTACCCTCACTGGGCCATGGTGGGCAGCCAGGTACGACAGGTGGCAAGGGAAGATCCTCGCAGAAGCTGGGCCTAAGTGGAGTCGTGGCGAAGCTCCTTGTTCCTCATCCCTCTCATTGACGAGGTCTTTTCCGGCGAGCCCCCACACAGCAGGCACTTGTCCCGAATGGCGTTCACAACGTCACGAGGAGCAGTTTTCTAGTCTTCGGAGCGGCTGGCCGCGACAAGCGTCGCCACGTCCTGCTCGGTGT
>NZ_JAUNRW010000037.1 GCF_030535495.1 Corynebacterium sp.
CCTGTGCCGGCCGCACCTCCAGTGCCCCCGGCACCTGGCGCAGCAGTCCCCCCGGTACCTCCAGTTCCCGGCTCAGCAGTTCCGCCGGCTCCGGCGGCACCCGCCGCACCACCTGTGCCCCCCGCACCTGGCGCAGCAGTTCCCCCGGCGCCTTCTGTTCCCCCGGCACCTCCGGTGCCCCCGGCCCCGGGGTCCGCTCAGAAGGACTGACGTCTGCTCCTGCCGTTCAGCGGTTCGGCAGCAGCTTCCGTACGAGCTGGGAGCCGAGGTAGACCCACACCGGGCAGCCGAAGACCATGATCCAGAGGATGGGGTGGACGTCGGCGTCGCCGCGTCCGAAAATCAGCACCTGCCCGAAGGCGAACATGCTCTGGAGGGAGTGGCTGACCATGGCGGCGGTCATGGAGCCGGTGAGGACGTAGACCAGACCGAAGCCGATGCCGGTGATGAAGTAGGCGATGGTCATCACGTTGACGGTGTCTTCCGCAAGGTGCGGCATCGCAAACATGAAGGTGGAGGCGGCGATACCCAGGGTGGCGCCGAGCCAGGCGCGCCCACGGCGGGCGAAGGCGTCGTGGATGGGGCGCAGCATGGCACCGCGGTAGAGGATTTCCTCGCAGATGGGGGCCAGGATGACGGAGCTGAGCAGGATGAACACGGCCGGCAGCAACGGTCCGGCAAGACCCAGCTCGTTGAACATCTGCACGGCCTGATTTCCCTGTCCGCCACCGGACAGCCGCGCCAGCACCTCAAACGACAGGTGGGTGACGACGAAGACGACGAGGATGACAACCACATCGCGCTTATTTAGCCCGCGGCGCAGTCCCAGATCCTGGCGGGAAGGCCAGCGACGCGCGACGATCGCAATGAACAGCAGCGACAGCGCTGCAAAGAGCACGAAGGACAGCGGGGCCAGAGAAGCGCCGGCGATGACGACGAGCGAGGCGAGCAGGAAGGCGGGCACCGCGAGGATCGCGTACCACGCCTTCCAGGTGGTCAGATGTTGGGCGAGCCGATTCATGATCCCTATGTTGTCACCGTGGGCGGGTGCCCACCATCGGGGAAGTCCCGGAAAAGTGAAGATGGGGGTTTTCCCCGAGGGCGGTGTCGAGGCACATCGTTAGACTGGGGGCCATGAACAACATGCACCAGGATATGAGACTGAGCGATGCGGAACGTAACGACGCCATGTCCACCCTGGGCCGCGCCTTCAGCGAAGGCCGCCTGAGCATCGACGAATACGACACCCGCTGCCAGGAGATCACGCGTGCGGAGTACCGCCGTGATCTCGATCCGTTGTTCGTCGATATCCCGCAGTACCGCGGGCCGGGGCGGGGCGTCGATAAGCTCTATTCGGCGCAGGAGATCGAGGGGGCATTCCGGGAGGGACGCAAGATCCGCTTCGGCATCATGGGCTTGTCCACGGTGGGTGTCACCGTCGGGACCGTGGCCCTGTCCACCGTCACGCCGATGGCGGGCCTGCTGTGGTTCCTCATCCCGACGCTGTGGCTGCTGCTGTACGTACTCAAGGTGGGCCCGCAGAGCTGGCATGTGCCCAGCGCCCGGGCCGTGGACAGGCAGCGCATCAAGGAACTCCGGACCGCGGAGCGCCTCCGGGCCGCCGAACTGCGACTCGCTGAGCAGGACAAGCTCGCCGCACTGCGCGCGGAACGCAAGGCACAGACCGCGGAGCTGACGAACAACGCGATGAACTTCGTCAACAAGGCGTTGGAGCGCGGCAAGAAGTAGTGGCAACATGTAGGCCATGACTGACTCTCCGAATCCGATCCGCCGACGTCGCCGCACGTTCGATCAGTCGAACAAGATGAAGGACGTCCTCTACGAGATCCGCGGCCCGGTGGCCGCGGAGGCGGAGCGCCTGGAGGCAGACGGTCACCACATCCTCAAGCTCAACACCGGCAACCCGGCCACCTTCGGTTTCGACGCCCCCGATGTCATCATGCGCGACATGATCGCCGCGCTGCCGACCTCCCAGGGCTACTCCACCTCGAAGGGCATCATCCCGGCCCGTCGCGCCGTGTTCCACCGCTACGAGGTCATCGAGGGGTTCCCGGATTTCGACGTCGAGGACGTGTTCCTGGGCAACGGTGTGTCCGAGCTCATCACCATGACCATGCAGGCGCTGCTCAACGACGGCGATGAGGTCCTCATCCCCGCCCCCGACTACCCGCTGTGGACGGCCGCCACCTCCCTGTCCGGCGGCACCCCGGTGCACTACCTGTGCGATGAGGAGGACGACTGGAACCCGTCGATCGAGGACATCCGCTCGAAGGTGACGGAGAAGACGAAGGCGATCGTCGTCATCAACCCCAACAACCCGACGGGTGCGGTGTACTCCCGGGAGGTGCTCGAGCAGATCGTCGACATCGCCCGCGAGCACGAACTGCTCATCCTCGCCGACGAGATCTACGACCGCATCCTCTACGACGACGCCGAGCACATCTCCCTGGCCACCCTCGCCCCGGACCTGCTCACCATCACCTACAACGGCCTGTCCAAGGCCTACCGTGTGGCGGGCTACCGCGCCGGATGGATGGTGCTCACCGGACCGCAGGACCACGCGAGAGGCTTCATCGAGGGCCTCGAGCTGCTCGCCGGCACCCGCCTGTGCCCGAACGTGCCCGCCCAGCACGGCATCCAGGTCGCATTGGGTGGCAAGCAGTCCATCTACCAGCTCACCGGGGAGAGCGGTCGCCTGCTCAACCAGCGCAACATCGCCTACGAGAAGCTCAACGAGATCCCCGGCGTGAGCTGCGTGAAGCCGATGGGCGCGCTCTACGCCTTCCCGCGCCTGGACCCCAATGTCTACGAGATCCACGACGACGCGAAGCTCATGCTCGACATCCTCCGCGCCGAGAAGATCCTCCTCGTGCAGGGCACCGGCTTCAACTGGCCGGACACCGACCACTTCCGCCTGGTCACCCTGCCGTGGGCCTCGCAGCTGGAGAATGCCATCGAGCGGCTGGGCAACTTCCTGGTCAGCTACAAGCAGTAAAATCCGGGACGACGTGCTCGATGAGTTCTGCGAGCACCTCGTCCGCCGGGCGGCTGCCCCGCTTGAGCCCCAGCAGGCAGTGATCGACGCCCATGTCCTCCAGCTCGTGGAGGATACGCACCAGTTCCCTCGCGCCGACGCTCCACCCGAACTTGATCGGCCCGGCCGTGGCGCCTGGGTCTGAGTGCAGGTCGAGGGCGATGTTCATGGCGAAGGGTTTGTCCACGCCATCGAGACGCCATTCCGCCAGGTACTTCTGTTGCGTGGACAGGGGCCGGTGGTAGGTGACGTGGGCGTCGGCGTGCTCGCGGTGCCAGGCCATCGACTGCAGGCAGGACCCGACGGTGAGCACCGGTGGCCGGTGGGCCACGGGCTTCGGCACGATGTCCCCGCCCCACATCCGCCCCTTCGACCATCGGATGCCCTGGTTCTCCGTGGTCCAGGCCTGATTCATCACGTCGAGATGTTCGCGGAACACCTCCGACCGGGCGCCCTCCTCGAGGCCGAAGGCCTTGTACTCCGTAGGACGGTCACCCGTGGCCAGCCCCAGCAGGAAACGCCCCCCGGACAGGTGGTCGATGCTGGCGGCCTCCTTCGCCAGATGGAGGGGATGCCGCACCGGCAGCACCACGGCCCCGGTCGCCAGGGCGATCGTGCTTGTCGACGCCGCCAGGTACCCCGCATACGTGAACGGGTCCCACACCTGGCCCACGTCCCCGAAGTCGCTGACCCGCAGGGGGATGTCCCGCAGCCAGGCGGCGGCAAAGCCCCCTTCTTCGGCCCGCTGCACGAGCTCCACCTGACGGGCGATGTCCACGCCGGGGGTCTCCGGATCTCCCGCGGCCAGAGGCAGCGCGATGCCGAGCGTCATCCGTCCGCGCGGGAACACCCGTTGGAAACCCGGGAGGGTGGTCACGGGGGCGTCGGAAAGCTCGAAGGGTGAACTCATACAGACATGCTAACCGCGATAAGGTTCGACATTATGGGATCCCACCGCACCCGCACCACCACCCCCTCACCCTGGCGCCGCGTGCTCCTCGGTTTTCTCCTCCTCTCGGTCCTGGCGACGGCGGTGGGTCTGTGGCGGCTCTGGCCCCCGGCGGAAGACCCGCAGCTCAGCCCCGATTTCGCCACCACCTTCAACCTCAACCACACGCAGGTGCGCGGCACGGTGCTGCTTGTCGACGCCGCCGCCTGCACCTCCCCCTCCACCGGCCGGGCCTTCGACGGCTCCCCCACGGTCCCCCTGGAGCAGACCGGCCAGACCTGCGAACGCTCCCTCGTGGAGTTCACCTCCGGGCCCGACGAGGGACGGCGCACCCAGCTCGTGCATTACGGCCTGCCCGGTGAACCCGCCCTCGTGGAAGGCGACGCCATCATGTTGACCTCCTCGCAGACCCCGGAGGGCACGGTCTACACCTTCGGTGACTACCAGCGCGCCGTTCCCCTCGCGGTGTGGGGAGGTCTCATCGCCGTGATGATTATCGTCTTCGCGCTGTGGCGTGGCGTCCGGGCGTTGCTGGGCCTGTTCATCACGCTGGCGGGCATCGCCACGTTCCTGCTGCCGGCGCTGCTGCACGGGCGCGACCCTCTGGCCCTGGCCCTGGTGGCGGGCTCCGCGATCCTCATGATCGTCGTTCCGTTGGTTCACGGGATCAACTGGAAGTCCGCCTCCGCGCTGGCGGGCACCCTCATTGCCCTGGCGGTGGCAGCCGGTCTGGCCCGGGTGGCCATCGACTCCACCCACCTGCGGGGGCTGGGGTCCGACGACAACCTCACCATCCTGCTCTACCTGCCGGAGGTCTCCATCGTGGGACTGCTGTTGTGTGGTTTCATCATCGGCGCGCTCGGCGTGCTTAACGACGTCACCATCTCCCAGTCCTCGACCGTCAACGAGCTGTCCGAGCTCGACCCGGAAGCCGCCCCCTGGCGACTGTTCCTCGGTGCCATGAAGGTCGGACGTGACCACATCTCCTCCATGATCTACACCCTGGTGCTCAGCTACACCGGCGCAGCCCTGCCCCTGCTCCTGCTCATCTCGGTGGCGCAGCGCCCGCTGGCGCAGACGCTGACCAGTGACATCGTCGCCACCGAGCTGCTGCGCTCCGGTATCGGCGCGCTGGCCCTGACGTTGGCCGTCCCCCTGACCACTCTGATCGCAGCGTGGACGGTGCCGGCCAGGCGCTAGAGTGTGCGCCCCAGGGCCTGGATGTTCCAGCCCGCCGCCCGCCACTTATCGACGTCGAGGACGTTACGGCCGTCAATGATCACCTTGTTGTTCACCAGCTCACCGGCGGCCGCCGGATCCAGATCGCGGAACTGCTGCCACTCGGTGGCCAGCACCACCAGATCCGCTCCCTCGAGGGCTTCTTCCACCGAGTCGACATAGCCGAGGGTGGGGAACACCTTGCGCGCATTGTCCATCGCCTTCGGGTCGAAGACGGAGACGTCGGCACCGGCCAGCGACAGTGAACCCGCCACGGACAGCGCCGGGGAGTCGCGCACGTCATCGGAGTTCGGCTTGAAGGCCGCACCCAACACGGTGACGCGGTGGCCGAGCAGGTTGCCGTCGAAAAGCTCACGGGTCATCTGCACCACGCGATCGCGGCGACGCATGTTGATCGCGTCGACCTCGCGCAGGAAGGTCAGCGCCTGATCGGCACCCAGCTCACCGGCCCGCGCCATGAACGCGCGGATGTCCTTCGGCAGGCAGCCGCCGCCGAAGCCGAGGCCGGCGCCGAGGAACTTCCGGCCGATACGGTCGTCATGCCCGATGGCCTCCGCCAGCTTGGTCACATCACCACCCGCGATCTCACAGATCTCCGAGACGGCGTTGATGAAGGAGATCTTGGTGGCCAGGAAGGCATTCGCCGAGACCTTCACCAGCTCGGAGGTCACCCGGTCCATCACCAGGAAGGGCGTACCGTCCCCGATGGACTGCGCGTACACCTCACGGGCGACCTCCTCCGCGCGGCTCTCCCCCGCACGCACACCCAGCACAATGCGGTCCGGAGTGATGGTGTCCTTGACCGCATAACCCTCGCGGAGGAACTCCGGGTTCCAGGCGATCTCCACGCTCGTCCCCGGCTTCGCCAGTTCATCGGCGCGCTTCTGCAGCTCATCGGCGGTACCCACCGGCACGGTCGACTTGCCGAAGATGATGTGGTCGCCCTCCAGCAGCGGCACCAGATCCTCGATGACGGCGCGGACGTAGGTGAGGTCGGCGGCGTAGGAACCGCGCTCCTGCGGCGTGCCCACACCGAGGAAGTGCACGGTGGCGAACTCCGCCACCTGCCCGTAATCCGTGGTGAAGTCCAGGCGCCCCGCCTCCAGGTTGCGGGTGAGCACCTCCGGCAGGCCGGGCTCAAAGAACGGCACCACACCGCTCTTGAGGGAATCGATCTTGGCCGAATCCACATCCACGCCCAGCACCTCATGGCCGAGCTCAGCCATGCAGGCCGCGTGAGTTGCACCCAGGTATCCGGTGCCGATGACAGTCATACGCATAACTGTCCTTTGTAGTCGGCGAGTATGAACGCCGTATTAAATGAAAATGAAAGCCGTCATTCGGGGGTGTCGCGGGTGGTGGACCCCCGCTACGAGCCCTCCGGCTCCTGCGGGAAATTCAGGTACGCCCGCGACGGCGTCGGCCCGCGCTGCCCCTGGTACTTCGAGCCCAGAGAACCGGTGCCGTAGGGCACCTCGGCGGGCGAGGACATCTTGAAGATCGCCATCTGCCCCACCTTCATCCCCGGCCACAGCGTCATCGGCAGGTTGGCCACATTCGACAGCTCGAGAGTCACATACCCCGAAAAACCCGGATCGATGAACCCGGCGGTGGAGTGGGTGAGCAGACCGAGTCGGCCGAGGGAGGACTTGCCCTCGAGACGGCCCGCCAGATTATCCGGCAGCGTGAACTTCTCCAGCGTGGAGGCCAGCACGAACTCTCCGGGGTGCAGCACGAAGGCGTCGCCCTCCTCCACCTCGACGAGGCTGGTCAGTTCATCCTGGCGCAGCTTCGGGTCGATGTGCGTGTACTTCGAGTTGTTGAACACGCGGAAGAAGCGGTCCAGGCGGACGTCGACGCTGGAGGGCTGGACGTTCTCCGCCTCGTAGGGCTCAATGCCCAGGGCACCGGAGTCGATGGCGGCACGGATGTCACGGTCGGATAAAAGCACGTGTCCGAGCATACCGACCAGCCCGTTTCCCGGCGTCGGCCACCCCGGTGCTAGACTTTCCCGGTAGCTCACCTCGAGCCGCTGCCGGCGTAGTTTAGTGGTAGAACATCAGCTTCCCAAGCTGAGAGTGCGAGTTCGATTCTCGTCGCCGGCTCCACGATCAGGCCCCCTGAACTCCAGGTTCAGGGGGCCGTTCGCGTAGGAGGAAAAAGCGAGGCTACACGCGCTTGATCTTCTCTACGGCCTTGCCCTTGGCCAGTTCGTCGACCAGCTTGTCGGCCCAGCGGATCTGCTGCATGAGGGGGTCGTCGACCTCCTCGACGCGCACGCCGCACACCACTCCGGTGATCTTGTCGACGTCCGGGGTCATCGCCGGAGCCTGCGCGAAGAAGTCGCGCAGGTCACCGTCGACAGTCCGCAGCTGCTCCGGCGTGTAGCCGGTCAGCCAGCCGAGCACGTCGTCGAGCTCGGCGACGGTGCGACCTTTCCTCTCCACCTTCTGCACGTAGAGCCGGTAGATGTCGGCCCAGGGGTAGGCGAATAACCGTTCTGACATTTAAGAGCACCTCACGATCGGCTGGGGGTCATAGCGCGTTGTCTGGGTCTCCCGGGTGATCTCGTTGCCCGCCAGGTCGCGGATGATGCGGGTATCCGAGGTGGTGAACCCGGGGATACCCCCGGAGGGGATGCAGTCGCTGCCGGAAACCGTCTGCTCACGCGGCTGGGTGGGTGCCCACCGGCCACCGTTGACGGATTCCACGGTGACGGTCTTCACGCCGGTGAGCTGGACGGTGACGTTCCCGCCGCCCACGGAGGTCACGATGCGCACCGGGTACTGGGAGTTGTTGCGGAACTGCAGGTCGATGGCACCTTCGAAGACGGTGGCTTCGCGGCCGGCCGGGTAGCGGGAGATGTAGTAGCTGTGCGGGGTGTGGGCGACATCCTCCATACCCGCGAAGTACGCGGCGTTGTAGAGGGTGGTGGCGAACTGGCTGATGCCTCCGCCGACGGCTTCCCCGGCGCGACCGTTGATGATGATGCCGGACTCGACGTAGCCCTGGGCCGCCCCGCGCGGCCCGGTGTAGCCGTTGAGAGAGAAGGTGTCACCCGGCGCGATGATGGCACCGTTGACCACGGACGCCACCCGCGAGATGTTGACACCCGACGCGGCCGAGTAGCCGGTGGTGGTGAACTCGCCGACCACCTGGTCGAAGGTGGCCACCTGGGCCATCTCGGTGGTGAAGGTGGCCGGGTCATCCTCGTAGGTGGCCTCCCACTCGCGCTGCTCGCCCGAGCCGAGGACCCGCTCGTCGAAACCGGCCATGATGGTCTCCCAGTCCAGCGCGACGCCGTCGACGCTGGGGGTGATCTGGCGGGATCCCCCGGAGAAAGCGATGCGGGCGTTCTGTTTCTCGGACTCGGTCTCACTGAGCGTCTCGGCGAGGATCTCCCGGGCGACCTCCTCGTCGATCTCGGTGCGCAGCTCCCCGTCGACAGGCACGAAGGTGACCACCTCGCCCATGCGCTCCGGTGTGATGACACCGTCGACATCGTCACGTCCGACGACGGTCAGCGGCCCGGCGACGGCCGCCGCGGCATCGCCCTCGGCAGCCGCGCGGACGATGTCCTCGTCGATCGCCGGCGGGGTGATGTCGGCCTCGACCTCCACACCCTCCGGGGCCATCCAGTCAGTGGTGACACGCTCGCGCAGTTCCGCGGGATCGATCTCCTGGCCGTTGACGGGGTCGGTGACGGTGACGCGGGCGTCGATAAGCGCGACGGCGCCGTCCTCGGGAGAGGAGGTCAGCTCCGTGCGGACCCGGTCCAGCACGGGGGCAAGCGCGGCATCGTCGACGCGGGAGACGATGTCGGCCTCACTGCCCGATCCGACGAGGCCCTCCAGGCGCAGGAAGGGGTTGAGGGGTTCGGTGCCGATCTGGGCGATCGTCTCGCCGAAGTCGATGGACAGCCCGGCTTCCGCGGGCACGAAGGTCGATTCCCGGTCCCCACCGGTCACGGTGACCGGGTCGTGGACCTGGTCACCGAGTTCACGTTCGAGGACCTCATGCGCCTCCGCGGGGTCCATGCCGCCGATGGCCACCCCACCGACGGTCGTCCCGCGGGGGACATCTCCCTTGGTCAGGGCGTAATCCACTCCGTAGACGATTCCGAAGAGCGCGATGAGGCCCACGACCGCGCCCAGGGCGATCCGGAGGCCTTTTCCGCCGCTGTCCTGGCTGTTCGACTCACTCACACTGGCCACATTAGTGGGCTGGCGTGTCTTTTCCTACTTTCAGACCCGAAATCAAGCACCGGTGTGGAAGAGCTGGAGTTGGACGCGGAAGGCGGCGCTGGCGAGGCGCTCAGCGGGGATGTGCCCCTCGGCGACGGCCCGGTCGAGGGCGTCGATGGCCGCCACGAGTGCCCCGCCGCTGGAGAACAGCGGCCGGTCAGCGCCGGCCCGCACGGCGAACACCACGGCCTCCGGCAGGCTGTATCGGTCGGTCACGGCCCGCATGCCGGTGAGATCATCGGTGTAGACGACCCCGTCGAAGGGACGCCCGCCCGGATAATTCCCCGTTCGCAGCAGCTGGTACGCCGCCGGGTCCAGGCTGGAGGGGGTGACACCGTCGCCCAGGCCCGGGACCACCATGTGCCCGACCATGACCCCCGCCTCGGTCTGGGGCAGGGCCACGGCATAGGGCGGGAGATCATGGGCCACCACCGCCTCCACCGGCGGGGTGACCGCCAACATGTGGTGGGTGTCGCCGCTGGCCTGACCGTGCCCGGGGAAATGCTTGAACACCGGGGTGATCCCCGCCGCCCGCAGTCCGCGCGCGAAGGCCGCCCCGTACTCTCCCGCAAGAATCGGGTCCCGGGAAAATGACCGGTCGCCGACGATCTCCAATCCGCCGGCATCCACGTCGAGCACCGGCGCGAAATCCACGGTCACCCCGTGCCGTCGCAGGGATTCACCGAGGTCACGGGCGTAGGCCTCCACCTGCTCGGGGCTCATCGTCGCCGCCATCTCCCGCGGGGACATGCGCGGCCCCAGGATGCCCGCGTGCCGCTGCACACGCCCGCCCTCAAAGTCGATGGACACCGAGAAGGAGCGCCCGATCTCCCGCCGCAGCGCCGCAATGTTACGCCCCTCGGTGCCCAGCAGTTCCGGATGCGCCCAGCTCGGGATAAAGATGCCCCCGACGCCCTGCTGCAGCTTCCACAGTGCGTCATCGTAATTGTCCACCCCGACGACCATCAGTGACGCCGCCCGGGCCCGCCGGTCCTCCGGGACGTTCGCGCGCGCGATGTCCTCCGGAGTGGGGGGCGCGGTGGTGGTGGGGGGTGGTGGCGTCGACACGCTACTTTCCGACGTCGTCGTCACCGCCGCCGTTTCCCCGCCGTCCGTCTGCGCGCAGCCCACCACGCCCGCTGCCAGGGCCCCGGCAGCGAGAGTTGTCAAGACACGGCGGTAGAACGTCACGAGGCGCACCCTAACAGTGTGCCCGACTCCTCGATAGAGTGGCACCATGACTCCCGCCCCGGACCAGCCGACCATGCTCATCGCCTTCGACGGATCCGAGGAGTCCCGGCGCGCCCTGGACTTCGCCGCCCGCCTGCTCACGCCGCGGCGGGTGGAGATCCTCACCGCCTGGGAACCCGTCCACCGCACCGCGGCGCGGGCGGTGAGCATCTCGGGCCTGCACCAGGCGGAATGGGTGACCGACGCCGACCAGGAGGACGCCGCCTACCAGCGCGCCCACGAGACCTGCCGCCAGGGCGTGGAGTTGGCCGCCGACCTCGGGCTGCAGGCCCGCGCCCACCTGGTGGAGGCGGACACCACGGTGTGGTCGGCGATCTGTGAGGCGGCGCAGGAGCTGGGGCCGGATGTCATCGTCACCGGCTCACGCGGGGTCAGCGGCTGGCGCTCGCTGTGGCAGTCACGCACCACGGAGGGTGTGCTGCACAACGCCGGCATCCCGGTATTCGTTGTTCCGCCGCTGAACGAGGAGTAGACTCAACCGCCATGTCCTCCCCTTCCGGATCCGTTGATCGACGTTCCTTGAGCTCCGTGATCGCCAGCGCGGTCGTCGGGGTGGCGCTGGGCGTGGTCTCCGTGATCGGAATCGCCTCGTTCTCCGGCCAGGACACCGTGCCGCAGGGCAATGCCGTGCCGGCCGACGAGGCCCTGCTGGGTGGCCCGGAGTACGGCACCCGCGGCTAGTTCATGCACCTTCTCGGCTGGCTCATCCTGGGGCTGATCAGCCTCCTGCAGCCACCCGGTCAGGTCGCGGCGGACACCAAACACGATCTCACCGCCGATCCCCTCGGCTTCCTCTCCCAGGCCACGCATGCCTGGACGGACACGTTCACCCTCGGTCAGCTCCAGAATCAGGCCTACGGTTATCTCTTTCCGCACGGGGCCTTCTTCGTGCTCACCGAGCCCCTGCCGGACTGGGTGGCGCAGCGCCTGTGGTGGTGGCTGGTCATGGGCGTGGGCTACTCCGGGTTCCTGCTGCTCCTGCGCCGCACCCGCACCGGCACGCCCCCCTTCCAGGTTCTCGCCGCCTTCCTGTTCGCTCTGTCCCCGCGCACGTTGACCACCCTCACGGCGATCTCCTCCGAAACCTGGCCGGTGATGCTGGCCCCGTGGGTGATGGTCCCCTTCCTCGGCCGCCTGGGGCTGCGCGCGGTCGCCGCCGCCACCCTGCCCGTCGCGCTCATGGGCGCGGTCAACGCCACCGCCACCCTCGCGGCCTGTCTGCCCGCGGGGCTGGTCATCGCGTGGCGGGTGCTGCGCCGGGACACCCGCGCCCTGCCCACCGCCGCCGGATGGCTCGTCGCCTGCGCAGCCGTGAGCCTCTGGTGGATCGGCCCGCTTTTCATCCTCGGCCGCCACGCCCCGCCGTTCACGGACTTCATCGAGTCCTCGTTCGTCACCACCCGCTGGCTCAACCTCATCGAGATCCTGCGCGGCACCACCAGCTGGGCGCCGTTCGTGGACACCGAGCGCGCCGCCGGGTTCCTGCTGGTCAGCTCCCCGACCTTCGTGCTGCTCACCACGGCCGTCGCCGCCCTGGGCATGTGGGGCCTCACGCTGCGCAGCACCCCGCACCGCGGTCTGTGGGTGGGCATGCTGCTGATCGGTGTCACCGTTCTCGGCGCCGCCCACGGCCCCCTGTCCGCCCCGTGGCTCGCGCTTCTCGACGCCCCCCTCGCCCCCTTCCGCAACCTCCACAAGTTCGATCCCCTGGTCCGTATCCCCCTGCTCGTCGGCGTCGCGGGGCTGGGCACCCACCTGCCGGTGCCGCGGCGGCTGTCACCGGGGCGTCGGGAAGCAGCCGCCGGGCTGGTGCTCATGGTGGGTGTCGCCGCGCTGGCGCCCGCCTGGTCGGGCCGCCTGCTCCCGCAGGGGACCTGGGACCACGTGCCCGGATACTGGCAGGAGGCGAGCAACCACCTCAACCGGGAGGCCGCCGGGACGCGCACGCTCATCATCCCGGAGTCCTCCTTCGCGCGGCAGACCTGGGGCTGGACCCGCGACGAGCCCGCCCAGCCGCTGCTCGACGTCCCCTGGGCCGTCCGCGATGCGGTGCCCCTGGTTCCACCGGAGGCGATCCGCGGTCTCGACGGCATCATGGCGGTGCTCCATCACGATCCGGAGGCCGGTACCGCTGCGTTACGACGCCTCGGCATCGGCGCCGTGCTCAACCGGAAGGACCTGGAGTCCGGCCGCGAGATCGATCTGCCCGGCGCGCAGCGTTTCGGCGACGTGGAGGTGCTCCTCCTCGATCCGGACGCGGACATGCAGATCACCGCGCAGGACCCGGTGCGGGTGGCCGGCGGCGGGGAATCCCTCGCCGTACTCGACATGCTCCACGGCCCCGGCCCGCGGGTGCTTGTCGATTCAGACGCCGAGGTGGTCACCGACACCCCGGTCCTGGCGGTCCGCAACTACGGCTCGCTCACCGGCCCGCTCTCCGCCCCCCTGGCGGACCTGGACGAGGGAACTGATGTCCGCAACCCCGTCCCCGACTACCCCTCCGCCGGCCCGCTCACCCGCGTGGAGTCCCACGGCGGGCAGGTCCGGGCCAGTTCCTCGGCCGCGGACGCCACCAGCTTCGGCGGGGCTGACCCGGCGCGCTCGTTGACCGCGGCCGTCGACGGGGAGGAGGACACCGCCTGGTGGCCCACCCCGGGGCCGGCGGAAGGGCAGTGGCTGGAGCTCATCCCCGACTCCACCCTCCACGATCCGGAGATCACGCTGCGCACCACCGATGACACGGTCGTCGATCTCAACGGCACCGAGATCACAGTCGACGGCGAGACCACCCTCACCCTGCCCGGCACCCACGACGCACTGCGCCTCACGCTTAATGAATCCGTCGGCATCGCGGAGGTGTCCATCACCGGCCACCCGCTCGAACGCATCGTCACCGTCCCCGACACCTCCCCGGACGTGCGGCAGTTCCTCTTCCAGCGCCTCATCCCGGACACCGGGCACCTCATCCGCGCCTTCACCGCGCCCCGCCCGCTGACGATGCTGATCGACGCCCCCGCCGACGTCCGCATCAACGACACCACGTACTCCCCCGGCGACATCGTCGAGCTGGCGCCCGGCCGACACACCCTGCGCACCGACGCCGCGTGGGTCACCCTCACCGAGGAGGGTTTCAGCCCCTCCCCGGCCTGGGAACCCACCGACGGCGCCCTCACCCCGGACGCCGGAGAACGTCTCCTCATCACCGGCCGGGCCGCCAACCCGGGCCTTGAGGCCACGCTCGGCGGCGCCCTACTGGAACCTGTCACCCTCGACGCCGCCACGCAGGCCTTCCGGGTCCCCGCCGGCGTCGGCGGCACCGTCGAGATGACCTTCGCCCCCGACCGGCCCTTCCGCCTGTGGCTCATCGGCGGCGGCGTCCTCGCCCTGCTCAGCGCGCTGGCCGCCGGGGTGGTCCTGGCGCGGACGACGCGCCGGGAGGTGGAGCTTGCGGAGACCTCCGGCCGGGCCCTCGTGCTGCTCGCGGCAGGGAGTGCCTGGCTCGTGGCCTCCTGGCCCGGTCTGCTCGCCGCGGCCGCGGCCCTGCTCATCCGGCGCTTCACACTCATCCCGCCGGGCCTGCTGTCCTTCACCCTCGTCGGCATCGCCGGGGCGTGGCTGGCGCGCGGCCCCTGGCCGGTGGGCGACTACGCCGGTGACTCCCCCGTCCTGGCCGTCCTGCTGGTCGCCGCCCTCACCAGCCTTCTGCCCGGTTCCTCCAGGAACACGAAACTCGCCGCCGAGACCGGCAGCGTCAGCCCCAGCGTGACCAGCAGCACCGGCCAGAATCCGCCGGAGAAGTAGTCGATTCCCAGCAGGGGGAACGCGAGCGAGAGCAGCGCCACGTGCCACAGGAAGATCGAGTAGGACCACCGGCCGAGGGCCTGCATCACCGGGTGCTGCAACCACCGCGCCCCCGGGGCCAGGGCCTCCGGCAACACCACGGCGGCGGCGAACACGGTCCCCGCCAGGACGCGGCGGAGGAACTCCTCCGGTTCGGGGTGGGTCAGCCCGAGCGGGCCGAACCACTCCTGGCCCGCCACCCAGGCGGTCACCAGCGCCAGCAGCCACCACACCCACCGCACCTGCAGGGCGCGTCGCACCACGTCGGGAACCCGTCCCTCCACCTCCGCGGCCAACATGCCGACGGCGAACCACGCCGCATACGCCGGCGGCCAGATCTGCCGGTTGACCTCCGCCTCGATCACGAACGGCAGGTACGCCCACCCCAGGGAGGCGACCGCGAGCCCGCTGATCGCCAGTATCCGGCCAGCCCGCGGCAGTCGTCCGATGCTCAGCGCGAGGAGCGGCAGCCCCAGATAGAAGGCGACCTCCACGCTCAGGGACCATAAATGGGTCAACCCCGGGGCTAGCCCATCAGCCCAGTACACCTGAGTGAGGGTGAGATTCGCGACGATCTGGTCCGCACTCATCCGGGCCGCCTCGGGCAGCAGGAGGATGACCAGCACGACGCATCCCACATACGCCGGGAGGATGCGTCCGGCACGGTTGATAAGGTAGCGCGTTATCGTCGATAAGCAATGGTCAGAGTGGTGCCCGCGCCACAGCAGGAACGCCGAGAGGGCGAAGAAGACAGGCACGAAGAAGTCGAATCTCGCCACCACCGACCCCAGGGGGGTAGCCGGGTCCAGGCCCGTCTGAAACGCCACATGGGTGAGAATCACACCGATAGCGGCAACAGCACGCAGCCCTTCGAGCCCGGGGAGAAGAGCGGGTTTGTAGGATGGTAAAGACAAATGAAGGGGGACAACTGGCGTAGCCACGCAGTTCACCTCCTTATCCGGCGAGTGTAACCAAGGAGGGATGTGCCATGACGCAGAGCATGTTCCGGCGCAGGCCGATCCAGTTACTGCTGCTGGGTGCTCTCCTGTTCATCGTCGCGTCCGCCGTGCCCCCGGCCGTCATCAGCCAGTTGCGCCCCCTGTCGCCCGGTCAGTCCCTGTCGTTTAGCACCAAGCCCGCGGCGGGCATCAGCATCGTCGCCCACATCGACGGTTCGCAGGGGCTGCCGACCGACAACCGCGACCGCCCCGACTGCCTCTCGGACACACCGGGCTACTCCTGCTTCGTCGCCTCCGCCGACATCCGCATGGTCTCCGCCCAGACCACCAGCGAAGGAGACGACGACGGGGAGGTGTGGGCCGATTCGGTCCTGCAGGTGCTGGTCGACGAGGACGTCGTCGCCGAACTCAACGACTCCCTGCTTCTCGACGCCCGCTCCACCTTCCCCGTCGCCGACGCCGTGAGCCGAATGTCCATCTCGGTTCCGGCCCTGGCCAGCGGCATGTCCTCCGATCCCTTCATCCGGGAGGGCCTGCAGTACTTCTTCCCCTTCTCCACCTCCCGGCAGTCCTACCCCTACTTCGATTCGACCACCCAGTATCCCCTGCTGCTCGACTACGTCCGGGAGACGAAGCACCACGGGGTGGAGACCTACGAGTTCCACCACCGCTTCACCAACCTCAGCCTGGACCGTGAATCGGAGCGCGCCATTAACTTCCCGGTGGAGCTGAACTCCCACCTCGATGTCCTCGCCAGCTCCGGGGTCGGCGTGCCCAGGTATGCGGTGGACCGGACCCTGTGGGTGGAACCGGAGTCCGGGACCATCATCGACATTCACGAGAACCTCCACCTGTTCTTCGCGGCCGACGAGCCCCAGTCCACCGACCGGTCCTTCCAGCCCTCCCCCGACTACACGATCTTCCACACCATCTCGCAGTGGGACGATGAGACCATCGCGCAGCAGACCGCCACCGCGGAGGATGTGCTGTCCACCCTGCGCACCCTGCAGGTCGTGGCTGTCGTGCTGAAGACGCTGGCGTTGCTGGCGGTCCTCGGCGGCGTGGTGCTGCTGTTCCGCGAGCACCGGAGCGCCTAATTGCGCTGGTTGTCCTGGCTGTGGGTCGGCGCCCTCATCGTGGCTGTGCTGTGGCCGCTGGCGGCACCCGGCCAGCTCGCGCTGCGCGACATGCTGGTCCTCGACTCCCCCGCCCTGAGCGCGGGTGCCCTGGGTACCGGTGATCTGCCCGCGCGCAACGCCCCCCAGGACGGCGTCCTCGCCCTAGTCGGCCAGGTGCTGCCGGCCTCCTGGGTGGCGCGGGGGTTGATCGTCGGCGGTGCGGTGGCCGGTGCTTACGGCGCACTCCTGCTGGCCCGCACCCAGGGGGCGTCGCGCTTATCGACGCTCGCCGCCCTCACCCTCTACCTCTGGAACCCCTTCACCGTCGAACGCCTCCTGCAGGGACACTGGTCGCTGGTCATCGCCGCCTGGCTGCTGCCGCTCATCGCCGCAACGGGTCTGCGTGGCCACACCGGCCGGCAGTGGCTGGCCCTGTGGGCCGCCTCGCTCACCCCGACGGGAGCCGTGTTCGCCGTGCTCACGGCCGTGGTCACCGCACGTCGCCGGCTACCCACCGTTCTCTTCGGGCTGGCCTGCTGCCTGCCGTGGCTTATCCCCGAGGTGCTGCACCCCGGCCCGGCGTCCACCGTGTCCCCCGCCTCCGTCGCCGCCTTCGCCCCGCGCGCCGAAACCTGGGCCACCACCCCCGGGTCCCTGCTGGGTCTGGGTGGTATCTGGAACGCCGACGCGGTCCCCGCCTCCCGTGAGCTGGGTTTCGCCCTGGTGGGCGTGGCACTGTTCGCGTTGCTGCTCACGCAGGTGCGGCGGGTGCCCGCGCCGCTGCTGGCGTTGGCCGGAGTGGGTCTGGGCGGGGCGATGGTGGCCTGGCTGCTGCCGGGAGCCTTCACCTGGGCCGCCACGCACATTCCGGGCGCGGGCCTGCTGCGGGATGCCAGCAAGCTGAGCGCCCTGGCGCTGCCGGCGTACGTGGCGGCGGCGGCCTCGATTCGCCGCTGGTCACCCGCGGTGCTCGCCCTGGCGCTGCTGCAGGTGCCCGACGCCCCGCGCGCCCTGGCGCCCCTGGCCCCGCAGGAGCTCGCAGTCGACGAGGCCCTGGTGGAGCGCGCCGCCGGGAGGGATGTCCTGCTTGTCGACGAACCCCCGCTCACCCGCCGCCCCGACGGCACCGTCATCATCAACCCCCTGCTCAAGGCCGTGTCTGCCGTGGAGTCCGGGGCGCTGGTCGTCGACGGGATTCTCGTCGACGCCCCCTCCCCGCGCTGGAGCGAAGCCCGGGCCGCCTGGGAACGGCGCGACCTGGACACGCTCGCGGGCCTGGGCGTCGGGGTGATCTACGCCGACGGGCAGCTCACCGAGACCGACGCCGGTCCGGCAAGCCGCACCCTCGGCCTGTGGCTGCTCGCCGGCTGGCTGCTCATGCCTGCGGTACCAGCCGGGCGAGCAGCGCTGCCACGCGCTCGCCCGTGAGATCCCACGAGTAGCCCTGTGCCCGCTGCCGGGCGGCGGCGCCGAGGCGGGTGGTGAGCGCGGGGGCGTCGAGAAGCCGCGCGGTGCACACCGTCAGCTCGGCCGGGGTGTCCACCAGCAGGCCCGTCTCACCGTCGACGATGGAATCTCGCAGACCACCCGCCGAGCGGTAACCGATGGTGGGCACCCCGTGCTGCGCGGCCTCCATGACCGCCAGGCCCCACCCCTCCTTCCGGGAGGGCATGAGGTGCACACTCGCGCGCGCCAGCAGCGCATGCTTGTAGTCCTCGGTGACCTGCCCGTGGAAGATCACCCGCTCGGCCACCCCCCGCCGTCGCGCATGCTCGCGCAGCTGATCCTCCCACCAGCCGGAACCGATGACATCGAGCACCAGATCCCGCTCCCGCAGCGCAGCCACCACATCGACGGCGTGCTCGAGCTGCTTGTGCGGCACCAGGCGGCTGAGCGTGACCAGGTGGGTCGTACCCTCCGCGCGCCGCAGCTGCGGCACATACTCCGGCACCGGATCCACACCGTTGGTGATGATCTCGATGTCCTCGGCCCGCACCCCGAGCTCAACCAGCTCGGCGCGCGAGGCCTCCGACACCGTCACGTACGGCGCACCCCGGTGGACCCGCGGGGCGACCTGTGACTCCAGGAACCAACCCAGCCGCGACAGGAACGGCCCCGCCACCGGCCACTGCTCCCGGTGGCAGTGGTGGGTCAACAGGACCGTGGGAGCATCGGTGACCAGCCGCGCGAAGAAGGGGATGCCGTTCTGGGTGTCCACCACCACGTCGATGTTCCCCAGGGTGCCGATGCCGATCCGCCCCAGCGCGATCCCGAACCACGCCCGCGGGTACACCGTGAACTTCCCGCCGCTGCGCGAGTACCGCACCCCGTTGCGCTGACTGCGCCGCGGCGCATCCGTGTGCCCCGCCGTGCGGTAGACCACCTCATGGCCCTGCCGCGCCAGGTACTCCCCGACGCGCTCCAGGTAGCGTTCCGAGCCCCCGCCCTGCGGGTGGGTCGAATCGCGCCAGCACAACAGAAGGATCTTCATGGTCCGGACTAGCCTACAGGGTGTGTTTGACCGTACCCGCCGCCTCGCGACCCTCTCCCGCTCCTGGTCCCTGCTGCGCGCCATCCGCCACGAACAGGACTCCCCGGAGCGCTTCTACCGGCCCTTGGCTGAGGACACCGCCGCGCTTCTCGACGCCCTGCTTCTCGACGCCACCGGCACCGGCCTGGAGGGCCGATCCGTCCTCGACGTCGGCGGAGGACCCGGCTACTTCGCCGCCGCCTTCGCCGCGCGCGGGGCCTGGTACGTGCCGGTGGAACCGGATGTCGGCGAGATGGCTGCCGCCGGGATCTCCGTCCCCGGTTCCGTGCGTGGCGACGGCCGCGCCCTGCCCTTCGCCGACGCCGCCTTCGACGTGGTCTACTCCTCCAACGTCGCCGAGCACGTGCCCGACCCCTGGGCGATGGCCGAGGAGATGCTGCGCGTCACCCGCCCCGGGGGACTGGTCGTGCTCAGCTACACCGTGTGGCTCGGGCCCTTCGGCGGGCACGAGACCGGCCTGTGGGAGCATTACGTCGGCGGGGAGTTCGCGCGGCGTCGCTACGCGGCCAGGCACGGGCACGATCCGAAGAACGTGTGGGGTGAGTCGCTGTTCGCGGTCTCCGCGGCGGAGGGCCTGCGGTGGGCACGCGCGGCCGACGCGGAGCTGCTGCTCGCCTTCCCCCGTTACCACCCCGCCTGGGCGTGGTGGCTGGTGCGGGTGCCTCTGGTGCGTGAGTTCCTCGTCTCCAACCTCGTGGTGGTGCTGCGGAAACGGGGCTGA
>NZ_JAUNRW010000038.1:0-1321 GCF_030535495.1 Corynebacterium sp.
TCCCCGCCGGTGAAGTGGCCGTGCTTCTACGGCATCGACTTCGCCAGCCCGGGCGAGCTCATCGCCAACGCCATCGCGGGTGACTCCACCAACGGTACCGCCGCGCTGACCGAGTCGATCTGCACCGCCATCGGCGCCGACTCCCTCGGGTTCGTCACCATCGACGAGATGGTGGAGGCCACCGAGCAGTCCCGCGATGAACTCTGCGTCGCCTGCTTCGACGGCAAGTACCCGCTGGGGCTGCCGACCGGCAACGCGAACGCCGAGCTCGTGGCCACGATGCAGGCCAACTAGACCCTCCTGACAGAAAGAGACGTGAAGAACCCATGACCGACAACCAGGGTGCCTCCTACGCCGCCGCCGGAGTCGACATCGAGGCCGGCGACCGCGCCGTCGAGCTTTTCGCCCCGCTGGCCAAGCGTGCCACCCGTCCGGAGGTCCGCGGTGGGCTCGGCGGTTTCGCCGGCCTCTTCGCGCTCGGCAAGTACAAGGAGCCGCTCCTGGCCGCCGGATCCGACGGCGTGGGCACCAAGCTCGCCGTCGCCCAGGCCATGGACAAGCACGACACCATCGGCATCGACCTGGTCGCCATGTGCGTCGACGACCTCGTGGTCTGCGGTGCGGAGCCGCTGTTCCTGCAGGACTACATCGCCATCGGCAAGGTGGTGCCGGAGCACGTCGCGCAGATTGTCGCGGGCATCGCCGAGGGCTGCGTCCAGGCCGGATGTGCGCTGCTGGGCGGCGAGACCGCCGAGCACCCCGGTGTCATGGAGCCCGGCCACTACGACGTCTCCGCCACGGCCGTGGGCGTGGTCGAGGCCGATGAGCTGCTCGGCCCCCACCTGGTGCGCTCCGGCGACATCATCATCGGCATGGCCTCCTCGGGCCTGCACTCCAACGGCTACTCCCTGGCCCGCCACGTCCTCCTGGAGAAGGCCGGCCTGCCGCTCGACGGCTACGTCGAGGAGCTCGGCCGCACCCTCGGTGAGGAGATGCTCGAGCCGACCCGCATCTACGCCAAGGACTGCCTGGCCCTGGCCGCCGAGTGCCACGTGCGCACCTTCTGCCATGTCACCGGTGGAGGCCTGGCGGGCAACATGGAGCGCATCATCCCCGAGGGGCTGGTCGCCGAGATGCACCGCTCCTCCTGGACCCCGGGGCAGATCTTCCGCACCATCGCCGACCTGGGCAAGGTCCCGCGCGAGGAGATGGAGAAGACCTTCAACATGGGTGTCGGCATGGTGGCCATCGTCTCCCCGGAGGACCGCGACCGCGCCCTGGCCATGCTCACCGCCCGCCACATCGACGCCTGGGAGCTGGG
>NZ_JAUNRW010000038.1:1421-7777 GCF_030535495.1 Corynebacterium sp.
GCGTGACCGGAATCAGCGGCCGGAGTAGGACGCTCCCTGCGGGTCGTCCTCATCCTCGTCGGACCAGTCCGCGTACTCGGCGTACTGATCGTCCTGGTCGTCATCGACTCCAGCGTCATCGTAGGAACGGCGAGGACTCTGCGAAGCGAGTTCGCGCTGGAGTGAGTCCAGATCCATTTCGGGCGTGTTGTACTTGAGCTGGCGTGCAACCTTGGTCTGCTTTGCCTTTGCGCGACCGCGTCCCATGGCCTGACCCCCTTGAGGTATGTGAGAGCGATCCAGGGAATTCGGATGCCCCATCGGCTTTACGTCTGTGTGTATTCCTGAAGAACACAATAGCGTGAATGGCCTGAAAATGCCTCACCGGGTCGCTGAGCACCACAAATGGTCCACAAATAGGGAAAAACGCAAGATCACTGTGACGAATCCGGGGGTGGTTGGGGGTGGTGGCTGTGAAGTTGGCGAAGATTCTTAGCGGCGTCCTCGCAAGCGCTCCACCGCCGCGCGACCGGCCTGTTCGCCGCGTTCCGCGGGCAGGGAGGACGGATCCACCAGGACGGAGACGTCGCCGACCTGCAGTTCCTGCTCCAGGGCACTGCGCTTGACCACGGCCAGGGCGATGGGCCCGAAATCGCAGTCGTCGACGACCGTGCCCAGCCGCCCCAGCGACCGCCCACCGGCGGGGCCGAGGATGTCCGCACCGGGGGAGGGGGCCTCCGGTGCCGAACCGTCGAGCTGCAGCATCACCAGCACGCGGGGGGAGCGGCCCAGGTTCTCCACCCGGGCGACGGTCTCCTGGCCGCGGTAGCAGCCCTTCTCCAGGTGGACCGCCCCGGGGTGCTCGCCGCGGCCGATCCAGGCGGGAACCTCATGCGGGATGGACTTGGCGTCGAGATCGACACCGAGCTCCGGCTCCAGGGCGCGGACGCGCTCGGCGGTGAAGGCCATGAGCCCCGCCAGGTGCGCGCCGGCAGTCTCCAGCGCGGTGACCGTCTCCACGAGGCGATCGCGGGGCACCAGCAGATCGCGGCGGGGGAGCGTGGTCCACCAGCCGGTGCGCACACAAGCGGTTGCCGGGGTCTCCACCGGCGCTCCGAGCAGGGTGAGCACCGCGAGGTCGGCCTCCACGATCTCCACCTGGGACCAGAAGACCATCTTTTGCAGGAAGGTGGACAAGGACTCGAACTGGACCGCTGGTACGTCGAGGAAAAAGCCCTCCTCCGTGCGCAGGACATCCGCGTGATGCAGGATATGGCCCTGCATGTCGAGGTCGAGGGCGGACGCGGCGTAGCCGACGGGGACGTCGAGAAGCTTCTGGGAGAGCAGATTGTTGAGGAACTCCGCCGCGTCCGGACCCGTCACCTGCAGCACCCGCCGCTGGGAGCGGTCGACCACGATCGTCCCGGTGTGCGCGCGGCGCTGTTCCCCGAGGGGATCGCCGTAATGCCAGGCGACGCCGGTGGCGTCGATAAGCGCCTCGGTGTCCTGCAACGGGGCGGCGCCGGGTCGGTCGAGCAGGGGGGAAGCGTACGTAGTGGAGGTCACACACCCGATGGTAGCCCGCGATACGGGGCATAATGCAAGGATATGGAGTCCTCCTCGCCCATCATCTACGTCGTCGAGCCCTACGGCGGGTCCATCCGGCGCCACAACGCCGCGCTGCCCCACATCTACTGGGACGACGCGGCGGTCACGCGGGGTGACGGTGTCTTCGAGACCCTGCTCATCCGCGACGGGCACCCCGCCAACCTGCGCCGGCACCTGGACCGGTTCCGGGCGTCGGCACGCCTCATGGAACTGCCCGAGCTCAACGAGAAGGACTGGATCGAGGCCACCCGGGAGGCCGTCCGCGAATGGACGCAGCGCAGCGAGCAGGACGCGAAGTGTGTGTGGACGTTCACCCGCGGGCGCGAGTCCACCGGGCATCCCAGCGCCTGGCTGACCCTGACGCCGGTGGCCGAATCCGTGCTCAAGCAGAGGAAGAAGGGGGTGAAGGTGATGACATCCCCGCGTGGTTTCAGCATCGACACCTCCCTGCCCGGCGTCGAAGAGGCCGCCGAGGGTGGGACTCCCACGCCCGCCCCGTGGCTGACCGTCGGCGCCAAGACCCTCAACTACGCGGCGAACATGGCGGCCCTGCGCTATGCACGCAGCAGGGGGCTCGATGACGTCATCTATGTCGATCCCGCCACCGGCCGGGTCCTCGAGGGGGCAACCTCGACCGTGATCACCGTGCGCTCCGGCGGCAAACTGCGCACCCCCGTCCCCGGCGGTGACATCCTCCCCGGCACCACGCAGGCGGCCCTGTTCGAGCACGCCGAGAACGAGGGGTGGCGGTGCAAGTACAAGGACATGACCCTCGAGCGGCTGCTGGACGCCGAGTCCGTCTGGCTCGTCTCCTCCGTCCGCGTCGCCGTCCGCGTCACCGAGCTTGATGGTGTCAAGCTGCCGGCCCCGGACAATGAGGAGGAGATCCGGGACCTCATCAACGCCGCGCTGGGCGCCGAGTAAGCACCCGCAGCACTCCCACCCACGCGGCCGCCGCCAGCAGCAGCCCCGCGATGGTTAGCCCGAGCTCCACCGGTTGCTCGCTGCCGGTGCGGACGATGAGCCGCTGCGGCAGCGCCACCGCGAAACCGAAGGCGATGAGGGTGCCGAGGTAACTGCCGATCATGTTCGCCCGGTGTGAGGTGACCCGCCCGCGGCGGATGTTCCACACCCCGAGGGTGACCATGACGGCAGTGAACACCGCCAGCCCGTGGAGGACGCCGAACCCGTCCTCGAGTCCGAAGAGGAAACTCGCGCCGCAGTTGACGTACATGAGCAGCACCCACGTGCGGCCCAGCCACCGGTGGAGGGCGTCGCGGCGCGGGCGGAAGATGTTGACGGGGCCGAGGACGAGAACGAGGAAGGCGGCGGAGGCGTGGAGCACGATGGGGGCGGTGAAGGCGTCCATGCCGTTAGGATAGGGGTACTACCTAATAGTTTTCAACGTAGATAGTGCAGGTCAGGTGCGCTATCCAAGGAGCGGCATGAAACTGCAGGAGCTGTCCGCCGTCACGGGAGTCACGGTCGCGAGCATCAAGTACTACCTGCGCGAGGGGGTGCTGCATCCCGGGGCGAAGAAAAACGCCACCACCGCCGTCTACGACGACACCCACCGTGCCCGGCTCGATCTCATCCAGGCCCTGCGGCAGATCGTCGGTGCGCCGGTCGGGGAGATCCGCCGCCTGACGGCGCTGATCGACACCCCCGCCCCCGCCATCGACATCATGAGCGCCGCCCAGGCGCTGGGGGCCGGTGCACAGCCACCGGGGGAGGAGCCCCCAGACGCTGCGCGGGAGCTGGTCGGGGAGCTCATGTCTCAGCAGGGGTGGCCGGACCGTCCCTCGGCGGCGCGACGCGCGGTGGAATCGTTGGTGGCGGAGATGGCGGGCGACGGCTACCTGCCTTCGGCGGCGTACCTGGGGGAGCTGACCCGCATCATCGACGAGCTCAGCGCCCTCGACCTGCAGGCCACCGACGTTCCCACGGCTAAGGGGCAACCCGGTGATCTCGACCGCCTGGCGCTGCGGGTCGCGGTGGGCACGTGGCGCCACTCGCGCCTGCTGGTGGCGATGCTGCAGCTGGGGCACACCTCCCACAGCCTGCGGCAACTGCGCCCCGGGGACTAACCGGCGATGCGCTTGAGCTGCGCCGACATGCGCGGGCGCATCTCACCGTCGACGAGGCGCTCGTCGACCCAGCCGAGGTCGTTGGTCGGCATGAGGCCGTAGAGGCGCTTGCCGGGGCCGAGGGTGACCGCGCAGCTGGAAGTCACCATGGTGGAGGCGGTCTCGATCTGCCAGGCGCGCTCGTTGACGGGCTCGCCGTAGAAGATCTCGGCGACACCGGTGGAGTGCGTGCAGACGACCTCGATCTCATCCTGCAGGGAGATGCGCCAGAAACCCGACTCGCGGTGATCCGGGCCGACGGGGTTGCCCTCGGTGTCGATCTTCCAGATACGCGACTCGTAGGTGAGGTAGTTCTCGCCGTCGTGGGCGAAGATGAGCTGCTGGCCGAAGGTGTACTGCCCCTCACCGGGCATGTCCGCCTGGCCCTCGCCGCGCCACACCCCGACGAGTGGGAGCAGGGCGAGGAGACCGTCGTGGATGTTCGGGCCCTGGCGCAGGTTGGCGGTGTCATCGGGCAGCGGGATCTCCCCGAGATCCAGCGGCGGAATGTTGCGGTGGGCGGTGTTCTTCGACTGCTCGGCGGCCAGGTTGACGGCGTCGCTGCCGCTCAGGCCGGCCTGCTCGGGGTGCTGGGCCGGGTTGGTGGCCGGGGTGGCGGCCGGGTTGTCGGCGGCCGCGGCGGCGTCGCCGGGAGTGTCGGACGGGGTGTTCTTCGGCTGCTCAGTCATGGCATACAGCCTAGAAGATTCCCGCAGACGCAGTCGCGCCGGGCGGGGTGCGCCGGTGGTTGCGCCGCAGACCAGCGGCGACGGCTAGGCTGAATCCCCGTGCGCGTCCTCCTGATAGCGAACCCGAATTCGACCAGCCAGAGCGCCGGCCTGTTCCGCCGGATCATCCCGCTGCTGCGCTCGGTCGCGGGGCTGCAGCTGACCGGGCGCTTCACCCACCACCCGGGGCACGCCGAGGAGATCTGCGCGGGTCTGCGCCGGAGTGAGGTGGATCTGGTGGTGGTCGTCGGCGGGGACGGCACCGTCAATGAAGCCATCAACGGCCTGCTCGGCCCCGTCGAGGGATCCCATCCGGGCGCTGGCGAGCTGCCTGTGCTGGCAGTCATCCCCACCGGCTCCGCGAACGTGTTCGCCCGCGCCCTGGGGTTTCCTCCGGATCCGGAGGCGGCCACCGCGATGCTGGCCAACCTCATCCGCGCGGATCTGCGGCGCACCATCTGTCTGGGCACCTGGAACGACCGCTGGTTCGCGGCCAACGCCGGATTCGGGATGGACGCCGATGTGGTCGCCCGCGTGGATGAGGCCCGCACCTTAGGATTCACGGCCACCCCGCTGCGCTACCTGGCGGTGTGCCTGGTGGTGTGGCACCGCGCCCAGCGCCGACCCCCGCGTATCGACGTCACCGCCACCGCCCGCGACGGCCGCTCCCTCTCCCTGCAGCGCGTGCCCCTGTTCGTGGCCTCCAACACCAACCCGTGGACCTTCCTCGGCCCGCTGCCGGTGGTGACCAACCCGCGCAACTCCTTCGATCAGGGGCTGGGACTGTTCGGCTTGACCAGCCTCCGGGGTCTGCGGGGTGCGGCGAGCATGCTCCACCTCATCGGATTCGGGCACAGGACGATCATCGAGAAGTGGATCCGGCGGCGCACCGTGCAGTTCGACGACGCCGCCGAGGTCCTGCTGCAGTGCCCTGAGCCGCAGCCCTTCCAGGCGGACGGGGAGTACGAGGGGGAGTTCGCCCGCGCGCAGCTGGGCAGCCGCTGCGATGTGCTCGAGGTCTTCGCCCCCCGCCAGCCGTACCCGGTGGCGTCACGAACCTGGCGGCAGGTGATCCGGGACGTGTTCCGGATCCACTAGTCGCCTTTAGTTGTCGTCGTCCCCGGAGACCGCGACCGGTGACAGGGCCGACATCGCGACGGAGACATTGAGACGCTGCGCCTCGAAGTAGATGGAACCGCCCGACATGCTCACCATGCTGGCGCGACCGGACAGCGGCAGCATCCGGGTGTCCAGGGTGAGGGTGAAGGCCTCCCGGATAGCCGCGGCCTCGGCGTCGGTCTGATCGGCGGGGGCGTCGATGATCTCGGTCGGCGTCATGTGGAACTCATTGCCCTTGAGACGCAGGTCGACCAGCACCGTCGAGGGTTCGCGCTGGTCAAAGGGCGTGCCGGTCAGTTGTGCCTCACTGGCGGGCCCACCTCCGGGAGAGATGTCGTAGGGGTGGGAGATGTCCAGATCCGTCATGTCCAGCAGGCGCCCGAAGGCCACGCCGTCGAGGCGGATCGTGCGGGTGAAGATGCGCGCGGGGACACCGGAGATGTCACCGGTGAGCACCTGGCGCGGCGACACCCGCAGCTCGCCGAGCCGGGTCTGCGCGTTGACCATGCCGAGATCGGCGACATCGACATCGAGGGCGTTGATGCTCACGGCCGGAATCTCCCCGGTGACCAGGGAAGTGAGGTAGGGCGCGGAGTCGATGCTGACGCGGGGGCTGACATCCAGACGCGCCGCCTCCTCCACGTCCCGGGAGATGGCTCGTTCCACCCGGGAGGCCGCGATGCTGTCGATCAGCCATCCGGTGCCGAACAGGACCGCCAGGACGGTGACGATGAGCAGGGGCCGACGAGGAACGTACACCTCTATATATGTACCAGCGATACGCTGGGGCCCATGA
>NZ_JAUNRW010000038.1:7877-17391 GCF_030535495.1 Corynebacterium sp.
CCGACGAGGAACGTACACCTCTATATATGTACCAGCGATACGCTGGGGCCCATGACTATCCGCCAGATTGACCTGCCCGCCGATCCCACCCGGGCCGACGCCGTGACCCGCCTACTCGAGCACGCCGCCCGGGTCGACGGCGTCGATCCTTTCTCCGAGCAGTTCCTCCTCGGCCTGCGCGATACGCACCGGGGGCACCGCCATCTGCTGGCGGTGGAGGGGGAGGAGGTCCGGGGCGTGGCCGCCTTCGACGGCGCCGCCTGGGAGATGGCCGTCGACCCTGAGTACCGCCGCCACGGCATCGGCGCCGCTCTGCTGGCGGAGATGGGACGCGCTGATGTGTGGGCCCACGGCAACCTGCCGGCCGCACAGGCACTGGCCGCAGGGCAGGGACGGCAGATGACGCGCCGGCTACTCGTCATGGCGATCGAGGGGCAGGCGCTGCACGCCGTGGCGCACTACGAGCCCCGCGAGGATGTCGAGGCCCTCGACCTGCCGGGGGCCGTGGAGCGCTTCGGACGCGACCATGTGGAGGAGGCGTGGCTGGCCGCCAACAATGACGCCTTCTCCTGGCATCCCGAGCAGGGTGGATGGGACTGCGAGCGCCTGGCCCGCGCCCAGGAGGTGGACTGGTTCGCCCCGGAGGACGTCCTCTTCCTCGTCGATGCCACCACTGCGCAGTTGGCCGGCTTCCACTGGACGAAGTGGCACACGGAGGTCTCGCCGGCGTTCGGCGAGGTCTACGTCGTCGGTCTGGCCTCGGCTTTCCGGGGCCGCGGCCTGGGTGGTCCGTTGCTGCGCCTCGGGCTGGAGCACATGGTGTCCAAGGGGGCGGACCGGGTCATCCTCTACGTGGAGGCGGACAATGCCCCGGCGGTCAAGGTCTATGAGGATCTCGGTTTTGTCATCGCTGAGGAGCACGTGGTGTGGGGGCTGTCCGGTTAACAACTGGGTGGCGATTGTGATCTGTAGCCCACCTCCGGGTGATGGGGGCGACAAAATCCCCGGTCAGGCGTGAAAGTTCGCTCAACGATTCCTAAGTGTTAACTAGTTGTTTACGAAAGGTGACCATTCCGGTTAACCAGCGGGTCCTAACTTTAGTGGACGTGAGCAACAACCCGGCCTGCTCCCAGTGTCAGCACTGTGGGCAGGCCGGATCATGGGACACCTTGACCGGGTCCATGGGTTGCTCGGACCACCTCCTCGACTGATCTGTACCGGAAAGGTTCTCCCGTGATCCGTAACTTCAAGCGCACCGCCGCCATCTTCGGCATTGTCGCCGCCGGCTCCGCCGCTCTCGTCGCCTGTGGCGACTCCGACAACGGCACCGACACCGACACCACCGCCACCACTGCTGCCGAGGGCGCTGAGGGCACCACTGACGGCCTCTCCGGCACCTCCGGCCAGCTCGTCGCTGAGGGTGCTTCCTCCCAGCAGAACGCCATGAACTACTTCGGCCAGAAGTACCAGGAGGCCGTCTCCGGCGCCTCCCTCGCGTACAACGCCACCGGTTCCGGCGCAGGCCGCACCAACTTCATCGGCGGTCAGGTCATGTTCGCCGGCTCCGACTCCCCGCTCAAGGATGACCAGGTCGATCCGGCCAACGAGCGTTGCGGTGGCAACGAGGCATGGCACCTGCCGTTCGTCATCGGCCCGGTGGCCATCGCCTACAACCTCGAGGGCGTTGAGGATCTCAACCTGCACGTGGACACCGTCGCCAAGATCTTCAAGGGCGAGATCACCAAGTGGAACGACGAGACCATCGCCGCCGAGAACGAGGGCGTCGATCTCCCGGACACCGACATCTCCGTCGTCTACCGCTCCGATGAGTCCGGCACCTCCGACAACTTCCAGAAGTTCCTGGCCAACGCCACCGAGATCTGGGAGACCGAGGGCCAGCAGTTCCCGGCTTCCGTCGGTGAGGGCGCCAACGGCTCCAACGGTGTCGCCTCCCAGGTCACCGCCATCGACGGCGGCATCACCTACGTCGAGTCCGGCTTCGCTGAGCAGCAGGGTCTGGGCATCGCCAACATCGACTTCGGCACCGGCCCGGTCGAGCTGAACGCCGACTCCGTCGGTGTTGCCCTGGACAACCTCGAGTTCGCCTCCGAGGGCCACGACATGGTCGTCGACACCGATGTTCTCTTCGCCTCCGACACCGAGGGCTCCTACCCGCTCATCCTGACCACCTACGAGATCGTCTGCTCCGCCGGCTACGACGAGTCCACCTCCGCCATGGTCAAGGACTTCCTCAAGGTCGCCCTGGACAGCCAGGATGACCAGCTCGCGCAGCTCGGCTACATCCCGGTCACCGGTGCTCACGCTGAGCGCCTGGCCGAGGCCGTCGACGCCATCCAGTAAGGCCCTGGGCCGTTGTCCCGGGTGATCACCGTCACCCGGGGCGCGCCTCCGGACCGCGCTCCAATGTGGCTGCGGTCAAGCATGAAAGCAGCCCCCGTGAGCTCTGAGCCATCGGGGGCGCTGTCACGTCCCGGGTACCCGCCCTGGTGCGAAACCCCCACTGTCATGTCCCTTTCTTTCGAAGGATCACCGCCTTATGGCAAGCAACCGACCGACCACGGATGAGCAGGTGACTGCGGCCGAACAGCCGGGCACCAACTCCGTGGCCAGCATCGGCACCACACAGCAGACCGATGCTCCCGAGCACCCGGAAATCAAGGCATCCGGCGGCGTCAAGCGCCCCGGTGACCGTATCTTCGAGTTCCTCTCCACCGCCTCCGCCACCCTCATCACCGTGCTCATCGCGGCGATCGGCCTGTTCCTCATCTGGCGCGCCATCCCGTCGCTCAACCGGAACGCCGAGGGCTGGACCGGCTTCTTCACCTACACCGGCCCGTGGAACACCTCGAACACCGAGGCCATGCTCTTCGGTATCCCGAACCTGTTCGCGGTCACCGTCCTCATCTCCGTCGTGGCGCTGCTCATTGCCATGCCGGTCGCCCTGGGCATCGCCATCTTCCTGTCGAACTACGCCCCGAAGCGCGCTGTCAAGCCGCTCGGCTACCTGGTCGACATGCTGGCCGCCGTGCCGTCGATCGTCTACGGCCTGTGGGGCTGGCAGGTGCTCGGCCCGGCACTGTCGAGCCTCTACGAGTGGGTCCACAGCTGGGGCGGCGGGTTCTTCCTGTTCGCCACCTACGCCAACTCCCCCTCGTTCGCGACCGGTCGTAACATCCTCACCGGTGGCATCGTCCTGGCCGTGATGATCCTCCCGGTCATCGCCGCCACCGCCCGCGAGGTCTTCGTCCAGACCCCGCGCGGTCAGATCGAGGCCGCCCTGGCACTTGGTGCCACCCGCTGGGAGGTCGTGCGCATGACCGTCCTGCCGTTCGGTCTCTCCGGCTACATCTCCGGCTCCATGCTGGGTCTGGGTCGTGCCCTCGGTGAGACGATGGCGCTGTACATGGTCGTCTCCCCGTCCTCGGCCTTCCGCTTCTCGCTGTTCGACGGTGGTACCACCTTCGCCACGGCGATCGCCAACGCCGCCCCCGAGTTCAACAACGACATTCAGGCGGGCGCCTACATCGCCGCCGGTCTGGTGCTCTTCCTCCTGACCTTCGTCGTGAACTCCATCGCCCGCGCCCTCGTGGCCAAGAAGTAGACGGAGGAACATCATGACCAACAACGTCAACACCGTCACCCCGACGTCCACGGCGCTGAGCTCCGGCAGCTCGTTCTCCCACATCTCCCAGTCGCGCAAGACCACCAACACCGTGGCCACCATCCTGGTCTACGCCACCATGGCCCTGGCCATGGTCCCGCTGGTGTGGGTGCTGTGGACCGTCATCGCCCGCGGCATCAGCCCGATCCTCAACGCCGCCTGGTGGACCGAATCCCAGGCCTCCACGCTGTACCACGTGGCCGGCGGCGGCGCCGCCCACGCCATCGTCGGTACGCTCATGCAGACCGCGATCGCCACGGTCCTGTCCGTCCCGATCGGCATCTTCACCGCCATCTACCTGGTGGAGTACGCCAACGGCAACCGCCTCGGCCGCATGACCACCTTCATGGTCGACATCCTCACGGGTGTGCCGTCCATCGTCGCCGCACTGTTCATCTTCACCACCTGGATCACGCTCTTCGGCTTCCAGCGTTCCGGCATGGCCGTGGCCCTGTCGCTCGTGCTGCTCATGGTGCCGGTCGTCGTCCGTAACACCGAGGAAATGCTCCGCGTCGTCCCGATGGACCTGCGCGAGGCGTCCTACGCGCTGGGTGTGCCCAAGTGGAAGACGATCGCCAAGATCGTCCTCCCGACGGCACTGTCCGGCATCGTCACCGGCGTCATGCTGGCCATCGCCCGCGTCATGGGTGAGTCCGCCCCGGTCCTCATCCTCGTGGGTTCCACCCAGGCGATGAACCTCGACTCCATGACCGGCCCGCAGTCCTCGCTGCCGCTGATGATGCTCGACATGTACAAGGCCGGTACCTCGCCGGCGGTCCTCGACAAGCTGTGGGGCGCCGCCCTCACCCTGGTCCTCATCATCGCGCTGCTCAACATCGGTGCACGCGTGATCTCCGCCAAGTTCTCGGTCAAGCAGTAGCTTCGGCCCGTCGATAAGCAAGAAACAAGGAGTTACTGATGTCCAAGCTCGAACTCAACGACGTCAACATCTACTACGGCGACTTCCACGCCGTGCAGAACGTCAACCTGCAGATCCCGGCCCAGGCCGTCACCGCGTTCATCGGCCCCTCCGGCTGCGGTAAGTCCACCGTCCTCCGTACCCTCAACCGCATGCACGAGGTCATCCCCGGCGCCTACGTCAAGGGAGAGATCCTTCTCGACGGCGAGGACATCTACGGTTCCAAGGTGGACCCGGTGTCCGTGCGCAACACCATCGGCATGGTGTTCCAGAAGGCCAACCCGTTCCCGACCATGTCCATCGAGGACAACGTCGTCGCCGGCCTCAAGCTCTCCGGCGAGAAGAACAAGAAGAAGCTCAAGGAGGTCGCGGAGAAGTCCCTGCGCGGCGCCAACCTGTGGGAGGAGGTCAAGGACCGTCTCGACAAGCCGGGCGGCGGCCTCTCCGGTGGCCAGCAGCAGCGTCTGTGCATCGCCCGCGCCATCGCCGTCGAGCCGGAGGTGCTGCTCATGGATGAGCCCTGCTCCGCCCTCGACCCGATCTCGACCCTGGCCGTGGAGGACCTCATCCACGAGCTGAAGGAAGACTTCACCATCGTCATCGTGACCCACAACATGCAGCAGGCAGCCCGTGTGTCCGACAAGACCGCCTTCTACTCCCTCGAGGCCACCGGCAAGCCGGGTCGCCTCGTCGAGTTCGGTGACACGAAGAAGATCTTCGAGAACCCGGACCAGAAGGAGACCGAGGACTACATCGCCGGTCGCTTCGGATAACCGGCCCCGCCGGTAGAGCTCCTGGTCCGAGCACATCCCGCGGTCAACGCAGCAGGCCCCGTACGCATCGCGCGTACGGGGCCTGCGGTGTTACCGGCTACTGTGCGGTGCCCGGGTAGCGGCCGCGGGAGGAGAACTGGCGCTCCAGCTCCGCGAAACGGGCGGACATGTCGGCGTCGGCCCGCGCCTGCTCCTTGCTGGCGGTGTACTCGTCCGGGGTCAGCCCCGAGGTGAGGTAGACGATGCGGGCGGCGACATTGACGCAGTGATCGGCGTAGCGCTCGAAGTAGCGCGAGAGCAGGGCGACGTCGACGGCCTCGCGGGTGGAGTGCTCCCACTCACGTACGGTGAGCATGGTGAGCATGTACTCGTTGAGGTCGTCGACCGCGTCGTCGTCCTCGTTGAGGACCAGCGCCACATCGGCGTTGGGGTCGACGAGGATGTCGCGGGTCTTTTCCCCCATGTCGTCGACGAGGCGGGCCATCTCCTTGAAGTAGCCGAGGAGCTGGACCGGTACCGCGTGCTCCGGGTAGCGGCGGCGGGCGGCCTTGGCGATGTGCATGGCCAGGGCCGCCATACGGTCGAAATCCTCGACGATGTAGATGGAGGAGACGACCTGCCGCAGGTCGCGGGCCACCGGCCCCTCCAGGGCCAGCAGCTGGACGGCGCGGTCCTCGCAACGCTGGCGGATCTCCTCGAGGGGCTCGGCCTGGGAGATGGAGTCCTCGGCGGGTTCGAGGGAGGCGTCGATAAGCGCGGTGGAGGCGTTGGCCATGATTGAGCGCACCGTGTCGCACATGACGATGAGGTCATGGGCGAAGTTATCTAGGTGTTCCCGGTAAGCGATACGCATGCGCACTATCTTAAGGCTCACGAAACGGTTACGCCTGTTCAGGTGCGCCTAATTGACATGAAATTGGAAATCACTAACCCCGGTTACCCGCCCGAGTGCATGATCTCCGCGCCGTCCGGCACCGAAGCGTCCTCCGGATCATCGAGCCAGCCGTCGGGCAGCGCCACCTTGGACGGGGAGCCCTGGCGGCCACGGGCACCGTCCGCGTCCTCGGCCAGAGCCGGCGAATCCGCCCAGGGGGCGAGCAGTTCCCGCAGCTCAGCGAGGGTGGACACGCGGGCCAGCTGCGAACGCACGTCGCCGCCGACGGGGAAGCCGCGCAGGTACCAGCCCATGTGCTTGCGCAGGTCGCGGCAGGCGTGCTGCTCACCGTCATGCTCCGCGAGCAGCTCCGCGTGCCGCAGGACGATGCGCGTGACCTCCCCGAGGGTGGGGGTGGGGGGCAGGGGCTCGCCGCGCAACTCGGCCGAGAGCTCCGCGAACAGCCACGGGCGGCCCAGGCAGCCGCGGCCCACGACGACCCCGTCGCAACCGGTCTCGTCCATCATGCGGCGGGCGTCGGCGGCGGCGAAGATGTCGCCGTTGCCCAGCACCGGGACGCCGGAACCGCGCAGGTGCTCGACGAGCGCGGTGATCTGCGACCAGTCCGCGTCGCCGGAGTAGCGCTGGGCGGCGGTGCGGGCGTGCAGGGCCACGGCCGCCGCGCCCTCCTCCACGGCGATGCGTCCGGCGTCGAGATGCGTGTGATGCTCATCGTCGATACCGACGCGGAACTTCACGGTGACCGGGATGTCGGTGCCCTCCGTGGCGCGCACGGCCGCGGCGACGATGTTGCCGAACAGGCGCCGCTTGTACGGGATCGCCGAGCCGCCGCCCTTGCGGGTGACCTTGGGCACCGGGCAGCCGAAGTTCATGTCGATGTGATCGGCCATGTTCTCGTCGACGATCATCTTCGCCGCCCGGTACGTGTACTCCGGGTCCGTGGTGTAGAGCTGCATGCTCCGCGGGTTCTCGTCCGGGGCGAAGGTGGTCATGTGGAGGGTCTTCTCGTTGCGCTCGACCAGTGCGCGGGCGGTGATCATCTCGCAGACGTAGAGGCCCGAGACGGTCCCGGTCTTCTCGATCTCCTGCTCCCGGCACAGCGTGCGGAACGCCACGTTGGTCACGCCCGCCATGGGGGCCAGGACCACGGGGGAGTTCAGGGTCAGGGAGCCGATGTTCACAGTCACAGCGTCATTCTCCCCCGTGGGGGTGGTCCGGGCCAAACAACTGACGGGTTCTCCCGGTTATTTCCCCAGGGGGTGCCGTACGATTAACACAGTTGCGTGCTTCGCGGCGGGGTCACGCCAAATCCGCTAATGTGGTCACCGTAACTAAATGGCTCCTGTGTAACCGACACGACATTCCCGTGTGCGGTGCGGGCGCCGTCCGACACATCTCACAGACACTGCGGGACCGACATCACCTGTGTTCGGCCCGGTAATCAGGAGGAAATTCATGTCCGATCGCATCGCCAACGCCATTCTGCGCGACAAGGTCATGTCCGCCGATGAGGCAGCTCAGTTCATCGACAACGGTGACAAGGTCGGTATGTCCGGCTTCACCGGTGCCGCGTACCCGAAGGCGCTGCCGACCGCGATCGCCAACCGTGCCAAGGAGGCACAGGGCAAGGGCGACACCTACAAGATCGACGTCTTCACCGGCGCCTCCACCGCCCCCGACTGTGACGGCGTCATGGCCGAGGCCGGTGCCCTCAACTACCGCATGCCGTACCAGTCGGATCCGATCATGCGTAACGCCATCAACGCCGGTGAGATGAAGTACCAGGACATCCACCTGTCCCACTCCGGCCAGTACGTCGAGCACGGCTTCTTCGGTGAGCTCGACGTCGCCGTCGTCGAGTGCACCCGCATCACCGAGGAGGGCCACCTCATCCCGTCCTCCGGTGTCGGTAACAACGTCGACTACCTCGACGCCGCCCGCAAGATCATCATCGAGGTCAACGAGTGGCAGTCCCTCGACCTCGAGGGCATGGCCGATGTCTACCGCATCCAGCACCTGCCGAACCGCACCCCGATCCCGATCATCAACTCCGGTGACCGCATCGGTAACACCTACATCGACATCGACCTGAACAAGGTCGTCGCCGTGGTCGAGACCAACGCCCCGGACCGCAACGCCCCCTTCAAGCCGATCGACGACATCTCCAAGAAGATCGCCGGCTACTTCCTCGACTTCCTCGAGGGTGAGGTCAAGGGCGGCCGTCTGGCGTACGACAACTACATCATGCAGTCCGGCGTGGGCAACGTCCCCAACGCCGTGATGGCCGGCCTGCTGGACTCGAAGTTCGAGAAGATCGAGGCCTACACCGAGGTCATCCAGGACGGCATGGTCGACCTCATCGACGCCGGCAAGATGACCGTCGCATCCGCCACCTCCTTCTCCCTGTCCCCGGAGTACGCAGAGAAGATGAACGCGGAGGCCAAGCGCTACCGCGAGTCCATCATCCTGCGCCCGCTGCAGGTCTCCAACCACCCGGAGGTCATCCGCCGCGTGGGCCTGATCTCCTCCAACGGCATGATCGAGGCCGACATCTACGGCAACATCAACTCCACCCACGTGGCCGGCTCCCGCATCATGAACGGCATCGGCGGCTCGGGCGACTTCACCCGTAACGCCCGCATCTCCACCTTCATCTCCCCGTCGGACGCCAAGAACGGCGACATCTCTGCTGTCGTCCCGTTCGCCTCCCACATCGACCACACCGAGCACGACGCCATGGTCGTCATCACCGAGCACGGTGTCGCCGACCTGCGTGGCCTGGCTCCGCGTGACCGCGTCAAGAAGATGATCGCCGTGGCCCACCCGGACTACCGCCCGCTGCTCGAGGAGTACGTCGAGCGCGCCAACGCCGGCAAGTTCCAGCAGACCCCGCACGATCTCGCGACCGCGCTGTCCTTCCACCAGCGCTTCCTCGAGACCGGCTCCATGAAGCAGAACTAGATCCCTGCATATCGGCATCCCCCCGGCGCCCGCCCCACCGCGGACGGCGGGGGGTTCGTCGTCAGGGTGGCCGGTTTCTGTGTGCGGCCGACCGGGCGCTAGTATGTGAGCGACGGGCCTCTAGCTCAGTTGGTAGAGCTACGGACTTTTAATCCGCAGGTCGTGGGTTCGAGCCCCACGGGGCCCACAATCGGACGACAGCCGGAGAGCGATGAACGCTCTCCGGCTGTCGGCGTCGATAAGCAGAGCCGGGAACACGACCGTGTTCCTGGCTTGGTCGTAAC
>NZ_JAUNRW010000038.1:17491-19639 GCF_030535495.1 Corynebacterium sp.
TCGGCGTCGATAAGCAGAGCCGGGAACACGACCGTGTTCCTGGCTTGGTCGTAACCTGGGTGGCATGACCTTCTACTTCGACGTCGACTGTGGTTTCTGCCGACAGGCCGCGCACCGGCTGCAGCGCTACGCGCCGCTGATCGACATCGCCGCCCTGCCCTTGCGTCACCACGCCATCTACCGCAGTGCGGGTGGGGACGAACTGGGGCACCGCGCCATCGGCGCAGCCTTGCGCGACGGCGGGGGACCGCTGTGGGCGCGGGTCGGTGGACGGGTGCTGCTGGCCCGAGCGCTGGACCGCCTGTGGTCGCTGGCCTACCGCTGGGTGGCGGCGAATCGCCCACTCGTCTCGCGGCTGGTGGGATGATGAAGGGGTGAGTGAGCAACGAGTACGCGGCGCGGTCCCCGACGTCCCCCGGGAGACCCGCTGGCAACGCCTCTGGTCCCCCTTCTGGATGATCCCCGCCGTCAGCGTCGTGGCGGCCCTGGTGGCCGGGGTGGTCATCCCCACGCTGGAGGCCCGGGACCCCGGCGACCCGCTCTTCTTCGTCTTCTCCGGTGGCCCGGATGCCGCCCGCGAGGTGCTCGGCGTCATCGCCGCGGCCACGATCTCCGTCACGGGCCTGGTGTTCTCCAACACCCTCGTCGTCCTGCAGCTGGTCAACAGCTCGTTCAGCCCCCGCATGCTCGACGGCTTCCTGCGCAGCCGCATCGTCCAGGGCACGTTGGCGATCTTCCTGTCCACCTTCGTCTTCGCCCTCACCGTCACCCGCTACGTGTGGAACCCCCGTGACGGCGACGACGGTTACGTGCCCCGCCTGTCGGTGACCATCTCCTTCGCCATGGTGCTCATGTGCCTCGGCTTCTTCCTCGCCTTCATCCGCCACATCCTGTCGTCGATGAAGGTGGCCAACGTGGTGTGGGCGATCGGCACGGAGACCCTCGCCCTGGCGAAGGAGATGTACCCGGCCCACGCGGACACCGACACGCCCGCCCAGGGGCCGACGTGGTCGCCACGGCCCGGCGATCCCCGGCAGGAGGTGTGCACCGGTCAGACCGGCAACATCGTCTGGTTCGACTACCAGAAGCTCCTGCGCTGGGCCACGGACAACGACGCCGTGGTCACCATCGACCGCAGCGTCGGCGAGTACATCGTCGACGGCCAGTGCATCATGCGGGTGTGGGGCGAGGGCGAGGTTACCGACAAGGACTGCACGCAGCTCAACAGTGCTGTGGCCGTGCGGATGGAGCGCACCATGACCCAGGACGTCGGCTTCGGCATCCGCCAACTCGTCGACATCGCCGACCGCTCCCTGTCTCCCGGCACCAACGATCCCACGACCACCGTCCAGGCGATCCAGGAACTCCACCGCGTCTTCCGCTACCTGGTCACCTGCGTGGAACCCAGCCCCTACATCGCCGACGACGACCGCGAGGTCCGCGTCGTGCACCGCCCCCAGGAGATCACCGGCTTCATCGACGACGCCCTCGCCGAGATCCTCAACTACGCCGAAGGCCAGGCGCAGGTTCCCGACGTCATGCTCACCATGGTCGATGACCTCCTGGTCGCCAGCGTCGACCGTTACCGGCCCACGCTGGAGCGCTGGCGGGCGCGCCTGGCCGAGGAATTCGAGGACGCGGACGTCTAGGACTTCACCATCTTCTGGATCGCCCGCATGGCCTCCTCGATCTTCGCCTCCGCGGCCTCCCCGTCCTCCTTGGCCGCGCCGGCCACGCAATGGGAGATGTGGTCCTGCAGCATCGCCAGAGCCACGTTCTCCAGCGCCGAGGTCACGGCAGAGACCTGGGTGAGAATGTCGATGCAGTACTGATCCTCATCGATCATCCGGTGGATACCCCGCGTCTGGCCCTCGATCCGCTTGAGGCGGGCCAGGTACTTCGCCTTGTTCTCGTTGTACCCGTGAACATTCGGCTCGTGGCACGAGCAGGTCGCAGCGTCGGTCATGCCTTCGAGGATAGACCACCGCGCGTGCCGCAAAAGGGTGGTGGTGCCTGCGGTTTTGATCTGAACACACCATGAAGTAGCATTCTTAATCAGTCGCACGTCCCAGAGCCCATCTGGCGCAAAGACTGGCCCCCATCGTCTAGTGGCCTAGGACACCGCCCTTTCACGGCGGCGACACGGGT
>NZ_JAUNRW010000039.1 GCF_030535495.1 Corynebacterium sp.
CCAGCTCGATGCGGGCCACGATCTCCGGGGAGAACGGCCCGACGATCGTGCTCAGTGCCTCCACCTCCACGGGTACCCCGGGCCAGACGTGGCGGTAGAAGGAGAGTACGTGGCTCTCATGGTCCGGGTCGGCGGAGAGGTCGGAGAAGAAGAAGTCCAGGCGGTAGGGGCAGCGCGTGTGGCGGACGAAGGTGAGATTCTCCGGGATGGAACCCAGGAGCACACCCGCCCCCACGACATCGCCGGTATTGAATTCGTGGCCTAGGGAGTGGCCCACGTCATGGACCGCGGAGTCGATGATCTTGCCTTCGCGGTCCAGGTAAAACTGGTAGATGGAGTTGTCCCACGGGTTGTCGTTGGTGAGGATGAGGTGCGTTCCACCTGCCAACGGAGCGGAGAGAAGTTCCGTGAGCTCGTCGAGTTGCGGAAGCTGGTCGATGAAGGCGGATGTGAACTCCGACCGGTCCATCACGTCATCTCCTCCTCATGAAAAGGCGTCTCTCACCATGTGCAGCGGGTCATCCTCCACACGATCGTGTGCGCTGTCAAGTGAAATTATACGGACCTGGCGATCATAGTCGCTCCCGTATTCCGGCCACCCCGGGCGGGTGCCGTGGGCGAAGTCCAGCAGCAGCTCACGCACCGCACCGCCGCCACCGCCGACGCCGAACAACGGAGAAATCTCTGCACAGTGCAGGGCGGGGCCGTGCTCGGCGATGAACTCCACCATCCACACCGGCCCGGGAATCTGCTCCCCGGCCTGGGACACCCACCGCCGGTTGGCGGCGTCACCGATCAACCGACCCATCGGGCGCTGGGGATCCATGTCCTGCGCCGCGCGCAGATAGTCGGCCACCGATCCGCTCAGCCCCATGCGACGAGCCAGCAGGCGCACCGCCGTCGACCCCCACCCGCGGGCGTCGACCCGCCGGCCGGCGGGCATGTCGTAGTGCTCGTCGCGGGTGCTGGTGATCATCAGCGGCATGTCGGAGAGTTCGGCGCCGTCGAAACCGGTCGGACCCAGCGCCATGTCCAGCCCGTGAATGCCGCGAAACCGCTGGTAGGCCTTGCGCAGCACCGCCGGCTTCTGCTCCGCGAGCTGTGTCAGCACAGCGCGCGTGACGGGCTTGCCCAGCACCATCCGCAGGGAGCCCTTGCGCTGCTCGAAGCTCTGCCGCGGGAAACACGGGGACATGGCGAGAACGCGCCGGAAAGCACCGCGGAAATGGTCGCGCCGCATGAGCCACAGCGCGACGGTGGCGCCGGCGGACTGGCCGACGAGAGTGACATTGGTGGGATCCCCGCCGAAAGCCTCGATGTTGCGCTGGACCCACTCCAGCCCGAGCTGGCAGTCGTCGATACCGCGGAAGCGCTCGGGCTCGTCGTCGTGGAAGCGGGCGAAACCCTGCAATCTCGTGCGGTAGCCGATGTGGACGGTGATGATGCCGTCCGCGGCGTTGGGGGCACCATCGGCGCGCCGGTCCCCGTGGGTGCCGGATTCGAAACGACCACCGTGGATGTAGACCACCACCGGCAGATCGGCCAGCTCGCGGGTGTGGGCCGGAGTGACGATCGACAGGGCGATGGTGTCGGGGCGGTAGACGGTGGCGTCGATACGCTCGGTGCCGCTGAGCCGCTCCGCGTCCTCGAAGGGGCCGGGGATCCGCGAGTAGGGGATCGAGTGGAAGCGGTTGATCTCTCCTTCGTTGACACCGGTGACGGTGCCGGCGGGGCAGGTGACGGTCACACGCGGGTGGTCGCTCATGCGCTCAACGGTACTAGGGTGGCGGGACATGACCTCGAATCCGTTGCTTGCCCCGTCCTCCCTGCCCTATGAACTCCCGGATTTTCAAAAGATCCGCCTCGAGCATGCCGTGGCGGCGCTGGACACGGCGCTGGAGGAGCACAGGGCCGAGATCGCGGAGATCACCTCCCATGGCACCCCGACCTGGGAGAACACGGTCGAAGCCCTGGAGACTTCCGGGGCGCTGCTCGACCGTGTCACCTCCTGGCTGTTCAACCTGCAGGGCACCGATTCCAACGATGAGATGGATGCCGCCATCGCCGACATCGTCCCCCGGCTGTCCGCGCATTCGGATGCGATCTACCAGAACGAGGCCCTGTACCAGCAGCTGCGCAGCGTCCCCGTCCCCGCCGACCCCGAGTCCCGCAGGCTTCACGAGCTGCTCGTGCGCCGTTTCACCCGCCGCGGCGCCGACCTCGATGCCGTCGGTAAGCAGCGCCTGGCCGAGATCAACCAGCGCTTGAGCTCCCTGTCCGAGTCCTTCGGCCGGCAGCTGCTGGCCGACACCCGCGAGCTCGCGGTGCGTTTCGACGACCCCGCCCACCTCGCCGGCCTCAGCCAGGCGCGTATCGACGCCGCCGCCGACGGTGACACCTGGGTCATCCCCCTCGAGCTGCCCACCGTCCAGTCCGACCAGCTCGTCCTCGAGCACCCCGCGGCCCGCGCGCGCCTGTACGAGGCCTCGCAGCGCCGCGGCGCCGATTCCAACCGGGACAATCTCCTGGAACAGGTGCGCCTGCGCGCCGAACGCGCCCGCCTGCTCGGTTATGACACCCACGCCGACTACGTCATCGCCGAGGAGACCGCCGGCACCGCGCAGGCCGCCCGCCAGCTGCTCTTCGACCTCGCCCCGGCAGCTGCCGCCAACGCCGACGCCGAGCGCAAGCTCGCCGGTGAACTGGCAGGGGAGGAGCTCACCGCCGCCGACTGGCCCTACTGGCAGTCGCAGGTCCGCGAGCGCGACTACTCCCTCGACGAGGACGAGCTCTCGCAGTACTTCCCCCTGCGCCAGGTGCTTATCGACGGCGTCTTCCACGCCGCGCACCTCCTCTACGGCATCACCGTGATTCCGCGGGAGGATCTGCACGGCTACGCCGAGGGAGTGGACGTCTGGGAGGCCACAGATGCCGACGGCACCGGCCTGGGCCTGCTGCTCACCGACTACCGCGCGCGGCCCTCCAAGCGGGGTGGGGCGTGGATGAGTTCCTTCGTCGGCCAGTCCGGCCTGCAGGGCAAGCGCCCCGTGGTGGTCAACGTCATGTCGATCACCCACCCGGTCGACGGCTCCGAGCCGCTGCTGACCATCGACCAGGTGACCACCCTCTTCCACGAGTTCGGCCACGCCCTCCACGGCCTGCTCTCTGATGTGCGCTACCCGAGCCTGTCCGGCACCAACGTCCCCCGCGACTGGGTGGAGTTCCCCTCCCAGATCAACGAGAACTGGGCCTTCGACCCCGCCATCGCCCGCAACTACGCCCGCCACGTCGACACCGGGGAGGTCATCCCCACCGAGCTTCTCGACGCCGCCATCACCGCCCGCCAGTTCGGCCAGGGCTTCGCCACCTCCGAGTACCTCGCCGCCGCCATCATCGACCTGGCGTGGCACTCGCTGAGCCCGGAGGAGGCGGGGAAGGTGGCGTCGATCAGCGACTTCGAGCAGGCCGCCCTCGAGGAGGCCGGCCTGGTCGTCGACGAACTCGCCCCGCGCTACCGGTCCACCTACTTCAACCACATCTTCGGCGGCGGTTACTCCGCGGGCTACTACTCCTACCTGTGGGCCGAGGCGCTCGACGCCGACGGCTTCGACTGGTTCACGCAGGCCCGTGACCTGCGGGAGGCGGGCGAGCAGTTCCGCGAGCACATCCTCTCCCGCGGCGCGTCGCTGGACTACACCGATGCTTTCCGACGTCTCCGTGGACGCGACAAGGACGTCACCCCACTGTTGCGCCGTCGCGGGCTGGCCGGGGTGGAACTCGGCTGACACTGGGGTAGATTGATCCGACATGGACGCCATCACCCAGTTTCTGCTCAACGCCCCGTTGTGGCTGCAGATCCCCCTGGTGATGGCCGTCGCTGTTCCGCTGGCGACCATCGGCGCCGTCGCGCTGGTCCGCGTGGTGGACACCGTGTCCCTGGCGGGGGAGCGGGCGGCGGCGAAAATCGGCAGAGACAACTAGAGGAGAACCATGGCCAACCCCGAGGAACTGCGTAAACAGGACCAGAAGCTGCCCAAGGCCAAGCGCAAGTACCCGCAGTCGCGGGTGACCCAGTCGCTGTGGGTGCTCCTGGCGATCGTGCTCATCGCCTGGCTGATCACGCTGCTCTAGGATCCGCCAGCCCTGGTGGTCGTGTATATCCCCCATACTTGTGCATGGGAGAAACGCACGAACTCAGCTGTTGACTAGCGCTCGCTCGCCTTCGCGATGCGGTGGAAGAGATCCATCCCGGCGAGATCCTCGATGAGCACCGGGGTGCCGTCTGCGTCACACAGGGGGATGCACCAGTTGGGGTACTGGTCCTTGGTGGTACCGGGCTGATTCTGCGCCCGGACGTCACCGACCATGTCCACCAGGGAGATGCACGTCAGCGCCGAGGGGGTCCCGGCGATGAAGCGGTGGATCCCCTCCATGAGCTCCGCGGTGCTGCCGCGCTCATTGCGCTCCCGGCCTGCGAACTCGGTGTCGGCCAGCTCGGTGTCCGCGAAGCAGCCGGTCTCCCGGATACGGTCGAGCACCTCGGCCTGCCAGGAGAGATCCTCCGCGTCCTCGTCGGCGGCGTCGCGGGTGAACAGGCCCAGACGCTCGCGCAGCTGAATGTGCTCGCCGGCCAGGAATCCGGCGGTCGGCGGCAGATCGTGGGTGGTCACGGAGCTCAGCGCCAGCTGACGGTACTCGTGCTGCAGGCGCGGGCCCTCGACGGTGGGGGAGCCCTCGAACCACAGGATGGAGGTGCCCATGACGCCCTTGGCGGCCAGCACATCCTGCACCCACGCCTCGAAGGTGCCCAGGTCCTCGCCCACGACGACCGCCCCGGCGCGCTCGGCCTCCAGGGCCAGGATTCCCACGAGTGCCTCATGGTCGAAGTGGACGTAGGTGCCGGTGGTCGGCGGCTGCATGCGCGGCATGACGAAGAGACGGAACAGGCCGAGGACGTGGTCGACGCGGATGCCTCCGGAGTGGCGCAGCACCGTCGTCAGCAGGTTGCGCCACGGCCGGTAGCCGGACTCGGCGAGCTTGGTCGGGTGCCACGGCGGCTGGGACCAGTCCTGTCCCTGCTGGTTGTAGCCGTCCGGCGGGGCGCCGACGGAGACATCGGGGGCCAGCCAGGGGGCGAGGTTGTGGGCGTCGGCGCCACCGGGGTGCACGCCGACGGCCAGGTCGGCCATGATGCCGATCTTCATGCCGGCGGCCGTGGCGCGGGCCTGCGCGGCGGCCAGCTGCTCATCGCAGAGGAACTGCAGCCACATGTAGAAGTTGATGGCCTCGTCCATGCCTGGGGCGATACCGTGGGCGCGCTGATCGTGGATCTGCTCGTACTCACGCTGGGCACACCAGGCGGCGAAGTCGACCAGGCCCTGGCCCTCGCGCTCGATGTAGGCGCGGAAGGCCTCCTCGCGCTCCGGGGTGCGGCCGTGGTGGTGCATCTCGTGGAGGACGTCGAGCTTGGCCTGGTAGACGGGGTTGCGCTCGATGATGTCCTCGGAGCGGTTCATCTCCCGCAGTTCGGCGGCGAGTTCGAGGATGTCGGAGCGGGTGTCCTCGTCCAGCTGCTCCATCTCGGGGATGTCCTCGATGCGCAGGTAGATGGGGTTGATGAAGCGACGGGTGGTCGGCAGGTAGGGGGAATCCTCCGCCGGCGGCAGGGGCTCCGCGGCGTGCATGGGGTTGACCAGCAGGAAATCGGCCCCGGCCTCGGTGGCCAGCACCTCCGCCAGCTGGCCCATGTCGTGGAAGTCGCCCAGGCCCCAGGAATCCTCGGAGCGCACCGAGTACATCTGCGCCATGACACCGGTGACCGGCTGGTCCACGAAGCGGTCGGTGGTCGACAGGCGGGCCGGGGTGATGATGAGGGCGCACTCGTGGCGGTCATCGTTCGACACCAGCTCGATGCGGTGCCAGCCCAGGGGCAGATCACCCGGGATACGGAAGGTGGCCTCACCAAAGGCCTGACCGTCGACGGTCACCGGCGGGTTCCAGTTCTCCTCCTGCTGCACGGCGCGCTCGGAGCCGTCCTCGCAGATGATGCGGACCTTAGCCGGAGCCCCGTCGTGGACGTGGACGTTGAAGGTGCGGGCATCGCCGGTGACGGCGACCACGCTGGCCGGCAGCGGGCGGATGGATTCGGCCTCCCGGTGGGAGTGCAGGGCGGCGGTGAGCTCGTCCTCCGCGGGGGCGTCGGACAGCGCCACCCCGAGGGCACGCAGTGTCTTCAGCAGCGTGTCATCGGTGACGGTGATCTCCTCGCCGTCACTGGCGGTGTAGCGCGTGGCGACGCCGTGGGCGTCCGCGAGTTCTTTCAGCACGTCCTGGTAAGTCACACCCGACATCCTGCCACTTCGCTGCCGGTTCTGCTGTAAGTCGCGGGTGTGGCCGCCATCGGATGATGGTGCAGGGGTAGCGTTATTGAGGAAACCGTCATGTATCCCCGATCCGAGAGGACGCCCCGTGCAGGAGTTCCACACCCCGGCCGACTACGAGATCGCCCCCGGCGAAACCTGCCTCACCGCCATGCTGGACACCGCGCGTCGGTACCCGCACGGCGTGATGTTCACCCGACCAGCCAACTTCGAGTGGGTCAACGTCACGTCCGCAGAGTTCGTCGCCGAGGTCTTTGATGTGGCCAAGGGGCTGGTGGCCTCCGGCGTGCAGCCCGGCGACCGCATCGCACTGATCTCCTCCACCCGCTACGAGTGGTCCCTGTTCGACTTCGCCATCTGGGCCGCCGGTGCGGTCTCCGTGCCGATCTACCCCTCGTCCTCGCTCTCGCAGATGCAGTGGATCATCGAGGACTCCGGCGCGGTGCTGGCCATCTCCGAGACCCGCGACCACACCGAGCTCATCTCCCACCTGGTGCTCGCCGAGGACGGCTCCCCGCGCCTGCAGGATTCGCCCTCCCAGCTGCGCCGCGTGCTGGAGATCAACTCCTCCGCCGTGGCCACCCTCAAGTTCGAGGGCCGGGAGGTGCCTTCCGAGGAGATCGACTCCCGCATCGCGAACACGTCCACCGACGACCTCGCCTCGCTGGTCTACACCTCCGGCACCACCGGACAGCCGAAGGGCTGCAAGCTCTCCCACCGGAACTGGCTCGCCGAGGTCCGCGGCGTGCTCAGCCACCCCATCGGCGGCATCGCCGTGCCGGGCACCCGCGTGCTCACCTTCCTGCCCATGGCGCACGTGCTCTCCCGCGCGGTGTCCCTGGCCGTGGTCGTCGGCGGCGCCACCCAGAACCACTGGTCGGACTTCTCCACCCTGTCCGTCGAGTTCGCCCGCTCGCGCCCCAACCTCATCCTCGGTGTGCCGCGTGTCTTCGAGAAGGTGCGCAACTCCGCCGCGGCCAACGCCGCCGACGGTGGACCCGTCAAGGCCCGCATCTTCGAGGGCGCGGAGAAGACCGCCATCGCCTACTCCCGCGCGCTGGACACCCCGGAGGGACCGTCGAAGTCGCTGGTGGCCAAGCGCAAGGTCTTCGACAAGCTCGTCTACTCCAAGATCCGCGCCGCCATCGGCGACTCGGTGAAGTACTGCATCACCGGCGGTTCCGCCATGAGCCACGAGCTCCTCCACTTCTTCCGCGGCATCGGCGTGCCGGTCTACGAGGGCTACGGCCTCACCGAGACCGCCGCCGCGGCCGCCGTCGACTTCGACGACCAGAAGATCGGCACCGTCGGCCGCCCGCTGGGTGGCGTGACCATCCGCATCAACGACGCCGGTGAGATCCTGGTCAAGGGCCCGATCCTCTTCGACGGCTACTGGAAGAACGACGAGGCCACCGCGGAATCCATGGACGGCGAGTGGTACAACACCGGCGACCTCGGCGAGCTGCTGGAGTCCGGCCACCTGGTGATCACCGGCCGCAAGAAGGACCTCATCGTCACCGCCGGCGGCAAGAACGTCTCGCCCGGCCCGATGGAGGATTCGCTGCGCGCGCACCCGCTCATCTCCCAGGCGATGGTCGTCGGCGACGGCAAGCCCTTCGTCGGCCTGCTGGTCACCCTCGACGAGGACGCCCTCAACCGCTGGAAGCTCAACCACAACATCGACGAGGACACCCCCGTCAAGGACCTGGCCATGGACCCCTCGCTGCGCGCGGAGATCCAGGACGCGGTCAACACCGTCAACGCCACCGTCTCCCAGGCGGAGGGAATCCGGAAGTTCTACATCCTCGACCGTGACCTCACGGAGGAGGAGAACGAGCTGACCCCGACGATGAAGGTCAAGCGCAACGTCGTCGCCCAGCGCTACGCGGACGCGATCAGCCACCTGTACAAGCGCTGACCGGGATATACTCCCGCCGTGGACTATGTGACCTCGGCGATCAGCCGCACCGTCGCCATACCCCTGGACGCGGTGCGGCTTCTGGCGCGGCACTGGGCGAGCCTGCTCACCGTCATCGCCCTGGGACTCGGGGTGCGTGCCCTGGTCATCTGGGCCGCGGTGATCGTCTCCGGGTGGTCCTCGCTGGCGGCGGTGTTTATCATCCCGCTCGCCCCGATCGCGGTGATGACCTCGCTCATCACGGCCCTGTGGTTGCTGCGCCCCTCGTTGCCGTACATCTCCCGGGCGGTGAGCGATCCGACGCGGGGCTCCACCCGGGTGCGCCTGCTCACCATCGGTGGCCTGCTCATCCCCTTCCTCACGGTGTACTCCTCCAACGGCCTGCTTAGGGAGGACACCCGCGCCTACATCCACGACGCCACCCTCTCGGAGACCTCCCGGAACCTGTTCACCGCCGACTTCGGGCGCACGAACTACGAGATCACGTGGGTGCTCATCTCCCTCATCGTCGTTGCCCTCGTGATGCGCAAGATCATCGGCGTCTTCGCCCTGGGGGAGCGCTCGGTGGGCTGGGCGGGGGCGTCGGCCTACCTGGAGGTGCTGTGGATGGTCACCTTCTCCGTCGTGCTCACCACCGGGATCGCCCGGGTGCGCGACTGGGTGGCCACCCGCGCGGTCATCGCCTCGGTCATCGACGGGTGGGAGTCACTGCGCGCCTGGTCACTTGACGTCGCCGGCCCCGTGGGGGCCTTCGTGTCCTGGCTGGTGACACTCGTGGCGCGCGCCGACGACGTCATCATCATCCCCGTCGCGTGGCTCACCCTGGGTGCGACGATCTACGGCTCGCAGCTGGCGGCGCGGGCAGCGGAGGGCCGGACCCGCGGGCGTCTGCACACCGAGGCGCGCAAGGCCCTCGACGAGGCCGCGCAGCCCCTGCTCGGCCCCGTGAAGTCGACCCTGAGCTCCCTGGGGAGAATCGCCGCCGCGGGCCTGGGCCCCATGGTGATGTTCTGCCTGCTGTTCACCCTCGCGAAAAGCACCGAGCTGGGCGTGCTCTACCTGGGGCGCGCCGTCGTCGGGCCGTTGGACATGTGGGAGGCCGCGGCGGTCGACCCCTACATCCTGGTCACCGCACGGATGGTCTACTTCGTCGCGGCGCTGGTGTTCATTGCCCCGGCGTTGGACAGGCTGCTGAAGGCGTCCTCCGGGAGCGAGACCGCCGCGGAATCGAGCGAGACGTCGGTGAACTCCAGGTAGGTCGGCGGCTGCCAGATCACTTCCACCGCGGCGGGGCGGGTGCCGGAGGGCACGACGAAGTACACGGTGGTCGACCAGCTCTCCGGCCGGGGCGGATCCTCGTACTCGCCGATACCGAGGTCCACGCCCATGTCCATGAGGGGGCCCGGGGTGTCCTCCGGAGTGCACAGGTGCATGCTGCTCAGTGCCTGCGACGCCGAGACCAGGGCCGATCCCAGGCGCGGGGACGGCAGGTAGGTCAGACCTTCCTCGCTGACCAGCCGCAGGTCGCAGGTGCGCAGCGGGGATTCCGGGGGTGCAGACCAGTCGAAGTCGACGGCGATGACGTCGATGTCGGTGCCGTCGACCATCTGCGGTTCCTCCTCCTCGCGCACGAGTGCGGCCCGGGTGAGGGTGACGTCGGCGACGACGAGGTTGTCCACGCCCTCGACCGGGGCCGTCTGCGCGATGTGGAGGGTATCGCCCGCGGCCCCGGAGATGCGGTCGCTGGGGGTGTTGGGCAGGTAGACGTCGACGAGACGGAAGGAGGAGGCGGCGAGTGCGAAGGCCACGGCCGGGATCACCGCCAGGTACCAGCCGCGGTTCATGGCAACGCCTCCGCCGCCAGATCGAAGACGAGGAACTCCCGCTCGGCGAGCACGTTGTCGCGGGCCACGTGCAGCCTGGCACCGGCCACCGCGCTCGGGTCCATCTCGAAGGCGAGCTGGCAGGGGGTGGGCAGCCCCGGCTGCTGGACCCCGCAGCGGCTCAGGGCGTGGCGGTGAACGCTGCGGCCTTCGGCGTCGATAAGCGTCGCGTCGAGCCCCACGGGCTCCGGGACCTCCGCGGCCAGGGAGACCACGAGGAAGATCCCCTGGGTGGGCTGCTCCTGCCACTGCGCCTGTGTCTCCACCGCCGTGACGGTGACGGTGCCGATGCGCTCGGAGTGGCCACTGAGGCCTTCCGCGGCGCGCAGGTAGGGCCGGTCGAGGACATCCTGGGGGGCGGGGAACAATCCGGAGATCCACGTGCCCACCGAGATCGCGACGAGGATGAACACGTACAGCGCGAAGCGCTGCGTCGAGAGCCTCACAGGACCACCTCCGCCACCGGGGTGGGGTCGAACCAGCGCATCGATCCGTCGAGGTTGCTCTCCCGCCAGGTCACGGCATTGAGCACCAGCACCGCCTCGCCGTCGGGCAGCTGCACGCTGATGTCCACCGGCACACCCGGGTTGAGCGTGCCCACCGGGGAACCCTCGGTACGCAGCGTGGTGGCGTAGGTGGACTGCTCCTGGCCCTCCCAACGCAGGATCTCGGCCAGCGCCAGGGCGTCGACGGGCCGGGGAGCCGTGGTGGTCACCGTGAGGTCGACGGTCTCGATCTCGCCGCCGAAGAAGTCCTCGACGTGTCCGGTGCCGTGGATGACGATGTCGACGGGGCCCGCGGTGATGGGGGAGGGGGCGTCGATAAGCGGGGTCCGGGGGACCTCGCTGTCGGCGGCCTGAAAACCCCCGGCCACCCCGAGCACACCGACGACGGCCACACCGAGCAGAATCTTCAGGTTCGACCTGCTCAGCAGCTCGAGGCGGAGGGCGTCGGCCACCCGCCGGACAGGGGTGCTCATGGGTGACAACTCTAGTCCACGGCGAGTCCTCCCGGAGTGCGCAGAATTCTCGCCTAGAGTCAGCCTCGATTCCGGAAAAGGACAGGGGGTAGCCCACGATGCAGAAGATCGCCGCCGAGCTGCGCCATCGCGAGCTCACCCAGGAGATCTACAACATCGGCGATGAGGTCGCCGAGTACATCGAGCACCTCCTGCAGGCTGTCCGTGACTGGGACGGGGAACTGACCGTCGACTGCCTCGCCGAGTTCGAGGAGATCCTCGACGACGCCCGCCGCGACTCCCGGCACATCGTCGGCGAGCTGCTCGGTCTGCGCCAGGCCCTGACCTCCGGCCTGCGCTCGGGCGTCCTGTCCGCGGCGGCCTCGCGTTCCTCGCAGCTGGTGGAACCGGAGCTTCTCGACGCCACCTCCCTCGAGGAACTGTTCACCTTCGCCGAGATCGACGCCCGCACCGCGCTGGTCGTCGAGCACCTGGAGGAGATCGTCGACTGGGTCCTCTGCCAGACCGATCTGGTCGCCCACAACCTCGACGCCGTGAGCCTGCCGCACCTCTACGCGCGCGTGGGCACCCACGTCACCGCCGCCGTCGAGGGCTGGCTGAGCACCGTCGCGCAGGCCTACCCGGCCCACGCCCGCTCCATGCGGGGTGCACACCCGCCGGAGTTCCTCGCCGAGCGCGCGCGTATCGACGCCGTCGTCGCCCGCGTCGCCGCCAAACGTGCCCGCCGCGGGGCCGCCAGCTAACCTGGGCGGAATGTTCGGCGTCTACGTCCACGTCCCCTTCTGCAGCACGCGCTGCGGTTACTGCGACTTCAACACCTACACCCCGGGTGAGCTCGACATGGCGCCCGTCGCCTACCTCGACTCCCTGGCCCGGGAACTCGACCTTGCGGAAGGCCCGCCCGCCGACACCGTCTTCATCGGCGGCGGCACCCCCTCGCTGCTGGGCGCGCAGGGGCTCGCGCGCATCCTCGACACGGTGCGCTCGACCTTCGGCCTTGCCCCCGGCGCGGAGATCACCACCGAATCCAATCCGGAGTCCACGACGCCGGAGTTTTTCGCCGAGCTTCTCGACGCCGGCTTCACCCGCATCTCCCTCGGCATGCAGTCCGCCTCCCCGGCGGTACTCCGCGTGCTCGACCGCACCCACACCCCGGGCCGGGCGGTGGAGGCCGCGAGAGAGGCCCGCGCCGCCGGTTTCGCACACGTGAACCTCGACATGATCTACGGCACCCCCACCGAGACGGATGACGATGTGCGGGCCACCCTCGACGCCGTGCTCGACGCCGGGGTGGACCACGTCTCCGCCTATTCGCTCATCGTCGAGGACGGCACCGCCATGGCCCGTAAGGTCCGCCGCGGGGAGCTGCCCGCTCCGGACGAGGACGTCTACGCCCGGCGCTACGAGATGATCGCCGACAGGCTGGAGGACGCCGGTTTCGACTGGTACGAGGTCTCCAACTGGGCCCGGCCCGGCGGCGAGTGCCGCCACAACGAGATCTACTGGCGCGACGGCGACTGGTGGGGGGCGGGCCCGGGCGCCCACTCCCATATCGGCGACCGCCGCTTCCACAACGTCAAGCACCCCGCCCGCTATGCGGCGCGGCTGGCGCAGGGCGAGCTGCCGATCGCGGGGGAGGAGATCCTCTCGGCCGCCGACCGCCACACCGAGCAGATCATGCTGGGTCTGCGCCTGCGGGAGGGTATCCCGCTGGAGTGGATCGCGGAAGGGGGGCACGGGGTCGTCGATAAGCATGTCCACGGCGGATTGCTGCAGCATGTCGGCGACCGCATCGCGCTGACCGACGCGGGGCGGCTGCTGGCGGACGGCATCATCACCGACATCCTCGTGGCGGAGGAGAGCTGACACGTTAGACTGTTGGCAATCAAGGGAGGTGAGTGCCAGATGGCGACTTCGACGGACAGGCGTCGGCAGGAGGTCCTGCGCGCCATCGTGGCCGACTACATCGCCTCCCAGGAGCCCGTCGGTTCCAAGGCGCTGCTGGAGCGTCACCAGCTCAGCGTGTCCAGCGCGACGATCCGCAACGACATGGCGGTGCTGGAGTCGGAGGGCTACATCGTCCAGCAGCACGCCAGCTCCGGGCGCATCCCCACGGAGAAGGGCTACCGGCAGTTCGTCGACCACATCCATGACCTCAAGCCGCTCTCGGCACCCGAGCGGCGCGCGATCCTCACCTTCCTCGAGGACGGGGTGGACCTGGAGGATGTGCTGCGTCGCTCGGTGACCCTGCTCGCCCAGCTCACGCGCCAGGCCGCGGTGATCCAGCTGCCCAACCTCAAGGTGGCGCGCGTCAAGCACATCGAGGTCGTCTCGCTCGGGCCGACGCGCCTGCTGCTGGTGCTCATCACCGACACCGGGCGGGTGGATCAGCGCAACGTCGAGCTCGAGGAGCCCCTCGACGCCGACGGCGTCCACCTCCTGCGCGACCTGTTGGGCCACGCCCTGGTGGACCGGACGCTGGCGGAGGGATCGACCTCCCTGGCGGAGCTGGTGCAGGATCCGCCGCCGCCCATCGCCCACGCCCTGACCCGCGCGGCGACCCGGCTGGTGGAGACCCTGGTGGACCAGCCCACGGACCGCCTCATCCTGGCGGGCACGTCCAACCTCACCCGGGCGGCCGGGCTCCCCGGGGTCATCGAGGCCCTGGAGGAGCAGGTCACCGTGCTCAAACTGCTGGCCAACGTTCCGGACCTGGGCAATGTGCACGTGCTCATCGGCGAGGAGAACGAGGACGAAGACCTGCGGGACGCCTCGGTGGTGGCCACCGCCTACGGCTCCGACGGGCATGCGCTCGGCGGCCTCGGTGTGGTCGGGCCCACGTTCATGGACTACCCGGGAACAATCTCGAAGGTCTCGGCCGTTGCACGGTATGTCAGCCGGGTTCTGGCCGGAGAGTAACATTCAGGCGGTTATCCGCGTACTAGGTTATTGAAGGAAAGCAATTCATCGTGGCTCGTGATTATTACGGAATTCTGGGCGTCGACAAGTCTGCGTCGGATGCGGAGATCAAGAAGGCCTACCGCAAGCTGGCACGCAAGTACCACCCGGACGTGAACTCCACGGAGGAGGCGGCGGAGAAGTTCCGCGAGGCCTCGGTGGCCCACGAGGTGCTCACCGACCCGGAGAAGCGCCGCGTGGTGGACATGGGCGGCGACCCGATGGAGCAGGGCCACGGCGGCGGCTTCGGTGGGGGCGGAGGCGGCGGCTTCGGCGACATCTTCGAGGCCTTCTTCGGCGGCGGCGCCGGTGGCTCCCGCGGTCCGCGTTCCCGCGTGCAGCCCGGCAACGACGCCCTCCTGCGGGCCGCCATCACCCTGGAGGAGGCCTTCGCCGGGGTGAAAAAGGACATCACCGTCGACACCGCCGTGGTGTGCGACCACTGCGCGGGCTCCGGGTCCGAGTCCCAGGCCAAGCCCGTCACCTGCGGCCAGTGCCACGGCCAGGGTGAGGTGCAGGAGGTCCAGCGTTCCTTCCTGGGCAACATCATGACCTCGCGCCCGTGCCCGGCGTGTGCGGGTTTCGGCGAGATCATCCAGGATCCCTGCACCCGCTGCTCGGGCCAGGGACGTATGAAGAAGCGCCGCGACCTCGTGGTCAACGTCCCGGCGGGTATCGCCAACGGCATGCGCATCCGCATGGCCGGACAGGGCGAGGTCGGCCACGGTGGCGGCCCGGCCGGCGACCTCTACGTGGAGATCTCCACCCGCCCGCACCCCGTCTTCCAGCGCGAGGGTGAGAACCTGCACCTGTCCGTCCAGGTCCCGGCCGTCGACGCCGCCCTGGGTGCGCAGGTCACCGTGGAGGATCTGGCGGGCCGGGAGCTGCAGATCGACATCCCCGCGGGCACCCAGCCGCTCGAGCAGCTGCACCTGGCCGGCGAGGGCATGCCGCGCCTGCGCACCGAGGGCCGCGGTGATCTCATCGCCCATGTCCAGGTTGTCGTGCCCACCGAGATCGACGAGCGCACCCGCGAACTCCTCGAGCAGCTGCGCGAGCACCGCGCCGAATCGGCCTCCGTCACCCGCGAGGGCGAGGAGGATTCCGGCTTCTTCTCCCGCCTCAAGGGCAAGTTCCGCAACCGATGAGCCTGCCGGTCTTCTACCACCCGGGGCCCTTCGACGGCACAGTCACGCTCGCCGGCCCGGAGGGCCGCCACGCGGTGTCCGTCAAGCGCATTGTCGCCGGTGAGCAGATCTTGCTTATCGACGGCCACGGCACCCACGCCACCGTCACCGTCACCGCCACCCGCGGCAAGGATGAGCTCACGGGTGAGGTTGTGGAGTGGGGCGTCGATAAGCACCCCCGCCCCCGGGTGACCGTGGTGCAGGCGCTGCCGAAGGCGGAGCGCTCGGAGCTGGCCGTGGACCTGGCCACGCAGGCCGGGGCCGATGCGATCGTGCCGTGGCAGGCGCAGCGGTGCGTGGCCAAGTGGGCCGGGCCGAAGGCCGCCAAGGGCGTGGCGAAGTGGGAGGCGGCCGCCCTGGCCGCGGCCAAGCAGTCCCGCCGCACCCGCATCCCGCAGATCCACCCCCTCATGTCCACCGCACAGGTGGCGGAGTTCATCGCCGACAAGAAGGCCCTGGTCCTCCACGAGGACGCCGCCACCCCGCTGCGCGAGATCGACCTCGACGTCGAGGAGCTGGTGCTCATCGTCGGCCCCGAGGGCGGTATCGGCGCAGAGGAGCTGGCGGAACTTGGCGCTGCGGCCGTGAAACTCGGCCCCGAGGTGCTGCGCACGGCGAGTGCGGCGATGGTGGCGCTGTCGGCCATCGGCGTGCTCACGCAGCGCTGGTAGGCTTCCCCCTAGATTTTCGAGACGAAAGCAGGCCCTTGGCAGTACAAGTGATCACCCGGAAGGTGGAGCTCGACTCGGCGTACACCCAGTCGGTGCTCGGCATCAACGACGAGAACCTGCGGGTGCTGGACAACCAGATCGACGCGGACTTCCACGCCCGCGGGCACCGCGTCACCGTCACCGGCCCCGACTTCGAGGTGGCCCGCGCGGTGAAGGTGCTCGAGGAGCTCGAGTCCATCGCCCGCCGCGGGCACGTCATCTCCCCGGAGGCGGTCAAGCACGCGGTGTCCATCGTCACCGTGGAGGCCCCGCAGTCCGTGAGCGAGGTGCTCGCCAGCGACATCGTCTCCCGCCGCGGCAGGACCATCCGCCCGAAGACGCTGGGGCAGAAGGAGTACGTCGACGCGATCGACGAGCACACCATCGTCTTCGGCGTCGGCCCGGCCGGTTCGGGCAAGACCTACCTGGCGGTGGCCAAGGCCGTGCAGGCGCTGCAGGCCAAGCAGGTCAGCCGCATCATCCTCACCCGCCCGGCCGTGGAGGCCGGCGAGAAGCTCGGTTTCCTGCCCGGCACCCTCAACGACAAGATCGACCCGTACCTGCGCCCGCTCTACGACGCGCTGCGCGACATGCTCGATCCGGAGATGATCCCCAAGCTCATGGACGCCGGGGTCATCGAGGTCGCCCCGCTGGCCTACATGCGCGGGCGCACCCTCAACGACGCCTTCGTCATCCTCGACGAGGCCCAGAACACCACCCCGGCGCAGATGAAGATGTTCCTCACCCGCCTGGGCTTCGGCTCCAAGATGATCGTCACCGGTGACATCACCCAGGTCGATCTGCCCACCGGCCAGAAGTCGGGCCTGCGCCTGGTGCGGGAGATCCTCCGCGGGGTGGAGGGCATCTGGTTTGCGGAGCTGAGCAGCCAGGACGTGGTCCGCCACTCACTCGTCGGCCGCATCGTCGACGCCTACGACGCCTTCGAGGAGAAATAGCGTGAGCATCGAGGTCTTCAACGAATCCGGTTCCGCGGGCGTCAACGAGGAGATGCTTATCGACGTCGCCTCCTTCGCCCTCGGCGAAATGGACATCCACCCTGACGCCGAGGCGTCCATCCACATCGTCGACCTCAAGACGATCACCGACCTCCACGTCCGCTGGCTGGATCTGGAGGGTCCCACCGATGTGATGACCTTCCCCATGGATGAGCTCACCCCCGGTTCCGGGACCGCTCTGGGCATGCGCCCCGACACCAAGGGCCCCGGTCCGGCGCTGCTCGGGGACATCGTCCTGTGCCCGGAGTTCGCCGCCAAGCAGGCGAAGGCCGCCGGCCACGGTCTCGACCACGAGCTGGCCCTGCTCACCGTCCACGGGTGCCTGCACCTGCTCGGCTATGATCACGCCACCCCCGCCGACGAGCGCGAGATGTTCGCCCTGCAGAACGAGCTGCTGGCCGACTGGTACGACGACGTCGCCCGCCGCGGCGTGGAGTACCAGCCCAAGCCCACCGGCGCGCAGGCCTTCCCCTCGGCCGCCGACCGGCAGGCCCTCGACGAGGTTGTCCCCGGGGGAGGCATCCCCGCCATCGGTGAGCCCGCCGGTGAGCAGTGATGGAGGTTGACACCGTCTGGCTGAGCGTGGTCACGGTGCTGGCCCTCGGCCTGTCCGGCCTGGTCGGCACGGTCGAATCCGCCGTCAGCTCGATCTCCCGCGCCCGCGTGGAGGGCATGGTCAAAGACGAGGTCGCCGGTTCCCGGGCGCTGCTCAAGGTCATCGAGCACCGCGCGGACAACATCAACCTGCTCATCCTGCTCAAGACGCTTCTCGACGCCACCGCCGCCGTCTTCGCCGCCGCCCTGGCCCGTGACGTCTTCGAATCCGAGGTGTGGGCGATCCTGCTGGCGATCGTGGGCGTCGCGCTCATCACCTACGCCGTGGTCGGGGTGTTCGCCCGCACCATGGGCCGCAAAAACCCGTACTCCATCTCCCTGCGCTCCGCGGTGGTGCTGCAGGCGGTGGCCTACGTGCTGGGACCGGTGGCGCGGGTCCTCATCTGGATCGGCAACCTTATCGCCCCCGGCAGCGGCTTCCGCCACGGGCCGTACGCCACCGAGGTGGAACTGCGCGAGATGGTCGACATCGCCCAGGAACACGGCATCGTGGAGGTGGAGGAGCGCCGCATGATCCAGTCGGTGTTCGACCTCGCCTCCACCACGGCACGCCAGGTCATGGTGCCGCGCACCGAGATGATCTGGATCGAGGAATCCAAACACGCCGGACAGGCCTCCACCCTGTGCGTGCGCTCCGGGCACTCCCGCGTACCGGTCGTCGGCGAGAACATCGACGACATCCTCGGCATCGTCTACATCAAGGACCTGGTGCGCCACACCTACCACCTCGCCGACGGCGGCTCCTCGGTGGCAGTCACCGACGTCATGCGTCCGGCCACCTTCGTCCCGGACTCGAAGAATCTCGACGAGCTGCTCCATGAGATGCAGCGGGACAAGATCCACATGGCGATGCTCGTCGACGAGTACGGCGGCATCGCCGGACTGATCACCATGGAGGACATCCTCGAGGAGATCGTCGGTGAGATCGCCGACGAGTACGACATCGCCGAGGTTGCCCCCATCGAGCTCATCGGCGACCGCACCTACCGCGCCGTCTCGCGGCTGTCCCTGGAGGATCTGCGCGAGCAGATCGACGACGACTACGACATCGACATCGAGTTCAGCGACGAGATCGAGGACCAAGTCGAATCCGTCGGTGGCCTCATCGGCTACGAGATCGGCCGCGTGCCCCTGCCGAACTCCACCGTGGAGACCTGCGGGCTGCGCCTGACCGCCGAGGGCGGCCGCGACCGGCGGGGCCGCATGCGCGTGCGCTCCGTCGTGGTGGAGGTGCTCGATCGCGCCGGGGACGACGGGGACGAGGACTGAGGCGACGGGCATTGCGGGCCGCGACCTCATGGAGTGATTCCGACCGCCGGTGACGCTGCAGGAGACGCAGCGCGAGGTAGTGAGTTACCATAAACAGCAACATTTCCTCTTCTGAAAGGAGGACCCCTGGTGACCGACACCGACTGGGACCGCGATGTGCTGGCCGTCAAGAATGCAGACTCCTATGCCGAGCTCACAGCTCAGCTGTTCGCCATCCGCAAGAAGCGGGGTCTCCGGCAGGAGGATGTGGCGAATCGAATGGGCACCAGCAAGTCGGCTGTCTCCCGGATCGAGGCAGGGCACGGCAACCCGACGATGCGTACGCTCCACGACTACGCAGAGGCGGTCGGCGCCTACCTGGCCTGGGTGGCTGTTCCGGAGCATCATGCCGCGGAATGGCAGGAACGTTCGCGCCGGAATACCGATGAACTCCAATCGCGGTTCTTGTCGAGCTGACCGACGTTGCTCCACGTGGACTGGGAGAGGGGTCGGAGGCACCCGAGTGATTGTGTTTTCTCCCGCCGAAGGAGCACAATGGCCTGCGTGAACATCCTCTCCAT
>NZ_JAUNRW010000152.1 GCF_030535495.1 Corynebacterium sp.
GCGTCGATCTCGCGCAGAGCGATGGAGAGCGGCTTTTCACCGGGCTCCGGGGTCACCAGCGGACCGACGAACTCGAAGACGCCCTCGTCGTGCTGCTGGTAGTAGCTGTTGATCTGGCGGGCACGCTTGGCCGCGAAGATCACCAGCGCGTACTTGGACGACACCTTGTCCAGCAGCTCGTCGATCGGAGGAGCGGTAATGCCCTCCGGTGCGTCGTAGACGGCCGTCGAGGTGGCGGAGTTGGACGCTTCGTTGTTCACGTACACCTTTTTCTTCGGTTGAGAGTTAAAGCCTGCCGTGCAGGATATCACTGATCGCCTGAACAGCCTCATCGACCTGCTCGTTGACCACGATGTGATCGAACTCGTCCTGGCAGGCCAGCTCTTCACGAGCGGTCTCCAGGCGACGGTTGATGACATCCTCGGGCTCCGTCCCGCGGCCGGTGAGCCGCTGCACGAGAATGTCCCAGGATGGTGGTGCCAAGAAGACCAGGTGGGCCTCCGGCATCATCTGCTTGACGTTGCGCGCGCCCTCGAGGTCAACCTCGACGAGCACCGGGCGTCCCTCGGCGAGTGCCTCCTGCACGGGGGCGGCCGGGGTGCCGGAGCGCTGGATCCCGCCGTGAATGTCCGCCCATTCGAGCATCATTCCACGGTCGATGTTCTCCTGGAACTGGTCCGCGGTGACGAAGAAGTAGTCTTCTCCGTCGACTTCACCGGGACGGGGAGCGCGGGTGGTCATCGACACGCTGAAGTACAGACGGTCGACGTCGCTGCGCAGGCGATGAACCACTGTGGATTTGCCCACCGCAGAGGGGCCGGCCAGAACGACCAGTCGACCTGCGGGGTTCTCGCCGGGCATCTGCTAGTCCTCGGAGAAGCCGAAGCGCTCCAGCAGGGCGCGACGCTGGCGGTCACCGAGGCCACGCAGACGGCGGGTCTGGGCGATCTCCAGCTGCTCCATGATCTCCTTGGCCTTGACCTTACCGACCTTCGGCAGAGCCTCGAGCAGGGCAGAGACCTTGGTCTTGCCGATGATCTCGTTGTCCTGAGCCTGGTCCAGGACCTCCTTGAGGTTGGTGTCGCCGCGCTTGAGCTGCTCCTTGAGCTCGGCACGTGCCTTGCGGGCCTCAGCGGCCTTAGCGAGTGCCTGCTTGCGCTGCTCGTCAGTCAACTGGGGAAGGGCCACGGGGTTTCCTCCGATTCGATGGGGGGATAGTTCTGTTTGTTCGGATACATGAGTACCAGATCTCAACGGTCAGCGGGGAAACATCGCAAATCCCACGCATGAAACTCGCTGACTTCGGACCAGTTTAGCACCGGACCGCCCATGCGCCCGTTGACGTGCCCCTTCAGGAACGTCTCCGAGTGCATGGGATACAAAGTACCAGGTCGTGGGCGCTAGTGGCCGGGGAACTCGCTGGCAGCCTTGATGGTGGCGGCGCGCAGGTCCGCGATACGGGGTCCTGCACCGAGTACGGCGCGGGAGATGTTCGGGAAGGCGAGCTTTTCGACGCCCCCGGCAATCCGGGCCACATCCTGCGCCGATCCACCCTGGGCGCCCACTCCCGGCATGAGGACCGGGCCGTTGAGGCGGGAGAGATCCGGCGCGTCGTCGAGGGTGGCTCCCACGACGACACCGAGGTTGCCCGGACCGTCGTGGACCGCGTTACGACGCGCGCATTCGTCGACGACCTGCTGAGCGATCGTGCGCCCGTCCGCGCCGCGGTGGTTCTGCAGGACGACGGCCTCCGGGTTGGAGGTGGCGGCGAGCACGAACACTCCCCGACCGGTCTCCTCGGCCAGGTCGAGGACTGGGGCCAGGGCCCCGACGCCGAGGTAGGGGGAGACGGTGACGGCGTCTGCACGCAGCGGGGAGTCGTCGCCCAACCAGGCGTCGGCGTAGCCGGCCATGGTCGAGCCGATGTCACCACGCTTGGCGTCGGCGACGGTGAGGCACCCGGCCTCCCGCAGCGCCGCCAGGGTGGCCTCCAGAACCCGGAAACCGGCGGAGCCGTAGCGCTCGTAGAACGCCACCTGCGGCTTGACCAGCGCCGCCGTATCGGCGAAGGCCTCCACGCACCGGCGGGAGAACTCCGCCAGGCCCACAACGGAGTCCTCCAGCCCCCACGCCTCCAACAGCGAGGCGTGCGGGTCGATGCCGACGCACAGGCGCCCGCGGGTGGCGGCGGCGTCGATAAGCCGGGAACCGAAGGTCATCAGTGCTCGAGCTCCTGCAGGGCGCGGACCTCGAGGTTGCCGGCGCGCAGGGCCTCGATACCCTGGACGGCCGCGGTGATGCCCTGGACGGTGGTCACCAGCGGGACAGACGCGGACACGGCGGCCGCGCGGATGTCGTAGCCGTCGTGGCGCGCCCCGGAGGACCCGGCCGGGGTGTTGAGGATCAGGTCCACGTCGCCGTCGAGGATGAGGTCGACGATGGAGCGGCCTTCAGCGCCCTCCCGCACGGCGGAGGCCTTGAGGACGGTCTCGCACTCGATGCCGTTGCGGCGCAGCATGGCGGCGGTGCCCTCGGTGGCCAGCAGGGTGAAGCCCAGGGAGGCCAGGCGCTGGATCGGGAAGATGAGCGTGCGCTTGTCGCGGTTGGCCACGGAGACGAACACGCGCCCCTCGGTGGGCAGCTGGCCGAAGGCGGCGGCCTCGGCCTTGGCGTAGGCGGCGCCGAAGTTGCCGGCCAGGCCCATGACCTCGCCGGTGGACTTCATCTCCGGGGACAACAGGGTGTCCAGCATCGTGCCGTCCTCGCGGCGGAAGCGGTTGAACGGCAGCACGGCCTCCTTCACGGCGATGGGGTGATCCAACGGCAGGGAGCCACCGTCGTAGTCGGTGGGGATCATGCCCTCCTCGCGCAGCTCGGCCAGGGTGGCGCCGAGCATGATGCGGGAGGCGGCCTTGGCCAGGTGTACGCCGGTCGCCTTGGACACGAACGGCACGGTGCGCGAGGCACGCGGGTTGGCCTCGATGACGTAGAGGATGTCGTCCTTGAGGGCGAACTGGACGTTCATGAGCCCGCGCACACCGATGCCGTGGGCGAGTGCCTTCGTCGACTGGCGGACCTTCTCGATGTCCTCGGCACCCAGGGTCATCGGCGGCAGGGCGCAGGCGGAGTCACCGGAGTGGATGCCGGCCTCCTCGATGTGCTCCATGACGCCGGCCAGGTAGACCTCCTCGCCGTCGCACAGGGCGTCGACGTCGATCTCGATGGCGGAGTCGAGGAAGCGGTCGACGAGCACCGGGTGGTCCGGGGACAGCTCGGTCGCGCGCTCGATGTAGTCGGCCAGGGAGGCCTCGTCGTAGACGATCTCCATGCCGCGGCCACCGAGGACATACGACGGGCGGACCAGGACCGGGTAGCCGATCTCGTTGGCCACCTTACGGGCCTCCTCGAAGGAGGTGGCGGTGCCGAAGGCCGGGGCCGGGAGCTGCGCCTGCCGCAGGACCTCGCCGAACTCGCCGCGGTCCTCGGCCAGGTCGATGGCCTCGGGCGAGGTGCCGACGACGGGGACGCCGGCGTCGGCAAGCTGCTGTGCCAGGCCCAGCGGGGTCTGGCCGCCGAGCTGGACGACGACACCGGCGACGGTGCCGGACTCAGACTCCGCGTGGTAGATCTCCATGACGTCCTCGAACGTCAGCGGCTCGAAGTAGAGGCGGTCGGCGGTGTCGTAGTCGGTGGAGACGGTCTCCGGGTTGCAGTTGACCATGACGGTCTCGTACCCGATGCGCGAGAGTTCCAGGGCGGCGTGGACGCAGGAGTAGTCGAACTCGATGCCCTGGCCGATGCGGTTGGG
>NZ_JAUNRW010000153.1 GCF_030535495.1 Corynebacterium sp.
CGGATGTTCGAGTCCGGTAAGGGGATCTGGCTGTTTCAGCGCTGGCTGGAGCTGACACCCTAGCCCCGCAGTCCGCGCCCCATGCGCTGGAGCATGTCCAGCACCCAATCCCGGTCGTGACCGTCGCGGGTGATCATCTCGGCGCCGCGGTGGACGGCGGCGTCGATAAGCGGAACGGCGTCGGCGGGCAGGTCGGAGATGGCGGCGCGCAAAGCGGCGGCCATCGCATCGTGCGTCTCCACGACACGTTCGTCGGTGAAGGCCTCCGGGTGCTGCTGGGCGGCGGCCATGAGCGGACCGTGGGTGCCGTCGACGAAGAAGTCGAGGGTGTGCTCGAGGTAGGTGTCGATGCGCCCGGTCGGGTCATCACCGGCCGCCTCGATGGCGGCGGAGACTCGCGCGGTCCAGGCGGGGATGGTCTCCAGCAGCAGCTGAATGACCAGGTCGACGCGGGAGGAGGCGTAGGCGTAGACACTGGAGCGGGCCAGCCCCACTTCGGCGGCGACCTCCCCGAGTGAGGGGACCTGGCCGCCGGAGGCTTCGATGAGGCGGCCGGCGGCGTCGAGCACCGCCCGGTGCTGGGCGGCGCGGTGCTCCTCGACGGTGTCCCGGGTGATCTTCGGCATGCCCTTCAGCCTAGGCCCGCCGTCATCGGTCGTCGAAATCGCTCAGTGGGCCCCGGACCACCGCCACACGGGCGGCGTTAAGTACGGCGAGCACATCGATGACCTCCTGCGCGATGGCACCCATGAGGGGAGTGAGCAGTCCGAACACCGCGAGGATCATGCCGATGATGCTCAGGCTCATGCCTCCGATGACCGACTGCAGGGCGATCCTTCGCATGCGCGCCCCGATGTGGAGGAGATCGTCGAGACGCTCCAGGGAGGAGTCGAGGATGACGGCGTCGGCCGCCGCGGAGGTGACGTCCGAGTTCGCACCCATGGCCACCCCGACGGTCGCGACGGCCATCGCCGGGGCATCGTTGATGCCGTCGCCGAGGAACATCGTGGGCCCCCGCCGGTTGTGCTTTTCGACGATCGCGAGCTTGCCCTCCGGGCTCACCCCGGCGTGGACCTCGTCGATGCCGACCTGCTCCGCCAGGTAGCGGACCTCGGATTCGCGGTCACCGGAGATGATCATGAGGTGGTCCACGTCGTGGTGCTGCGGCAGGTGCGCGATGAACTCGCCAGCGGAGCCGCGGGGTTCATCGCGCAGGCGGATGAGCGCGGCGTAGGCGCCATCGATCAGCACGATGGACTCCATGCCGGAGCTGGTCACCGGGATGAGGTCGCGGCTGGCGGGATCGATCTGGTGGGCGGTGCGTCGGTTGGTGATACGGATGTCCCGCCCCCCGACCCGGCCGGTCAGGCCCTGACCGGGCCGCTCGGAGACCTCGGTGACGTCGGGAAGCTCCAGTCGACGTTTCTTCGCTCCCGCCCGGATCGCCTCGGCGAGCGGGTGCCGGGAGTAGCGCTCGACGGAGGCGGCGAGCGCCAGGACCTCGTCGGCGTCGACACCCGGGGCGGTGTCGATCTCGGTGATGACGGGACGCCCGTACGTCAACGTTCCGGTCTTGTCGAACATCACGGTCTTGACCTGGGAGGCGTTTTCCAGCATGCCCGGGTTTTTCACGATGATGCCGCGGCGGGCGGCCAGGGAGATCGCGCCGATGATGGCCACCGGCACGCCGATGAGCAGCGGGCACGGCGTGGCCACGACCACCACGGCCAGAAAGCGCACGGGATCTCCCGACACCGCCCACCCCACCGCCCCCAGCGTGAGCGCGATGACCGTGTACCAGGCGCCCAGGCGGTCGGCGAGACGGCGCATCGCGGGCCGGTTGTCCTCGGCCTCGCGCAGCACACCGACGATCTGGGCGTAGCGCGAATCCTCCGCCGGGCGGGTGGCCACGATGGTCAACGGATGGTCACCGTTGACCGCGCCCGACATGACCTGCGAGCCCTTCGACTTGCTCACCACATAGGGCTCACCCGTGAGGTAGGACTCGTCCATGGCGCCGTGCCCGTCCACCACCTCACCGTCGACGGGACAGAGCTCGTGCGGGAGCACTGCGATGAGGTCCCCGACCGCGATGTCGGCGACGGGGACCTCGTCGGTGCCGTCGATAAGGTCTGTCGCCCGCAGCCGGTGCGCGGTGGTCGGGGCGCGGCGCGCGAGGGCATCGAGCGTGCCCGAGGCGCGCGCCGAGGCCGCTTCCTCCAGTGCCTCACCACCGGAGAGCATGAGCACGATGATCGCCGCGACCAGCCACTCCCCGAGCAGCACGGCCGTGATGATGGACACCGCCGCCAGGGTGTCGGCACCACCGCGGGTCGCGATCGCCGATCTGAGCACCTCCCACATGAGTGGCAGCCCGCCGAGGACCACGATCGCCACCAACGGCCAGTCGCGGGCCCACCCCTCCAGCCCGAGGGCCAACCACAAGAAGAGGTGGACGATGATGGCGGCGACGGTGGCCAGGGTGATGACACCGTCCCGGGAGCGGAGAAACAGCGCCCAGGGCCGGGGTGTGGCGGATGATGCTCCTGCGGTGGACATGACTCCAGTATGGCGGCATTTTTGTGCCCTGACCAGCAAGTACAGCCTAGCCTGAATAGTGCGTTTCTGTGTCCACCATCACAAAGGTTCACTTTTGGTTAGCGTAGGAGGCATGGACGGACGCACCGTGATCTACCAGATCTATCCCAAGTCGTTCCAGGACTCGACCGGCGACGGCATCGGCGACATCCGCGGCATCATCAACCGCATCCCCTACCTCGCCGAACTGGGTCCCGACATGATCTGGTTCAGCCCCTTCTTCGTGTCCCCGCAACGGGACAACGGCTACGACGTCGCCGACTACCGCGCCATCGACCCGGCGATGGGGACCATGGCCGATGTCGAGGAGATGATCGCCGAGCTCGCCGCGCACGACATCGGCGTGATGTTCGACATGGTCTTCAACCACACCTCCACCGAACACGAGTGGTTCCAGAAGGCGTTGGCCGGTGACCCCACCTACCGCGACTACTACATCATCCGCCCCTCGGCCCCCGACGGCGGACCGCCCACCAACTGGGAGTCCAAGTTCGGCGGCAGCGCCTGGGCCCCGTTCGGCGACACGGATGAGTGGTACCTCCATCTCTTCGACATCACCCAGGCCGACCTCAACTGGCGTAATCCGGCGGTGCGGCGGGAGATGGCCGACATCGTCAATTTCTGGCTGGACAAGGGCGTGCGCGGTTTCCGCTTCGACGTCATCAACCTCATCGGCAAGAAGGAGGAGCTGCTCAGCTCCGCCGAGGGTGTCGATCCCCGCGTCATGTACACCGACGGCGAGGACGTCCACCCCTACCTGCAGGAACTCCGCCGCGAGTCCTTCGGCCGGGTACCGGGCACCGTGACCGTCGGCGAGATGTCCTCGACGAGCATCGAACGCTGTGTCGCCTACTCCAACCCCGCCAACGGGGAACTGGACATGGTCTTCAACTTCCACCACCTCAAGGTCGACTACCCTGCCGCCGGTGAGAAGTGGGCGCTCAAGCCCTACGACTCCGCCGATCTCAAGCGCGTGCTCAACGACTGGGCCGAGGGTATGCAGGAGGGCGGGGGCTGGAACGCCCTGTTCCTCAACAACCACGACCAGCCCCGCGCGGTCGGGCGCTTCGGCGATGCCGGTGCCCTGCGCGCCCAGGCCGCCACCATGCTGGCCACCCTCACCCACGCCCAGCGCGGCACCCCCTTCATCTACCAGGGCGAGGAGATCGGCATGACCGATCCCGAGTACACCTCCATCGACGA
>NZ_JAUNRW010000040.1:0-1774 GCF_030535495.1 Corynebacterium sp.
TCGTCGCCTACGAGGTCGACGCGCAGACCCACCGCATCGACATGGACCGCGTCCGTGAGCAGGCCCTGGCCGAGCGCCCGAAGGTGCTCATCGCCGGCTGGTCCGCCTACCCGCGCACCCTCGACTTCGAGGCCTTCCGTTCCATCGCCGACGAGGTCGGCGCGCACCTGTGGACCGACATGGCGCACTTCGCCGGCCTCGTCGCCGCCGGTCTGCACCCCTCCCCGGTGCCGCACTCCGATGTCGTCTCTTCCACGGTGCACAAGACGCTGGGTGGTCCGCGCTCGGGCCTGATCGTCGCGAAGCAGGAGTGGGCCAAGAAGCTCAACTCCGCCGTCTTCCCGGGTCAGCAGGGCGGGCCGCTCATGCACGCCATCGCCGCCAAGGCCGTGGCCCTCAAGGTCGCCGGCACCGAGGAGTTCAAGGACCGCCAGGCCCGCACCATCGAGGGCGCGAAGATCCTCGCCGAGCGCCTCACCTCCGCGGACGCCAAGGCCGCCGGCATCGACGTGCTCACCGGTGGCACCGACGTCCACCTGGTGCTGGCTGACCTGCGCAACTCCGAGATGGACGGCCAGCAGGCCGAGGATCTCCTGCACGAGGTCGGCATCACCGTCAACCGCAACGCCGTGCCGAACGACCCGCGCCCGCCGATGGTCACCTCCGGCCTGCGCATCGGTACCCCGGCCCTGGCCACCCGCGGTTTCGACGCCGCCGCTTTCACCGAGGTCGCCGACATCATCGGCACCGCCCTCGTCGACGGCAAGAACGCCGACGTCGAGGCGCTGCGCGGTCGCGTCGCCAAGCTGGCCGAGCAGTACCCGCTGTACGAGGGTCTCGAGGACTGGAAGATCAACTAACCGCCGTGGATGTCCTCGTCATCGACAACCGCGATTCCTTCACCTGGAATCTCGTCGCCTACGTCGAGGACATCACCGGGGTCACCCCCGAGGTGATCACCAACGACGAACCCGGGTGGGACGTCGACCGCGTCGCGGAGTATGACGCCGTCATCATCTCGCCCGGTCCCGGCCGCCCGGAGCGCGAGTCGGACATCGGCATGTGCCTCGATGTCCTGCGCGACGGGCGGGTGCCCGTTCTGGGGGTCTGCCTCGGCCACCAGGCCCTCGCCTATGCCCACGGCGGGGTGGTCGACCTGGCGCCCGAGCCCGTCCACGGCCGCGTGTTTACGGTCCGCCACGACGGTTCCGGTCTCTTCGCCTCGCTGCCGCCGCTTATCGACGTCGTCCGCTACCACTCCCTGATCGTCTCGCACGTTCCGGACTCCCTGACCGTCACGGCACGTACCGAGGACGGCCTGGTCATGGGCCTGGCCCATCGCCGCCTGCCGCAGTGGGGTGTGCAGTTCCACCCCGAATCCATCGGTGGCTTCGACGGCCACACCCTGGTGGCCAACTTCCTGGCGATGGCGGCCGAACGTAACCGCCGCTCCCGTTCCCGCTGGCGCCTGCACACCGTCACCGTCGAGCACGAGGCCGACGGCGAGGCCGTGTACGGCGCGCTCTTCGCAGGCTCCGCGAACTCCTTCTGGCTCGACTCCACCACACCCGACCACGGCACGGGACGCTTCTCCTATCTCGGTGATGACACCGGCCCGCTGGCCCGCGTGTGGACCGGGCAGGTGGGATCACTGCTGTCTGAGCTGGCCGACGATCTGGCCGCCAACACGATTGACGTCGGTGCGGTGGACTTTGATTTCACCCTCGGCTGGGTCGGCTGGCTCGGCTACGAGCTCAAGGCCGAGTGCGGCGGG
>NZ_JAUNRW010000040.1:1874-19220 GCF_030535495.1 Corynebacterium sp.
CACCCTCGGCTGGGTCGGCTGGCTCGGCTACGAGCTCAAGGCCGAGTGCGGCGGGTCGGCGGCCTGGGAGTCGCCGTACCCGGACCTGGGCATGGTTTTCGCCGACCGTGCCGTCGTCATCGACCACGCGCAGCGGCGCACCCACGTCATTGCGCTCATCGGTTCCGAGCACGACCGGGCCCAGCGCGCGTGGTGCGCGGAGACCGCCGACCGGCTGGAGGGTCTGGAGGTCGGTGCGATGGGGGAGCTCGGGAACGTCGATGAGCTTCGTGCCCGACACGATCGCTCGCAGTATCTCGATCTGGTGGGGCAGTGCCTCGAGGAGATCCGCCAGGGCGAGACCTACGAGGTGTGCCTGACCAATGAACTCACGGCCTCCGCAGAGCTGGACCCGTGGCCGGCCTACCGCGCACTGCGGGCGGCGAACCCGACCCCCTTCGGCTCCTTGCTGCGCATCGGCGGGGTCGACGTGTTGTCCTCGACGCCGGAGCGCTTCCTGCAGGTCAAGGACGGCGTGGTGGAGTCGCGGCCCATCAAGGGCACCCGCCCGCGCAGCACGGACCCGCGCGAGGACGCCCGCCTGCGCTCGGATCTGGCCGTCAACCCGAAGGACCGCGCCGAGAACCTCATGATCGTCGACCTCGTGCGCAACGACCTCAGCCGCGTCGCCGAACCGGGGAGCGTGCGCTCCGAGCCGCTGTTCGACGTCGAGTCCTACGCCACCGTCCACCAGCTCGTCTCCACCGTGTCCTGCCGCCTGGCCCGGGGGCGCACGGCCGTCGACGCCGTGCGGGCGACGTTTCCGGGCGGATCCATGACCGGGGCCCCGAAGATCCGCACCATGGAGATCATCGACCGCCTCGAGGCCGGCCCGCGCGGGATCTACTCCGGGGCCATCGGCTATTTCTCGTTGGGCGGTGCCATGGATCTGGCCATGGTCATCCGCACGATCGTCTCCGATGGCTCGGGTGTGAGCTACGGGGTCGGCGGGGCGGTCATCGCGCTCTCGGACCCGGTGGAGGAGTACCAGGAGACCATCACCAAGTCCGCGCCCCTGCTGCGGCTTATCGGACAGGAGTTTCCGCGGTGATGTACCGCTGGGACGGCTCCGCGTTGGTGGGATGCGAGGAACCTGACACCGCACCGGACGTGGTGGATTCCTGGCTGGTCTCCGAAGGCACTGTGCGCAACTGGCGGCACCACTGTGCGCGCTTCGGGAACGCGGAGTTCATGGCCGCAGTGCGGGAGGTGCTGCCGGGGGAGGGTGCGTGGTTTCCGCGCGTCGAGAAGCACGGTTGCGCCCTCTACCTGCGACTTCGCTCGGCGCCGCCACTGCGGAGCCAGACTGTGCTGTGGGTGCCCCCGACACCGGACCCGCGCCGCTTCCCAGGTGTCAAGGGGCCGGACCTGGCGGTGCTGGGGGAGTTGCGGGCGCAGGCGCGGGAGCACGGCGCAGACGACGCCCTGCTGTGGACCCCCGATGGCCTGGTGGTCGAGGGTGCCAACTGCGCCATAGCGTGGGTGGAGGACGGGCGGTTCATGGTGCCGGAGCATCCGCGCCAGCTGCCCTCGACGACGGTGGCGGGGACCCGGGAGCTCCGCGACGTGGGCAGCCGGCCCATCACCGTCGAGGAACTGCGGACCCACCCTGTCTGGGTGGGCAGCGCGCTGCACGGGTGGACACCGGTGGTGGGGTGGCGCGGCAAAGTACTCCGTGAGGGGCCTGCGCGCCAGGCTCCGGGGAGCACTAACGGCGTGGTTTGCTGAGACCTCACACCCGCCAGTCGCCGAGCGCGCCTTCGAGCGCCCCCAGCCCGGCCTCGATGAGCGGCCAGCGCTGTTCCTCCGGGCACCCGGCGTCGACCCAGTGTCGTCCGGCGGCCTCGAGGAAGCCGACCCAGCCGCGCAGGGCCCAGGTGTGGCGGGCGAAGGATCCGATGCCGGTGATCTCGCGGAGCTTGTCCACCAGCGCCGACGCTGCCGCCCGGCGGTGGATGACCGCGGCCTCGGGTTCGCCGACTCCGGCGACGAGCGTGTGGTCGGCGGCCAGCGCGTCGAGGTAGTCCTGCAGGAGGAGGGAGACGCGGTCGCGGGTGGTGGCGGCGTGGGGGAGGGGGGCGTCGATAAGCGAGCGCAGCGAGTCCTCCACGACGGCGGCGTAGAGGCCGGCCTTGGAGGAGAAGTAGTGGAAGACGAGGGACTGCGAGCTGCCCGAGGCCGCCGCGATCGCCGGTACTGAGGCGTCGGGGTAGTGGGTGGTGGAGAAGTGTTCCCGCGCGGCGGCGAGGATGGCGGCGCGGCGTTGCGCGGTGGACAGGCGTCTGCGGGTGCTCACGGTTGACAACCCTACCCGTTGTTGAGTTAAGGTCAATAACAGTTACTGACTCACACTCAATAGGAGTTCGAAGTGCTCGACCACGCCATCTTCTGGCACGTCTACCCCCTCGGCGCCACCGACGCGCGCATCCGCGACTGGACGGCCGAGGACGAGGGACACCGCCTGCCCGAGCTCATCGACTGGCTCGACTACCTCATCGACCTGGGCTGCAACGGCCTGCTCCTGGCCCCCATCTTCGCCTCGAGCACCCACGGCTACGACACCCTCGACCACTTCCGCATCGACCCGCGCCTGGGCGACGACGCCGACTTCGACCGCCTCATGGCCGCCTGCCGGGAGCGCGGCATCGAGGTGCTTCTCGACGGCGTGTTCAACCACGTCGGCATCAACCACCCCATGGTCGCCGGTGACGGCCCCATCCGCCGCCTCGACGACGGCAGTCCCGAGCCCTGGGAGGGCCACGGCGACCTGGCCCTGCTCAACCACGACGATCCCCGCACCGCGGACCTGGTCGTCGACGTCATGAATCACTGGCTCGACCGCGGCATCGCCGGCTGGCGCCTCGACGTCGCCTATTCGGTGCCCGCGTGGTTCTGGGCGCAGGTGGTCGACCGGGTGCGCGAGCAGCACCCGGACGCCGTCTTCCTCGGGGAGATCATCCACGGCGACTACCTGGCGCTGGTCCACGAGGGTCACCTGGACACCGTCACCCAGTACGAGCTGTGGAAGGCCATCTGGTCCTCGATCAAGGACGTCAACTTCTGGGAGCTCGAGCACGCGCTCGGCCGCCACAATAGCTTTGTCGCGCAGGCGCCGATGCAGACCTTCGTGGGCAACCACGACGTCGACCGCATCGCCAGCGTCGCCGGTTCCTCCGGTGCAGCCGTGGCCGCCGTGCTGCTGCTCACGCTGCCGGGCATCCCGAGCATCTACTACGGCGATGAGCAGGGTTTCACCGGCGTCAAGGGCTCCGGATTCTCGGCGGACGACCCGGTCCGCCCGCCGCTGCCGGAGGAGATGTCCTCGCTCGGCCAGTGGATGTTCGAGCTGCACCAGGAGCTCATTGCTTCTCGACGCCGCCACCCCTGGCTCACCCGCGCCGGCGTCGAGGTGCTCGAGACGTCCAATGAGGCGATCTCCTATGTCGTGGCCTCCGGTGAGGATTCGCTGACGGTGCATCTGACGCTCGAGCCGGACGTCACCGCGCGACTGGAGTTCTCCGACGGGGAGAGCGCGGAGTACAGCTGGTAGCGCTGCTCGTTTTAACGAAGCTCGCAAAAACGAGATACGACCAATTGCGCCACCTGGCCGTATAAGTGCGGCCTTGTGGGATATATGGTCGTTAAAACGAGCGGCCCGATATCGGTACGAAGACACGGAAAGGCCCCCTGACCGTCACTGGTCAGGGGGCCGCTCTCCGTCGATAAGCGGCTACTTCAGCGCGGGCTCCTGCTCGCGTGCCACCGGTGCCTGGGCGGCGACGATCTCGGCCTGCGCCGGGGAGCGCGGGATGAGTGCGGTGGCGGCGGCACCGACCAGGGCGGCGCCGGCGAAGATCCAGAAGGAGGCGGTCGGGCCGAGGCCGGCGCCGATGATGAGGCCGCCGATGGCCGGGCCGGCGATGCCGCCGAGGCGACCGAAGCCGGCGACCCAGGACACGCCCGCCGCACGGGAGGCGGTGCCGTAGTAGTTCGAGGCCAGGCCGTAGGTGAGGACCTGGGTGCCGATGACGCCGATACCGGCGGCGACGATGAACGGGTACATCGGGGCGACGGAGCTGAACATCGGCAGGATGGCCAGGGAGACGGCGGCCAGGGCGAAGGTGGAGGTGATGACGGCCTTGGCGCCGATGCGGTCGGCGATCCAGGAGGCGGTCAGGCCGCCGACGACGGCGCCACCGTTGAGGAACAGCAGGGAGTAGAGCGAGTCGTGCGCGGAGGCGCCGTTGGACTGCATGATCTTCGGCAGCCAGGTGTTGAGGCCGTAGGTGGACAGCAGTCCGATGAAGGACATGACGCCGATGAGGATCGTGCCCGGCAGGTAGGAGCGGGAGAAGATGCCGGCGAAACCGGTCTTCTCGACGTCACGCTTGGCCTCAGCGGCCGGGACGGCGACGGCCGGGGTGTCGAGGAAGGTGGCCTCGGGCAGTCCATGGCGGGCGCAGACGGCGCGGGCATCGGCCTGGCGGCCACGGGCGACGAGCCAGCGCGGGGACTCCGGCAGTGCGAAGTAGGCGAGCGGCAGCAGGAACAGCAGCGGGGAGGCGCCGACCATGAACAGACCGCGCCAGCCGATGACGTCCTCGAAGGCGAGGGCGAACAGGGAGGCCATGACGCCACCGGCGGGGACGCCGGAGTAGACGATGGCGTTGAAGAGGTTGCGGCGGTTGGCGGGAGCGAACTCGGCGATGATGGCGCCACCGGTGGCGACGATCATGCCGACGCCGAGGCCGGTGACGAAGCGCAGGAAACCGAACATGAAGATCGAGTTCGCCAGGGCGGTGAGGCCCATGCCGATGGAGAACCACACGATGGCGGTGAGCATGACCTTGCGGCGGCCGACGCGGTCACCGACGGCACCGGCGGACAGGGCGCCGATGAGGACACCGATCATGGCCCAGGAGCCGAGGGTGCCGGCGACGGCGGGGGAGAGCTGGCCGATGTGGGAGGGGTCGTCGAGAAGCGAGGAGAGGACGGCGCCGTAGATGACGAGGTCGTAGCCGTCGAAGAGGATGGAGATGCCGACAACGGCGAGGATGAGGTACACCGTGCGGCGGTGCGCCGGTGATGCCCAGGTGGCCTGAGAGGCCTGGGTGGCGGTGGAGGTCATGGTGGTCCTTCTGTAGTCCGGAAACTCTCTGTGACTCTGTGACGGAGAGGATGACAGAACTGTAGAAGTGTTCCACTTCACAAAATACTAGGACCGGCCCTAGTGAGTTCCCAGGGGCCAGCGTCCGGAAAGCGCGGCCTCAGCAGGCCCCATGCAGGTGGGGTATGACATTTATGAGCGATTCCGATCTTTGGCCCCGGAATCGACTGCACCCCCGTTCAGGGTGAACGGGGGTGCGGTGTGCGAACGGCTACTGGGAGTCCTCGGCGTCAGCGTCCTCGCGACCCTCGGCCAGGGCGGTGCGGGCGGTACGCAGCCACTCCGGCTGATCCTCCAGCAGCGCCTTGATCTCGGCGGTGGTCAGCGGCGAGTCCATGTCATGGCGCTTGAGAGCGGCGATGGTGATTCCCAGCTTCTGTGCGACCACGGGACGTGGGTGCGGGCCGGTGCGGCGCAGCTCGGCGAGCCACTCCGGCGGGTTCTCCACGAGCTGCTTGAGCTCGGCATGGGTGACCGCGCCCGCCTGGAACTCCTCCGGCGTGGCGGGCAGGTAGATGCCGAGCTTCTTGGCCGCGGTCTGCGGCTTCATGGCTCGGCCGGACGGCTGACGTGCGGAGTCTTCATTCACGCCCCCAACGGTAGCATTAGCCCCATGCGCCTGAGCTTTGTCACCGGCACCGCACCCGACAAGTGGTTCACCCGATTCCGCGACCGCACCAGGCACCGCCTCGAGGTGACGGACGCCGCGGACCCGCTCGGCAAGCTTGTCGACGCCCGCTGCGAGCTCGCCCTCGTCAGGCTTCCCGACGCCCGCATCTCCGATGAACACCACGTCGTCGTCCTCTACTCGGAGGCGCCAGGCATCGCGGTGCCGAAAGACCACACACTCACCCTCCTGGACGTGGTGGGGCCGGAAGATATCGAGGACGAGTTCCTCCACTACTCCCCGCCGGCCTCCGGGGAGGTCGACGTCGCGGCTGTGCGCGCCGGACTGCAGGTGGTGGCGGCGAACGTCGGTGTGCTCATCGCGCCGCGCCCGCTGATCAAGGCCCTGTCGCGCCGCCAGATCGAGCACCGGGACTACCGCGGGGACGTGCCCGCGACGGACATCGCCCTGGTGTGGTTCAAGGAGAAGGACTCCGAGGCGATCCAGGACTTCGTCGGCATCGCCAAAGGGCGCACGCCGAACTCGTCCCGGCAGGCGGCTCCCAAGCGCAGCGCGCGGGAGAAAACCCTGGCCAAACAGCAGCGGCGCGCTCAGCAGGCGCCTGCTGCGGGGAAGAAGGGTCGCCCACGGGGGCGTCGATAAGCGTTAGGGTGGAGGTACATCACCTTCGAAAGGAATCGACATGATGAACAACACCCTGACCCGCCGCGGCCTGGCCATCGCCGCCACCGCCGCACTCGGCTTCGGACTCGTCGCCTGCGCGGAGGAGGACACCGCCGACACCGGCACCGAGGTCACCACCACCGCCGAGACCGCTGCTGAGGACACGGACGCTGAGGAAGCGGCCGAGCCTTCCGTCCCGGATTCCGAGCCCGCCGAGGGCGAGGTCGAGATGGAGACCGAGGACGGCACCGTCGCAGTGCCGGAGGGGGCAGCGTCTGCCCTGGAGCAGTTCACCGCCGACTGGGGTATGCCCGAGTCCATCGAGACCAACGACCTCGGCCAGGTGCTGGCGACGTTCCAGGACGGCAACCTGGCGACCTGGGCGCAGGATCTGGGAGCGATCCCGATCGTCGGCAAGATTGCCGAGACCTGGATGGATGAGGGCGGTCTTGAAAGCGGCCTCGGCCTGCCGACCGGCCCCGAGCAGGACGCTCCGGAGGGCAACGGCTGGGTCCAGCAGTTCACCGACGGTGTCATCTCCTGGATCTCCGATGAGAACGGCGACTTCGACGCCGACATCCAGCAGAACTGATCCTCAAGTGCGACCCTGAAGTACACGGTGAGTCTTCGTCATCAGAAATTAATCTGACAACCATGTAATTCTCACCTCTCGCGGTTAGCGTGGTGGCAACCGGATGACGTGACATCCGGCAGCGCGACCGTCGAACGTCGGTACCGGCACCGGCGGCCGTGTTCCAAGAGAATCGGCCCGCAGCGGTGCCGGGTACCTGGCGCCACTGCACCTGGGGAGCCTGCGCCATGTTCGACTCGACCACCGACTACCTGCCCTCCGACTCCATCGACACGCGCTCGAGTGTCACGACCCGTACCTACGTCATCGACACCTCCGTGCTGCTGTCCGATCCCTGGGCGCTGCGCAAGTTCGCCGAACACGAGGTGGTCCTGCCCGTCGTGGTCATCACGGAACTGGAGGCCAAGCGCCACCATCCGGAACTGGGCTGGTTCGCCCGCCAGGCCCTGCGGATGCTCGAGGACCTGCGTTCCACCTACGAACGCCTCGACCAGCCGGTGCCCGTCAACGTCGACGGCGGCACCCTGCGCGTCGAACTCAACCACCAGGACCAGTCACTGCTGCCCACTGCCTTCCGCGGCACCGAGGGCGACCACCGCATCCTCGCCTGCGCCCTCAACCTGCAGAGCGAGGGCCATGACACGACGCTGGTGACCAAGGATGTCCCGCTGCGCGTCAAGGCCGGCGCGGTCGGCCTGCAGGCGGATGAATACCACGCGCAGGATGTGGTGCTCACCGGCTACACGGGCATGGCCACCGTGCACACCGATGCCGAGGCCGTGGACACCCTCTACCGCACCGGCGAGGTGACCCTCGACGACAACGCGGTGACCGACGCCGGGGACATCGTCGCTGAGCTGCCCGTGCACTGCGGCATCACCCTGACCACCTCCACCCAGTCCGCGCTGGGTCGTCTCACCGCCGACGGTGCGATCCGCCTCGTGCGCGGTGACCAGCACGCCTTCGGCCTCCAGGGCCGTTCCGCCGAGCAGCGCATCGCCCTGGACATGCTGCTGGACAACCACATCGGCATCGTCTCCATCGGCGGCCGCGCCGGCACCGGCAAGTCCGCGCTGGCCCTGTGCGCCGGGCTCGAGGCCGTCCTCGAGCGCAACGAGCACCGTCGCATCGTCGTCTTCCGCCCCCTCTACGCGGTGGGTGGGCAGAACCTCGGGTACCTGCCGGGGTCGGAGACCGAGAAGATGAACCCCTGGGCGCAGGCCGTGTTCGACACCCTCGACGGCCTGGTGTCCGACAACGTCATGGAGGAGATCCAGGCGCGGGATCTCATCGAGGTTCTCCCGCTCACCCACATCCGGGGTCGTTCGCTGCACGACTGCTTCGTCATCGTCGACGAGGCCCAGTCACTGGAGCGCAACGTCCTGCTCACCGTGCTGTCCCGCCTGGGCCGCGGTTCGCGCGTGGTGCTCACCCACGACGTCGCCCAGCGCGACAACCTGCGGGTGGGGCGCCACGACGGAGTGCAGGCGGTGATCGAGAAGCTCAAGGACCATGAGCTGTTCGCCCACATCACCCTGCAGCGCTCGGAGCGCTCCGCCATCGCGGAACTGGTCACCGATCTGCTGGAGGACGGCCAGTAACCCGATCCGGGCACGGCGCCCGCGGACGCGTTCCGTTTGCGGGCGCTCGATCACGTGGGAGACAATATTCGGCATGGCAGACGCGACCTTCACGCTTCGACCCATTCAGCCCGCGGACTACCCTCAGGTCCGGGCGATCTATGAGATGGGACTGGAATCCGGGCACGCCACCTACGAGACGAAGGCACCCACGTGGGAGCAGTTCACGCAGGCGAAGATCCTGGAGACGATCTTCGTCGCCGTGGAGGACGACGACCCCGACAAGCTGCTCGGGTGGGTGGCCGCGGCTCCGATCTCCACGCGCTCCGTGTTCCACGGCGTGGTGGAGAACTCCATTTACATTCACCCCGACGCCGCCGGCCGCGGCGTCGCGGGCGCACTGCTGGACAAGCTCATCGAGGTGTGTCAGGGCCTGCACAAGTGGGGCATCCACGCCTGGGTGTTCCCGGAGAACGAAGGTTCCGCCGGGCTGCACATGTCCCGCGGTTTCGAGAAGGTGGGCACCTTCCGCCACCTGGCGAAGATGACCTACGGTGAGCTCGCCGGGGAGTGGCGCGACACCGACGTCTACGAGAAGTTGCTGCCGAAGCCGGGGGAGTAGCCGGGCGTCGATAAGCGCGCTACTCGATGGTCTCCTTGAGCTTGTCCTCGCGCACCGGCAGGAGCAGCAGGAGAGCCACGATCGTCAGCGGCACCATGAGCAGGAAGACGGGGGTGAGGCCGTCGTTGTAGCTGCCGAGGATGACCTGCTGGATGACCTCGGGCAGCTGCACCACCGACGCGGGGGTCAGCGAGTTGGCGGCGCCGCCGCCCTCGGAGAAGGCCTCGGCGTAGGCGGCACCCTGCGGGCCCATCGAGGCGAAGGTCTCCGGCAGACGCTCCGCCAGATTGCCCTGGAGGTTGTGGATGAACATGGAACCGACCAGGGAGGCGCCGAGGGAGGAGCCGATCTGGCGGAAGAAGTTGTTCGATGCGGTGGCCGTGCCCACCATGGTCACCGGGAAGGAGTTCTGGACGATGAGGACCAGCACCTGCATGACCAGGCCGAGCCCGAAACCGAAGACGAAGAACAGCACGCCCAGCTGCACGAGGGAGGTCTCCACGGTCAGCCGGGAAAGCAGGAACAGGGCCACCGAGATGACGGCCATGCCGGCCACCGGATACCACTTGTAGTTGCCGTAGCGGGAGATGAGCGCACCGGAGACCGAGGACGTGCCGATCATGCCGATCATCATGGGGATCATCATGAGGCCGGCGTTGGTGGGGGTCAGCGTGTGCACCATCTGCAGGTAGGTGGGCAGGTAGCCGAGGGCGCCGATCATGGCCAGGCCCATGATGGTGCCGGCGGCGGTGGTGAGCACCATGTTCCGGTTGCGGAACAGTTCCATGGGGATGAGCGGATTCGTGGCCCGCAGTTCCACCGCCACGAACGTCAGGGCGCTGAGGACGGTCACCGCGATGAGGCAGAGGATGATCGGGTGGCCCCACGGGTACTCGAGACCGCCCCAGGTGGTGAACAGCACCAGGGAGGCGGTGGTCACGGTCAACAGCAGGGTGCCCAGCCAGTCGAAACGGCCGCTCGCTGTGCCGCGCCGCAGGCGCAGGACGAGCAGGGAGATGGTGAAGGCGAGGATGCCCAGCGGGATGTTGATCCACAGGCCCCAGCGCCAGCCGGGGCCGTCGGTGAACCAGCCGCCGAGCACGGGGCCGAGGACGGAGCTGAGGCCGAAGGTGGCACCCATGATGCCCATGAATTTGCCGCGTTCGCGGGCGGAGACGACCTCGGCGACGATGGCCTGGGAGGTGACCATCATGCCGCCTGCGCCGAAGCCCTGGATGGCACGCGCCAGAATGAGCAGCTCCATCGACTGGGCGAAACCGCCGATGGTCGAACCGATGATGAAGGTGGCGATGCCGAAGAGGTAGAGCCACTTGCGGCCGATCATGTCGCCGACCTTGCCGAAGATCGGCATGGCGATGGTCATGGTCACCATGAATCCGGAGATGAGCCAGCTCATGTGGTTGACGCCGCCGAGCTCACCGACGATGGTCGGCATGGCGGTGGAGAAGATCATCTGCCCCAGGGAGCTCATGAGCATCGTGGTGAGCAGGGCGGCGAAGATGAGCTTCACGCGGGGTGCCTGGGTGTCAGGCTGGGCGGTGGTCACCAGTTCAACTCCTTCGTCAGGGTGGTGAGGATGGCGCCGGTGTCGACGAGGGTTATCTCGGCGCCCGGGCTGTGGGTGAGGCGGTACATGTGCATCCACACGGCCTCGCGGATCAGCCCTGTGATCATGGCCGCTTCGACGGGCAGGGGGTGGTCGGGCAGCGTCCGGTCCCCGGGGTGGGTTTCCAGATGCTTGGCGACGATCCCCTGCATCGCCGTCGCCTGTTCCCGGAAGCGGTTGACCGACTTGAGGGCCACGGAGGGTTCGGCGGCGACGATGCGGTGGCGGCGGTGGCGGACGGTGTCAATGTGGGAGGCGTCGATCCCGGCCTCGATGTCCTCGCTCTCTGCCTCCGCATGGGTGGCGGCGATGTGCGTGAGGGCGGATTTCACCAGGTTGTCCGAGGGTGTGTCGATGAACGCGGCCTGTCGGGTCGCGCTGAGCGCCAGCGGGGGAGAGCCGAGGACGGCCTCGTCCTTGGACTCCATGTAGTTGAAGAAGGTGCGCCTTGAGATGTCGGCGTCGCGGCAGATGTCCTCGACGGTCACGTGGTCGAAGCCGTGCTTATCGACGAGGGCGGTCGCCGCATCCTCGATCCGGCGGCGGGTGGCCAGCCGTTTCCGTTCGCGCAGAGGTGTATCGTCATTCACGCGGTGCAACTTTACACTGAGTGCATCTTTGCACTCAAGTGCAGGTGGTGATTGCGGTACTCTCGGGGCAATGATGCTTCGTCGACTGCGCCGCTTCCGTGACCGGAACCGCCCCGACCTGCACTTCCCCGGGCTGACCCGGGGCCAGGCCGGGGAGTTGCGCACGTCCCTGCGCCGCAGCCTCGCGGAGAAGGGGGCGACCGTGCGTTACGACGGCCAGCACGCCATCATCCAGCACCCCCGCCAGGGCCGGGTGACCGTCAACCTGGAGAACCTCATCGGGGACGTCGCCGCCTCACAGCACCCCAAGGCCCCCCGGTCCATGGCCCGGGCTTTCGTCGGATCCGTCCTCGACGCGGAACCCAGCGATTCCCTCGCCACGGCCGATCTTTACGCCGGTCTCCGGCTCCGGGTGGCACCGACCACCCACCTCGTTCCGGAGGAAGAGGAGATCGTCTCCTCCGCCACGCTCCACGGCTTCACCGAGGACACCGTGGTCACCCTCGTCCTGGACACCGAGCACACCATCCAGACGATGCCACTGGAGCGGCTGCGGGAACACGATGACGTGGACACCCTCGTGCGGGCCGCCCGCAACAACCTGCTCACCGAACTGCTCGGCATCGATCCTCACGCGCAGCTGCATCCCGGTTCCGAGGACCACCCCGGGGCCCGCTTCCGCTCCTTCGAGTCCGGCAGCTACTACACGGCCAGCGCCGCGGTGCTCTTCCCCGAGCTCCTCGACACCTGGGCCCCCGACCTCGACTACTCCCACGGCGTGCTCTTCGCCATGCCCACCCGCCACATCCTCCTGGTCCGAGAGATCAGCACCGGCGAGGATCTGCTGGAGGGGCTGGGTCGCATGGCACCTGTCGCCGCCCAGGTGGCGGTCGACGGCTCACACGCGGTCTCCCCGCTGCTGCATCTGTGGCACGAGGGCGAGGTGACCACGCTGACCTCCTTCGATCAGGAGGCCCGCGAGCTGAAGATCACCCCCACGCCCTACCTGCTCGAGCTCATGGCCGCCGGGGAGGATCCGGACTACTAGCGCCCCGCTCGTGCGCGCGCGAATTCACCCCGTCGAAAGCAGTGTCCCCACGCGCACCGAAGGAGCCCTTTCGACCGCGTGAGTTCACACTTGCCCGGAGTGGAGTGACGGCAACGCCCCGCCGGCGCTGGTGGCAGCGTCGGCGGGGCGTCGATAAGCAGGCGACTAGTCGCGGTCGGTGTTGGCCATCGCGAGGACGTCGAGGCGCTTGTCCAGCTCCTCCTCGGTGAGCTTGTCACCGTCGACGAAGCCCATGTCGATGACCGTCTGGCGGATGGTCTTGCCCTCCTTGAGGGCGGTCTTGGCCACCTTGGCGGCGTTCTCGTAGCCGATCGCCGAGTTCAGCGGGGTGACAATCGACGGGGAGGACTCGGCCAGGGTCTTCATGCGCTCCTCGTTCGGCTCGATGCCGTCGACGAGGCGCTCCGCGAACACACGGGCGGTGTTGGCCAGCAGGCGGGAGGACTCCAGCACGTTGCGGGCCATGACCGGGATGAAGACGTTGAGCTCGAACTGGCCCTGGGTGCCGGCGAAGGCGACGGCGGCGTCGTTGCCGATGACCTGGGCGGAGACCTGGGTGGCGGTCTCACACAGCACCGGGTTGACCTTGCCCGGCATGATGGAGGAGCCCGGCTGCAGGTCCGGCAGGTGGATCTCGGCGAAGCCCGTCAGCGGGCCGGAGCCCATGAGGCGGATGTCGTTGGCGATCTTGTACAGGGAGACGGCCACGACGCGCATGGCGCCGGAGAACTCGACGAGGGCGTCGCGGTTGGCCTGCGCCTCGAAGTGGTTCTTCGCCTCGGACAGCTCCTGCACGCCGGTGAGGTTCTTGAGCTCCTCGGTTACCTTCGCGCCGAAGTCGGCCGGGGTGTTGAGGCCGGTGCCCACGGCGGTGCCGCCGATCGGCAGCTCACCGAGGCGGGTGACGGTGGCCTCGACGCGCTCGATGCCCAGCTCGATCTGGCGGGCGTAGCCGCCGAACTCCTGGCCCAGGGTGACCGGGACGGCGTCCATGAGGTGGGTGCGACCGGACTTGACGATCTCCTTCCACTCCGCGGCCTTCGCGGCCAGGGACTCGTGGAGGACCTTGAGGCCCGGGATGAGGTCGTTGACGGCGGCCTCGGTGGCGGCGACGTGGGTGGCGGTGGGGAAGGTGTCGTTGGAGGACTGGCCCATGTTGACGTGGTCGTTGGGGTGGACCTCCACGCCGTTCTTCTTGGCGATGGACGCGATGACCTCGTTGGTGTTCATGTTCGACGAGGTGCCGGAGCCGGTCTGGAAGACATCGATCGGGAACTCGGCGTCATGCTGGCCGTCGGCGATCTCCTTGGCGGCGGCGACGATGGCGTCGGCCTGCTCGGCCGGGAGGAGGCCGCGGTCCTTGTTGACGATGGCGCAGGCCGCCTTGAGCAGACCCATGGCGCGGATCTGGGCGGACTCGAGGCCGCGGCCGGAGATCGGGAAGTTCTCCACGGCACGCTGGGTCTGGGCCTGCCACAGTGCGTTCACCGGGACCTTGACCTCACCCATGGTGTCGTGTTCGATGCGGAATTCCTGCTCGGTCATGGATAACCACCTTTAAGTATCTGTCGGTAGGACGTGGGAAACTGGCCCGGCGGGGTGGAACTACTGCCAGAGGGCGCCGGGGTGGACCCTCTCTCAGTATGGCCGAAAAACCCGATCTAAGCGGACGGATCCTTGGAGTAATCGACCACGGAGTACTCCTGCAGCTTGGCCAGCTGGTGGCGGGACTCCACGAAGCGGACGGTGCCGGACTTGGAGCGCATGACCAGGGAACGGGTCGTCGCACCGGAGGCACGGTAGGAGACACCGCGGAGCATGTCGCCGTTGGTCACGCCGGTGGCGGCGAAGAAGCAGTTGTCGGAGGCGACCAGGTCGTTGATGCCCAGCACGCGGTCGAGATCGTGGCCGGCCTCGCGGGCGCGGCCTGCCTCGGCGTCGTCGATCGGCCACAGCTTGCCCTGGATCTCGCCGCCCATGCACTTGAGGGCACACGCGGTGATGATGCCCTCCGGGGTGCCGCCGATGCCCATGGCGATGTCGATGGAGTTGGAGTCCTGCGCGGCGGCGATCGCGCCGGCGACGTCACCGTCGCGGATGAGGCGGACCTTGGCGCCGGCGCGGCGGATGTCGGCGATGAGCTCGATGTGACGCGGGCGGTCGAGAACGATGACCGTCACGTCGGAGGAGGCGATGCCCTTGGCCTTGGCCACGGCGTTGATGTTGTGGGAGACCGGGGCCTCGATGTCCACGGTGCCGGCGGCCTCCGGGCCGACGGCGATCTTGTCCATGTAGAACACGGCGGACGGGTCGTACATGGAGTGGCGGTCCGCGGCGGCGATGACGGAGATGGCGTTCGGGCGACCCTCGGCCATGAGGGTGGTGCCGTCGACCGGGTCCACGGCGATGTCGACCTCCGGGCCGTCACCGGTGCCCACGTTCTCGCCGTTGAACAGCATCGGGGCCTCGTCCTTCTCGCCCTCACCGATGACCACGACGCCGGACATGTTCACGGAGTTGATGAGCTGACGCATCGCGTCGACCGCCGCGCCGTCACCCTCCTCCTTCATGCCGCGACCGACCCACCGGCCGGAAGCGAGTGCCGCTGCCTCAGTGACACGGACGAGCTCCATCGCGAGGTTACGGTCGGGTGCTTCCGTACGGGGTGCATTCATGGTCAACGGCCTCCTGCAGGCGTTTCGATTGTGTGACAGCGTGCTTTCCGGGCGGTGGGGAATCCGTGTGCACGGTCCACCCGCCTCCCAATTATTGTTCCACCACTTGGGGGTCCGCGTGTTGGTTTGCCCACCCGAAAGAGGGGAGAGTGTGGCACCCGGCACGGAGAATTCCGCATCGCGGCTGCTTCTGACATACTTGGGCGCGTGTCTGCAGCGGAAAAGCCCCGGATTTTTCAGGACGGTCGGGACATGTTCCTGTCCCTGGCCCTCATCGTCGTGCTCATGGTTGTGAGCGTCGGCGCCACCGGCCTGTGCACCTATGAACCCGGCGCCCCGGAAGGTGGTCCGGTCCGTGAAGTCGACGCCCACACCTTCATGGGCATGGAGGCCCGCGCGACGAACTTCCCCGTCCGCATGCCGGACAACCCTGAGGGCTGGGTGACCAACTCCGCCCGCCGCGGCCAGATCAACCAGACCCCGGCGCCGATCGTCGGTTGGGTCACCGCCGACCGCGGTTTCATCCAGCTCACCCAGACCGAGCAGCCGGCGGATGACGCCGTTCGCGGCATCGACCCGCACCCGCGCGAACTGGACCGCACCGAGACCATCGCCGGCCAGGAGGTGGCCATCTACCACTCCGACGAGGACGATGTCCGCGACCTGTGGGTCGTCGACATGGGCGATGCCCGGCTGCTGTTCACCGGCGCCGGTTCGGAGGCGGAGTTCGAGACGCTTATTGACGCCACCGTCAACTCCGCGCCCCTGCCGGGCGCGGGCCAGGACGGCTAGCTTCGACGGCTGAGGGCGAAGCCGCCCGCGCCCAGCAGCACGAGGACGACAGCGCCGATGCCGAGCCACAGGCCCATTCCGCCACCGTTGTCCTCCGCCTCCTGGGCGGTGACGTCCGGATCAACCTCGGCGGTCGGCTCAGCGGTCGTCGTCTCCTCCTCCGATCGGCCGTCCACGGGGTGGAAGGTCGGCCCCGGTTGCGGCTGCCCCTCCACCTCGAGCGTGAGGTGGTAGGTTATCGGCGGGAGCTGCGAGGCCGCATTGATCGTGCCCTGGGTGGTGTCGCCGTAACGGACGGTGAGGTACTGGTCCCCGTCCTGCCATAGCTTTCGTGCATCAAAGCCCCGGTTGGTGCCCTCGTAGCGATTCTGGAAGAAGATCGGGTCGGTGTAGCCGAAATCGAGAACGGCTTCAGGTTCCGGGAAGATGACGTCCTCGGTGAGCGGAAGTTCGGCGCGGGCCTCGTTGTAGGCGGTGAGCTCCAGCCGCCGCTCGTGGGTGTAGGCGTCCCAGTTCTGGGCGTCGTCACGCACCTGCAACTGGCCCAGGACCTGCTGCCCGTAGTCTGCGGGGACCCGGAAGAACTGTGTTTCACCAGCGACGATATCAACCGCGACGGTCTCGCCCGGGGTCAGATCGACGGCATCTGAAAACCACACGCCCGGGGTGGTAGCCGCCGGGGTGTCGGTCGACGGGGAGACCGTGAGTGCCGGGTCTGCTTCCGCGGCGGGTTCGGCGTCGCGCCCGTCCGGAAGCGTGAAGGGATCGATCCGGGTGACGGTGACCTCGACGTCGATCGGCTCGGTCTGACGCCAGTCTCCGCGCCTTTTGAGCAGGAGCATGAGCTCGTCTGTGTTGCAGTCCTGCCCGATGGTCCGCGAGTAGACGGTACCGGTGACGATGCCGTTCACCCCGTCGTGGGCGCTTTCGTAGCCGTCGCCGGTGCAGCGGTAGCGCGTGTCCAGGTCATCCCTCTCGACCAGCTCGGCGTTGATGTACAGGCTGTCCGTCGCCCGTGTGTTCACCTGGGGGGCCAGCACCGACTGGGCGGAGACCACGTAGTACTCGCCGTCCTCAACCGGGAGCCGGAAGTAGGTGGGCACCTCGTTGGTCGGGCCGTGGGCGTCGGCGGGCAGCGGGTGGAGAGTGGTGAGGAATTGCGTGGTGTCCCGGGGGATGAGGGGAGACGCCTCGGCGGTCTCAGCGCCGTCGATGCGCTCCAGGTCGGATTGGTAGGCGCGGTAGTTGCGGGTGGTGGCGCGCTTGAGTTCTTCGGCGAGGGTGTCGGCGTCGGAGGCGTCG
>NZ_JAUNRW010000154.1 GCF_030535495.1 Corynebacterium sp.
ACCGACCAGCTCCTCATCCTCTCTGGTCTGCCTGCGGTCCCCTGGCCCGAGATCGCCCTCATCGTCGCCGGTCTGCTGCTCGGGATGGAACTCCCGGTGATCGTCGGCGCGCTCGCCCTTGTCGCCGGTCTGCTGCTCGGGATGGCTCAGCTGGACACGACAATCTGGGACTTCATCATCCTCGGTCTGGGTGTGGCCGCCACAGCCGTGCTGCTGGCGGTGCCGCCCGGCCCGGTGATGTTCATGGGTCTGCTCATCATCGTGGGACCCGCCCTTTTGGTAGCCGGGGGCTCGGCGACGCTGCGCAGGTACCTCGCCCGTCGACGGGTCTAGCTGCTCAGCTGCGAGCTCAGAGCCGCCGGGTTGTTGCCGACCGACGTAGGGCCGGCGTAGGCGACGTAGTTGAGGGACCCGGACAGCACGTGCAGTCCACCCATCGGATCAGCAAACACGGTGACTCCGTGCGCGTTGCCGAGCTGGCCCGCACCGAGCACCTGCTTGGTGCCGATGAGCCCCTGGTTCCAGCATCCGACGACACCGGGGCCGTTCCCGAAGACCGTCACGGCGGGGATCTTCTCCTCCGGCGGGTTGCACTCGGGCATGGTCTGACGCGCCCCGTCGCTGACGCAGATGACGTGGGGTCCGTCCTCGGTCATCACGACGTCGCAGCGGACATTACCGGCGGCATTGGTGAACTGGACATCACCCTCGGCGGCGGAAGCACCGGAGGCGCCACCGACGAGCACAGCGGCAGAGACGGCGGGAACGGAAAGAAGGGTCAGGGCACGATGTGAAATGGTCATGCCCCGACCCTATAAACTTTCCGCTACCTAAGCACGCATCTCGGCGCCGAATTTCTCTTTTGCCAGTTCAGCGGCCGCGAGACGTCGCTCGTTGGCCTCCTCATCGGTCAGCGTGCGGTCGCCTGCGCGGAACAGGAGGGAGAAGGCGAGGGACTTCTTGCCTTCGCCGAGCTGCTCGGAGCGGTAGACATCGAAAAGCTCGACGTCCTCGAGAAGCTCCCCGCCACCCTCGGCGACGACGCGGCGGACCTGCTCGGCCGGGACGGATTCGTCGACGACCAGCGCGATGTCCTGGTGGAGCGCCGGGTAGGAGGACAGCACCGGGGCCGGGAAGTTCTCCTTCAGCGGCAGGGCGGTGAGGTCCAGCTCCATGGCGCAGGTGCGGGCCGGGAGGCCGAGGGCCTCGAGGACCTGGGGGTGGAGTTCACCGGCATGGCCGACGACGGTGTCGTCGATAAGCAGGGCGGCACAGCGACCCGGGTGCCAGGGCAGCTGCTCGGCGGAGGTGATCTCCAGCTCGACGTCGGCGGCACGCGCCACGACGCGGGCGGACTCGATCGCGTCCGCCCAGGTGTAGGCGCGCCCCTGGCCCCAGGGCCCCTCGTACTCCACCTGGCCGGTGGCGACGGTGGCCACGTGCAGCGGCTGGGACGGCAGAGAATCGACGAGCTCGGTGATGGTCTCCTCGTCCGGCTTGGCGGCCACCGACGGCATCGGGGAGGCATCGGCGCGCTTGAAGGAGACCTGCTGCAGGCCGAAGAGGGCGACGTCATTGCGTCCGCGGGCGACGTTGCGCACGACGGCGTCGAGCATCGACGGCAGCAGCGTCGTGCCGAGGATGGCGCGATCCGCCTCCAGCGGATTCTGCACCTTGACCACGTTGCGGCGCTCATCGTCGGTGTCCAGGCCCCACACGTCGAAGGTGTCGTTGGCGATGAAGGGGCTGGGCAGGATCTCGGCGTAGCCGTTGTAGGCCAGGGCGTGGCCGACGGCCCGGCGACGGCGCTGCGCCGGGGTCAGCCCGCGGCCACCAGCCGGGGTCGGCAGGACCAGCGGAATGTCCTCGAGGCCCTCGAGGCGCAGGACCTCCTCGACCAGGTCAGCGGGAATGCGCAGGTCGCCGCGCCACGTCGGCGGGGTGACCTCGAGCTTGCCACCGCACTCGGAGACGGCGACGGTGCAACCGACCTCCTCGAGACGCCGGATGACGGTCTCGCGGGAGTAGTCGACACCGGCCAGGTCGGAGGGGTGGTTGACCGGCATGGTGATCGTCGGCATGGCCGGGACCTCGCCGATGATCGTGCGCGCAGGGGCGATGGAACCGCCGGCGATCTCGACGAGAATGGCACAGGCCATGTCGAGGGCGACCTCGACGATGGCGGGATCGACGCCGCGCTCGAAGCGTCGAGAAGCTTCCGAGGACAGCTTGTGGCGGCGTGAGGTCCGCGCGACCGTCAGCGGATCCCAGGTGGCGGCCTCGAAGTAGACGTCGGTGGTCTGCTCCGAGATCTCCGAGCGGGTGCCGCCCATGACACCGGCCAGGGACTGGATGCCGGTGTCGTCGCAGATGACCACGTCCGCGGCATCGAGGGTGCGCTTGACGTGGTCGAGGGTCTCGAAGCTCTCCCCCGCCTCCGCGTTGCGGACCACGAGCCCGCCGGTGATCTGCGCGGCGTCGAACGCGTGCATCGGCTGGCCGAGCAGCAGCATGACGTAGTTGGTCACGTCGGTGGCGGCGTTGACCGGGCGCTGGCCGGAGAGCATGAGCTCGCGCTGCAGCCAGAAGGGGGACTCCGCCTGCGGGTCGATGCCGGTGACCTTGCGCAGGCCGAATCGGACGGTGTTGGTCTCCTCGCGGACGTCGATGTCCAGCAGCTCGCCGGACGGCGCGGGAACGCCGGACAGGTCGATGCCACCGACGGCCGGTTCCACAGCGACGTCGGTGTACTCCAGGTCGAAGGCCGAGGCCAGCTCGCGGGTCAGGCCGCGGGCGGACAGGGCGTAGCCGCGGTCCGGGGTGACGTTGACGTCGAAGACGGTGTCGCCCAGGCCGAGGGCCTCGCGGGCATCGTCACCGGGCTGACCGTAGGCGGGGTCGAAGGTCTGGATGCCGGAGGACTTGTCGCTCAGGCCCAGCTCAGCGGCAGAGCAGATCATGCCGTTGGAGATGTGGTCGTAGGTCTTGCGCGCGGCGATGGCGAAATTGCCCGGCAGCACCGCACCCGGCAGGGCGACGACGACGGTGTCGCCTTCGGCGAAGTTCTGCGCGCCGCAGACAATCCCCTGCAGCTCCCCGGTGCCGTTGGCATCGCCGACGTCGACCTGGCAGTAGCGGATGGGCTTCTTGAACTCGGTGAGCTCCTCGATCTCCTTGACCACGCCGAACACCAGTGGTCCGGTGGTCTCGGGGATGGGCTCATAGCCTTCGGTCTCGAAGCCGACGCGGACGTAGCCGGCGTCGAGCTCCTCCGGCGTGACGCCGAAGGACGGGTTGGCGTGACGCAGCAGTCCGGTGACCCAGTTCTGTGCAAGCAGCATGATGATGTTCCTTTCTGAACCGGGGTATTACTTCTGGATGCCGAACGGCAGCGTGAAACGGACGTCGCCTTCGACCATGTCGCGCATATCGGACAGCCCGTTGCGGAACTGCAGCGTGCGCTCGAGGCCCATGCCGAAGGCGAAACCGGTGTAGACCTCGGGATCGACACCGACGGCGCGCAGGACGTTCGGGTGGACCATGCCGCAGCCGCCCCACTCGATCCAGCCGGCGCCGCCCTTCTTGTTGGGGAACCACACGTCGATCTCCGCCGAAGGCTCGGTGAAGGGGAAGTAGTTCGCGCGCATACGCGTCTTCGTCTCCGGGCCGAAGAGGGTCTTGGCCAGGTGATCGAGGGTGCCGCGCAGGTGCGCCATGGTCAGGCCCTTGTCCACGGCCAGCCCCTC
>NZ_JAUNRW010000155.1 GCF_030535495.1 Corynebacterium sp.
CCGCCTTGACGCATCCCCTCATGGCCGAACCGCAGACCAACTGATCGCCAGAATCGCGACCCAGATCAGCACCACGACGTAGGTCACCGCCAGTACGGCCGGGCCGAACATCATCGCGATCCCTTGCCGCCGAACGGTGGACCATGGCGTGAGCAGCCCGCCGACGAGGGCCGGCGCGAGGGACCACATCAGTGCGCTGTCGCCGAGCCACCCGGCGAGTCCGAAAAACGACAGACCTGACCAGAGCATCGATGCACACAGGCACACCAGCACCGACGGTGGTGACGTCCGCATCTCCTCCCTCATGCGAAAACCGCGAATCCCGCGAACAACACGCTGTTGACCGCCATCGCTGCAGCGACACCGGTCAGTCGACCGCTTCGGATCGGCGACTCTCGAGACCGCAACGCGGCCACCACGAGAAGGGCCATCGCACCGAACCACACCGGCCCGAGGATCCACCCGACCGGCCAACCGCGGGTGACCTCACTCTGGAATGGCGCGGCGACCGTGATCGCGATGACCAGGGTGGCCGGGACCGCCCACATGCAGGCCACCGTAGCGACCCACCACAGGGAGGGGGTCCCGTGCCCCTGAGCCGCGGTGTTTGCGACCTCCGTCATCGTTGAATCATCGACCACGCGCCGCCCACCACAACGATGCCGACGATCCCCACGACGAACGTCGCGATCACCACCAACGGTCCGAGCATCAGCGCGATCCCCTGCCTTCGGGCCGGCCGCCAAGGGAGGAGCAACGCTCCGATGATCGCGGGTAGGAGAAAACTGACCATCGCGCCGGAGGGGGATTCCCTTGCCCACCACGTGTATCCCAGGACGCTCGCGAGTATCGACGCGCACAGTGACAGCAGGACCGAGACGGGTGCCGTCGTCACCTCGCTCCTCACAGCAGCCCCGCAGGATCAAGGGACTGGATCCCAAAGAACGCCGTTCCGACCACGATGAATGCGCTGGCGAGTCCAGCGAAGCGTCCGCTTGCCCGAAGGGCTTCCCGAGTCAGGCTCGCCCGGAGAATGAGTACCAGCGCTACGACAGACCACAGGACCGCCGGCGCCCACGTCAGCGGCACATCGTTCAGACCCGCCATCTGGGCAAGCGCCTGCAGGCCGTACAGGACGGGCCCGAGAAGGGGTACCGCGACAGCGCAGGTGATCATCGCGCCCCACCACCTCGTAGGCGCGGGATTGACGTCACCTTGTGGGTTCGATAGGTGTGACGACGACATCGACGGCGTCCTTTGAACCAAGTCGGATGCGTGGCCCAGGCCTCGTGCTTCATGCGTCATGCTGCAATCGCCCCGCCGACGATGACAGCGAAGAAGGACACTACGGCGACGACAGGCGCCAAGGCCAAGCCCAGCACGGCCAGGCGGTACCAACCGCGTAGAACTGTGAGCGCGAGTAGTGGCAAAGCGACGGGCACGACGAGAAGTAGGACCGTCCCCGTCCGCTCGGACTCCGGCCACATACCGCTGGTGCTGTACACGAGGGCTACCAACGCGAGCCCGACGACAAGTCCCACGTACGCGGCCGCCCAGTGCTTCTCTGCCGGGCCGTTCTTCACGTCCGAGTCGACGATCATCTGATCATCCCTCCCACCACCATGGATGAGCTCCACAACACAGCGCCCGCCAGGAGCGGTGCAAGCATGCCAAGAGTCACGCCGGATACCCGGGGCCATCGCCACGCCACGCCTGCGGCCAGGACCACGATCCCGACGAAAATACCGATCTGGAGTCCGCCCAACTCGTGGCCGCGCGAGAGCTGCCGAAGGACGACTCCGAAGGCCGCCGCCATCATGGGAGTCGCCACAGCTGCCGTCCAGAACGCGATCCGCCACCGACCCCAGGTCGGTCGTCCGCCTGGATCCTCAAGCGTCGTCACTACACCTCACCTGCCCTGAGTTTGCGGGGAGATGGTCGGAATCACGACCCCGTCATCAACACCGCCGAGCCGTGTCTCGCCAGGGTGTCCAGGTGAGCCCGGGCCGAGTTCGAACGGCGCAGGCTCGGGGCTGGAAAGGTCCTTAAACGGGCGCAGCATCCTTGGATCACCGACATCCCGTGAGATCGGGAGGTCGAGAAATGGGCCTGCTGCACTCCTGTTCCTTGCTTCCTCGATGGCGAGTGGGCTCACCTGTCCGTCCTCTCGATGGTGGTAGATCTCGAGTGAGGGGTACGCACCGACTACTCCGCCTACCCGCGGGTGTCCGTCTGCGACGGACACGACGATCTCTCCTGTGACCTTGTGCGCAGGTTCCCCGCCACCCGGAGCGTAGGGGTTGACGCCTTCGTAGTGCACTCGTACGTCACCGTTGTCCAACTGCTGGACATCAACCGACGGGCTTCCTACTCGAACGCCGCCTTCCACGGTGACCGTCGGATTCTGCCGCGCGACGATCACGCCGTTCTCGTAGTCGATCACGAGCTCGACACGGGCGTCACCTACGGTCGACTCCGGGCTAGTGCCGCGTGAATCCCCGAGGTCGTATTCCACATCCGGAGGCATAAGCCGGAAGTTAAAAACGTCGTCCACGGGGATGTACAGTTCGGTCCGCACCACGCCCCCGCCAGGCACGGCCGCAATCCGCCCCATCACCACAGTGGCCTCGACTCCCTGGTTCTTCTCCGCCTCCGAGGTCGGGTCCAGCATCGAGGCGGTGAGCCAATCCGCAGGAGTCTCCGGCAGCCGGCCGGTGGCGCGCTCGAAGGCGGCCGCCTGATCCAACCGACGGCCTGCATTTGCAGCGCGCGTCATGGCTTCGGTCACGAGCTGCGCGCACGCGGCGTCCTCGTCGACGAGGAACCGCACCGCCGCGTCCATCTGTTCCTGGCGCTCGATCATGGCCTGCCGCACCTTCTCGGGGTCGGTCTCCGAGGTGGGGATCAGCGCCATCGGCGAGATGTTCACCGCCCAGTCGTCGTGGACTACCAGGCCGTGCGGGTCGTTCTCGATGTCCACGGCCGCGTTCTCCGCTGCGACCTTCGCGAACTCGAGCCTCCGGCCTACGGTACGCAGAGTGTCGGCCACGTCCTCCAGCTCGAAGGCGAACTTCCGTGCAGATTCCGCCTCATCCGCAACCCTCTCGCGGCACGCGTCGGCGGCGTGACCGGCCCACGAGGGGTCGGCGCGTTCCGGTGCGTTCCTGGCCAGGGCTACGGTGTCGTGAAAGCAGTTGCGAACCTCGTCGAGGTCGGAGGCGGCCTGCACGACATCGTCTGTGCGCCACGTGGCCAGAACCGGGCGTGTGGGCGCGGTCATCGCCCTCCGTCGATTCGTCGTAGCGTGGCCGCGAAGTCCGCATCGGAGGCCTCGGTACTGTCCGCCGTGTGCCGCGCCGCCTCCGCCATCGAACGGAAGCGGGCGGCGGTGCGCGCCACCCCGGTGTCGAGTAGTGCGCGTGCACCGGCCATCGCCTCCGCCGTCGCAGCGCCCGGCAGCGACTCCGCCCCCATCGACACGGCCCCTCCCGGGTCCAGTCCATCCATCGAATCCGCCAGCCGATGCCACGACTGGCCGAGCCCGCGCAGCAGGTCGGGATTCACGCGGATCCCCGCCGCTGGTGCCGTCATCCTGCCTCCTCGCCCGGGCGCGCTCTGCCCGGTCACCGTGTTCGACGCCTCAGCTCACCGTCCGGTTCCCCCACAACGTGAACTCGCCCCGTTCGAGCCGACGATC
>NZ_JAUNRW010000041.1 GCF_030535495.1 Corynebacterium sp.
CATGATGCGAATCTCCTTGGATGTGGGTGGTGCAAGGTCGTCCGCGTATCTGATGTGGCCCATTTTATACCCGGTGACCTGCATCGACAAGGAAGTGCAGGCTAAGCTCAGCTCCCCAGCCGGGAGAACCACGTGATGTGATCGCGCAGCAGATCGGCGGCGCGGTCACCTTCGCGATTCTCCACCGCGGCGAGGATCGCCCGGTGCTGTTCCTGCAGGGTGCGGCTGATCGCCTGCCAGTCGGGCAGGTCGGCCACGGTCTCCTGGATGTACCCGATGGTGGCCTCGCGCAGCGACGACATCATGGTCTCCACGACGACATTGCCCGCCAAGGAGGTGAGCAGGATGTGGAACTGGGCGTCGAGTGAGTGGAACTCGGATGCCGGTAGGCCGGGGTGGTCCATCTGGTCGAGGATGTCGGCGGCGCTGCGCAGGATGGCGGCGCGTTCCTCGGTGTCGGCTGCCCGGGCGGCGTCGCGTGCGGCCTGGGTCTCCAGGAGCAGGCGGGCCTGCACCAGGTCGCGGACGGGCAGGGCGCGGGTGGCCACGTGCATCCGCAGGGCCCAGCCCAGGGCGGCGGAGGGTTCGGAGATGACGATGGCGCCGGCGTTGGGGCCGGAGCCGACGGCGGAGCGGACCAGCCCCATGGCGTCGAGAATGCGGGTGGCCTCGCGGACCGAGGCGCGGGAGATGCTGAACTGCTCGGCCAGTGCCCGTTCACCGGGGAGTTTGTCCCCGATGACGATGTCGCCGGAGCGCAACTGCTCCTCGAGCCAGTCGAGGACGACGGAATAGGCACGGGCAGTGGTGGGCATGACACCTAGTCTAGACGGGGAGCATGCCGGCGAGAAGGTTCGACTGCAGGTACACCAGGGTGCACAGCAGCACGAGCAGGCCGACGGACCACCAGACCACGGATCGGAAGATGGCGGATTCGCGTCCCTCGAGGTTGACGGCGGTGGCGGCGATGGCCAGGGACTGCGGGGAGATCATCTTGCCCACCACGCCGCCGGAGGTGTTGGCCGCGGTCATGAGGTGGGGGTCGAGGCCGGTCTCCAGGGCGGCGGTCTTCTGCAGGTTGGCGAACAGGGCGTTGGCGGAGGTGTCCGAGCCGGTGACGGCGGTGCCCAGCCAGCCCAGGACGGGGGAGAGGAAGGCGAAGACGGCCCCGAGCCCGGCGACCCACGTGCCCATGGCGATGGTCTGCCCGGAGAAGTTCATCACATACGCCAGGGAGAGGACGCTGACGATGGTGAGGGCGGACCAGCGCATCTTGTGGAAGCAGCGGGCGATCTCGAGGAGGGCGTCGGCAAGCGAGAGCCGGAAGCGACCGCCCCCGTGGAAGACGGAGTACACACCGGCCACGAGCAGCCCGGAGAGGAGCAGCAGTGTGCCGGGGGAGGACAGCCACTGGAACTTGTAGACGGTGCCGCTGATCGGGGTGCCGTCGGCGGCGAGCAGGCGGCCGTCGAGACCCGGCCACGGCACGGAGACGTCGGTGGCGGCGAGCAGCGCGGGGACGTTGACGCCGAACGTCCACAGCTTGGCCACGCCGAACACCGCGACGACCAGCACGTAAGGAAGGACGGCCATCCACACGCGTGCCGGGGTGAGGGCCTCGGGGGCGGCGGGCTTGTCCACTCCGAGGCGCTCGCGGACGGCGTCGGCACCGCGCGGGCGCCAGAAGCGCAGGAGGATGACGGCGGCGGCGAGGCCGACGAGGGCGGCGACGATGTCGGTGAGCTCGTAGGAGAAGAACGTGGAGCACCACCACTGGGCGACGGCGAAGGACACGCCGATGGCCAGTGCGGCGGGCCACGCCTCGCGCAGGCCGCGGGCACCGTCGATGATGAGCAGCAGGATGAAGGGCACGAGGACCGCGAAGAACGGTGCCTGGTGGCCGACGACCGCGCCGATGGTCGCCGGATCGAGGCCGGTGAGGGTGCCGGCGGTGGTGATCGGGATGGCGACGGCACCGAAGGCGACGGGCGCGGTGTTGGCCAGCAGCACCACGGTGGCGGTCTTGAGCGGGGTGAGGCCGAGGGCGAGGATCATCGTCGCGGTGATGGCCACCGGGGCACCGAATCCGGCGAGTGCCTCGAGCAGTCCGCCGAAGCAGAAGGCAATGAGGATGGCTTGGATGCGAAGGTCTCCGCCGCCGATGGTGTCGAAGATGGTGCGCATGTCCTCGAAACGTCCCGACAGGACGGTGACCTGGTAGAACCACAGGGCGAGGACGACGATCCACACGATGGGGAACAGTCCGAACACCGCGCCCTGGGTGGCGGAGAGCAGTGCGAGGTCGGCGGGCATGCCGAAGGCCGCGACGGCGACGATGAGCGCCACGGCCAGCGAGGTCAGGCCGGAGACGTGCGCGCGGGCCTTGACGGCCAGCAGCATGACGAAGAAGGTGATGAGGGGGAGCGTGCCGACAAGTGCCGACAGGGCCAGATTGCCGCCGACGGCGTCGGTGAGCGCGGTGTAGGTGGTCACGCGGACTCCTTGGTGAGAGAATGTGGTCGGACCACTGTGGTCAGTCCACGGCAGCCTATATGGCGCGCCTCACATCCGTCAAGGGGTGTGACTCGGCTTGCATCACCGGGCCGTGTGGCTTAGCATGGTCAGACCACAGCGGGTCAGTCACCTGCTCTGCCCACCTCCTCCTGGAGACACCATGAAAATAGCCCTCTTCGCCACGTGCATCGTCGACGCGATGTTCCCGCGCGTGGCCATCGCCACCACCCGGATCCTCGAACGCCTCGGTCACGAGGTCATCTTCCCCGCAGGCCAGGGTTGCTGCGGCCAGATGCACGTCAACAGCGGGTATCTCGCCGATGCCCTGCCCGTCGTGCGCAACCACGTCCACGCCTTCGAGGACGCCGACATCATCGTCGCCCCCTCCGGCTCCTGCGTGGCCTCCGCCCACCACCAGCAGCCGATGGTGGCGCGCGCCGCCGGCGACACCGGCCTCGCCGAGGCCGCCACCGCGCTGGCCACCCGCACCTATGAGCTCTCCCAGGTGCTTATCGACGTCCTCGGCGTCACCGACGCCGCCGAGCTCGGCTCCTATTTCCCCCACACCGTCACCTACCACCCCTCCTGCCACGGCACCCGCCTGCTGCGGCTGGGGGATCGCCAGGTCGACCTCATCCGCACCGTGGACGCGATTGATCTGCGCCCGCTTCCCGACGCCGCCGAGTGCTGCGGCTTCGGCGGCACCTTCTCCTTCAAGAACCCCGACGTCTCCGGGGCGATGGCGGAGGCCAAGATCGCCAATGTCGAGCGCTCCGGCGCGGGGATCTGCACCGGCGGCGACGCCGCCTGCCTCCTGCATATCGGCGGGGCGATGGACAAGCGGGGCGTCGATAAGCAGACCCTGCATTTCGCGGAAATTCTCGCCTCGACGAAGGAGCAGCCATGGTCAATCTAGGAATCCCCACCTACGGCCAGGGCAACCTGCACACGCAGCAGCCCTTCCCGGCCGCGGCGAAGGAGCAGATGCGCAACACGCAGATGCGCGCCAACATCCGCCACGCCACCCACACCATCCGCGGCAAGCGCGCGGCCGTGACCGCTGAACTGCCGGACTGGGAGGACCTGCGCGCGAGCGGATCGGCGGTGAAGGAGGGCGTCATGGCGCGCCTGCCGGAACTGCTCGAGCAGTTCGAGCGCGAGTTCACCGCCCGCGGCGGCGTGGTGCACTGGGCGCGGGATGCGGCGGAGGCGAACGCGATCGTCGAGAAGCTCGTGCGCGAGACCGGGGAAACCGAGATTCTCAAGGTCAAGTCGATGGCCACCCAGGAGATCGGGCTCAACGAGCATCTGGAGGCCGCCGGAATCAACGCCATCGAGACCGACCTGGCGGAACTCATCGTCCAGCTGGGCAACGACAAGCCCTCGCACATCCTCGTCCCCGCGATCCACCGCAACCGCCGCGAAATCCGCGACATCTTCACCCCGCACATGCCCGGGCCGCTCACCGATGAGCCGACGGTGCTTGCCGACGCCGCCCGCACCCACCTGCGCGAGAAGTTCCTGCGTGCGAAGGTGGCGATCTCCGGCGCGAACTTCGGTGTCGCCTCCACCGGAACGCTGGCGGTGGTCGAATCCGAGGGCAACGGTCGCATGTGCCTCACGCTGCCGGAAACACTCATCACGGTGATGGGCATCGAGAAGATCGTGCCGACCTTCGAGGATCTGGAGGTGTTCCTGCAGCTGCTGCCACGTTCCTCCACCGGCGAGCGCATGAACCCCTACACCTCCCTGTGGACCGGCGTCCACGACGGCGACGGCCCGCGCAACGTCCACCTCGTCCTCCTGGACAACGGTCGATCCGCCGTCCTGTCTGACCCGGCGGGACGCTCCGCGCTGCACTGCATCCGCTGCTCCGCCTGCCTCAACGTCTGCCCCGTCTACGAGCACGCCGGCGGCCACGCCTACGGCTCCACCTACCCCGGGCCCATCGGCGCGATCCTGTCGCCGCAGCTCACGGGCCTGGATTCGGAGGAGAACGCGACGCTGCCCTTCGCGTCGACCCTGTGCGGGGCGTGCTACGACGTCTGCCCCGTGAAGATCAACATCCCCGACATCCTCGTGCACCTGCGCGCGCGCTCCGTCGAGGAGGTGGGCAAGCCCGGCCAGATGTCGGTGATCATGAAGGGCGCCTCGCTGCTCATGCGCTCCGGGCGCGTCATGTCCCTGCTGGAGCGCGCGCTGCCGCTGGCGCGCTTCCGCATCCGCTGGCTCCCGGGCCTGGTCGGTGGCTGGACCCAGCAACGCATCATCCCCACCCCGCCGAAGCAGTCCTTCCGCCACTGGTTCAAGGAGAATCGATGAACGCCAAGTCTGAGATCCTCGGCCGCCTGCGGGCGTCCCTGTCCGATGCTCCTGCCGCGCCCGAGGTGCCGCGTGCTTATCGACGCCGCTCTTCCTCAGGTGCCGCCCAGGTCCGCGAGATGCTCGTCGACCGGCTGGTGGACTACCGCGCCGGGGTGCACTCTGCCTCCGTTGCGGAGCTGCCGGACGTCTTGGCCGGGCTGGTGGAGGGCCCGGTCGTCCTGCCCTCGGGCCTGGATCGCGGCTGGTTGCCGGAGGTGGAGGAGGTGGTGGATCCGCTCGCGGCTGCGTGCGTGATCACGTCCTCGACCGTCGCGTGCGCGGAGACCGGCACGATCATCCTCACCGGCCGCGCCGACGAGGGCCACCGCGCGCTCTCGCTCATCCCCGACCACCACATCTGCCTCGTGCCCGCGGAGACCATCGTGGAACTGTTCCCGGAGGCGTGGGAGCGGGTGGCCGACGCCGGGCTGGACGGCCCGATCACCATGATCTCCGGACCCTCGGCCACCTCCGACATCGAACTCGAGCGCGTCGAGGGCGTACACGGTCCGCGACGACTGGACGTGGTGATTGTGGGGTAGGTGCTGTTGACTTACGGCAGCCGATAGGCGCGGTGCCGACTGGTCGGCGGGGCCGTGGGCAAGATCAGCCCACGGCTGACGAGCTCGGAAATCTGGGGTCGAACCGTGCTGACGGCACGGTCGATTCTGTCTGCGATGTCCTTCGCGGACAATGGATGGTCAACGCTGAGTACCTTCATGATTGCCTGTTGCATCGGATTGAGCGCGTCGTCAACGGCAGCTGGCACCGTGGACAACTGGTAGTGGTCGACGCTGACCTGCGTCAGCTTTCCCGCTTTGACGAGGTCCAGGAGTTCCCGGCGTGCGTCATCGGAATCGACCCCCAGATGATTGCGGAGCATCTGGGGAGTCACCACGCCCTGATCGTGGGCGAACACCAGAGAGACATCCTGCACCCGGTTCTCACCGGGGCCGAACTCGTCCAGCCATGTCTGTACATCGGAGGTGATGAGTCCGAATCGTGGCAGGGTGACGGTGAAACTCCGGACATGGTCGGAAAATGTCGGGGCGGGAAGTCCGTGTGCCCGCATGGAGTGAAGGATTCGCGGTACACCGCTGCCCTGATTTTCCGCGACGCGCGCACCATCCTCGTTGAGGATCTGACTGAGGATGCGGGCGAGTACTTCATTACGGGAGACCGAACGTCCCTCGGCGATGTTGTCGACGGTTCGGTCACCCCACAGCCCGCCTGGATTAGTGATCTCCACACGGTCCGGGAATATGTCCACCGAGATCTGCTGGCCTCGGGTGTAGTCGTCGTAATCGCGGTGCATGACGGCATTGGCGACAACCTCCCGGATGACGATGTCCGGGATCTCCTTCTCGTCGATGACCTGGTGCCCGATCTCCCGGTATCGGGAGCGAAGTACCGACATGATGTGATTGACCGCAGAGTCGATGGCTATGGGCATCGGCCCATCACAGATGTGACGGGAATTGAATCGGATGCCGTTCGACGAGCGGGACTTCTCTGGGGTGGGGTGGCTGGTGACGTCGATGAACAGCTGCGGAAAATACTGTTGCGGGTAGTTTCCTAGCGCCAGCAGACCGGCCAACGTCGGGGTGGGCACGTCTCCGACAATGGTGACTGCGTTAATGCGTTGCAGGATCTGGGTACTCCCGGAAGTGCCTCGACTGATCTGTGAGCCTTGGTCCTTCAGCCGCTGGATAACTGAGGTGATCGCTGCGGAATCTAGATCTTCCTCGGAAGAACCGATAACGGGTTGGCGGTCGGTGTCGTCGTGTCTCTGAATGGTCTGGAGTGCATGGATTTCATAGGCACTCAGATTCTGGTCCTGGTCGAAGTAGCGCTTGAAGCTGCCCTTGGCGATGCCGAGATTCTCCACGTAACAAGGCATCTGGGGCAGTAGGCCAGGATCGCTTCGCATGGGGTATATCTCCAGCAACACAAGCGTTGCGCCTTCGAACTCCGCAGTGGAAGTGCGGTGCTGGGGGACCGGCGTCACGGCGGGTTTCTTCCCGGTGCCCGTACGAAGCCCACTGGCGATCTGGTCCTGGACTTTCACTGCTGGGAATCCGGTGGTGGGAGCGAACCCTGCCTCCTCGTCGAGTCCGAGAATGATGAGCCCGCCGTCCGTGTTGGCGAAGGAGCTCACCGATTTCCACAGTGCTTTGTCCACCCCTCCCTGGGCGCGTTTCGCTTCCACACGTTCGTTGTCCCCCTTGTCCCGACGAAGACGTGTGACGATCTCGTCTAGGTTGTCCGTATCGACATCAAGGTCGGCAGACTCAGCCACATAGCCGTCATTCATGCCTCAATGATAGCAATGAAGGCAATGAAGCCGCGCTGTATGGCATAGACTGCCGGATAGATCGCAATGACGGGTGAATGATTCGCAAAGACATGGGAAAGAATGCGGAGAGTTATGGCAAAGATATCGCAATGATGAACGTCCTAATCACTCCGCATCGGGGATGTGAATCGGCACAGGCTGAGGGAAAAGCGAAAGAGCTTCCAGAGTGGGTGGAGCGACCTCAACCGACAGGTTTACACGGCCAAAAGGCCGCAGTCATGCGACGGTCAACGGAGACAGACACGCTCCCAACGTTCACCCCTCGGCCTGCGCCAGCACCTCGTCCCAGTACCCGGAGTTGGCCACGATCAGCACGGCGCCCTCCACCACATTGCCCGGCGCCAAATCCGGCGCCATTTCCACGGGCAGACACATCTCGAGCGGCGGCAACCCTTCCTGAAGTTGGCCGGTGGCTACGTGGAACTGCCGTCCCGTCAGTTCGTTGGTGCGGGTGTCCACCGTGTCCACCTCAAGGCACACCTGGTTATATGACTCAATGGTGTCCGGCTCGCCGCCGCCGAAGTACTCGAAGGTCCAGGGGCCCAGGATGAAGCCGGGCTCCCCGAAAACTGTGAGAGGGCCGTCGGGGGTGTCCGCCACGGGGCGTTCAGCGCCGAGCTTCGCCTTCCATGCGTCGGCATCCGGGTAGATGTCCGCTCCCATCACCAGTCCTGCGACCTGGAGCGTGGCGTCCGCCATCCCGGTCTCCGTGTCCTGGGGGCCGTTGAGGACTGGGTAGAGGAAGGAATCATCCAGGCTTGCGGTGAGACGGGTGAAGATCTCCCCGGCAGGGTTCAGCAGGTCGATCAGGGACGTGAAGTCGTTGATCCGACCCACTCGCGCCGGCCAGATGGATTGCGTTGCCACGAAAGAAGCTGAGGTCGACCAGTCGTCACCGGACAGCGTACGCAGCAGGCGTGCGCCGCTGGGGTCGGTGTACGGGCTGATCCAGTCGAAGCCGGCGAAGTCCTCCACACCTCGAGGCTCGCGGTGCATGGACATGTCCATGAGGTCTTCCCAGGTGTTGGCATCGAAACCGAGGGCGGAGAGATCTTCAGCGATCACAGTTGTGCCTTTCAGTGCGGGGGATACGGTGGTGTGCACCATCCTCGTCCACACCCGGAATATGTGCAGCCGCAGACTCGAACAAGAGGGCCCCTGTTCAAGGTCGTCTCCCCCGAGCTCGGGCGTGTGAGTCCGCGCCGCATCCCAGAGCCCGGTGTTGGCGATCATCAACGCCATGCCTTCAACAACCGAAGGGGGAATCTTGCTCGGACACCGTTACCCCTCAGGAGAACGAAGGTCGATACCGAACTCGTGCTTGATGTCGCGCAACTGGTTGTGGATCCAGCGGCGGTCGGAAGGGGATGTGGGCATGGTGGCCAACCGGGACGGGTAATCGGGGTGGGTGATTTTCGTGTGCTTTCGTCCCTGTGTCACCTCGAACCCCCGCTCCTTCAGTCGTCGGATGAGGTCCCCACGTGAGGTGGGTACTGGGAGCCGGGGATCGTGCTTCGTGCCGGGGACGCGAGAGCGGTGTCGTTTCTTGTGCGCGTGCGAAGGAGCCGCGGGAGTAGGTGAGGCCGATTCTGCCGGGACAGCAGTGCGAAAGCCGACGTGCTTGACGAAAGTGAGTCGTTGGTCCGTGATGACCTCAAGGTCAGGCAAGAGGAATCGGTGGTCGCCGCACATGGTGTCGTGGTGGGCAGCACCGCCGAGTTGGGCGTGAATGTCAGACCACGACATACCTTCCGCCTGGAGGAAGCGACGCGCCTTGGGTCCGATCTCGACGTCAACAGGGATAACGCTCCCCGTGCCGCCCAACTGCCGCTGGAGCAGCATTTTCAATGAATCGAGCTCCTCGACCCCCAAGGGGACTTCGTCGGGGCTGGTTGGAGGAGGGCTGGCGGAAGATTCCTCGCGTTCACCTTCCTCACTCCTTTCGCCGCCTTCGCTCAGGCGGATGAGGCGACGCAACCACCACAACACTGCTGGCAGGCTCAGCGACAGGAAGGCCAGAAACCCGAGGATGACGAGGGCGATTGTCGAAGGGAGGAAACGAGACGTGGCCAGCGCGAGGGTGAGAAGGACGACAACGGCCAGTCGAAGGTTGTCGGAAAGGTTGCTGTGAACAGCTTGCGGATTCATGATCGCAGCATGCCCTGTCATCCGGACATGAACGTGAGGGTGGGGAACGGGTGTGCGTCGCAGGAAAGCTGTCCCTCGGGTCACGGCAGCTCCGTGGCGACAAGGCAGCTGGGCTGCGGAACCCACTACGGAAGCAATAGGGCAACCATCACCAGTATCGAGCAGATCCGAGCGAACGTGCGAGGTCACCCTGGCCGCAGGCCGCACCACGGTACTGCAGGTCCCTTCAGCTGACTCAGAGGCCGATCTGCGGAGTCTCCCGACGGCCGGCCTTCTCCGCGAATTCGTCGAGGAGCTCGAGGATCTCGGGGGCGCGCCACGCCCGCCGATTCCTGGCCACTTGCGCACTCAGGACGATCCCGTGGTTCTCCAGCCTGTCGAGTGCCTTGCGGACATTCGTGGCGCTGACGCCGAGTTCGGCGGCGAGGCCGGGGGCGTCGACAAGCGGCTGGCGGATGAGGACGTCCAGGATCCGCCAGTCGGTGGCGTCCCGACGGGCCGTCACCGTGTGTCCCCAGGCATTTCGGATGTCGGTGAGTTCCTCACCCAGCCACGTGCCCAGTGTGGTGGCGCGACATGCGGCGTCGGCGATGAGCCGGACGATCGGATCCAGTTCTCCTTCGCGGTAGCTGTCCAACGCCGCGAAGTATGAGTCTGGACTGCTCAGGATGCCTGCCGACAATGGCAACGGACCGTTGACGGTCAGGCCGCGGTAGCGCAACAGAGTGTGGATGAGGGCACGCCCGGTGCGCCCGTTGCCATCGGCGAACGGATGAATCGTCTCGAACTGCGCGTGCGCGATGGCCGCCAGAACCAGCGCCGGAACATCCCGGCGCTGCATCCAGGTCTCCAGATCGGACATGAGGCCTGTCAGGTGGCGGTGGTGCGGCGCCGTGAACAGGGATCCGACCGGATGAGTGTCGCTACCGCCGATCCACACGGCTTCGCTGCGGTAACGCCCGGCAATCTGAGGGCGACTCTTCTCCATGAGCAGGCGGTGCATCCTCAAAATACCCGCCTCATCCGGTATTTCATCGCTGTTGATGGCGGCTGATACCTGAGCGCTCGCCGCCACAATGAGTGCGGCATTGCTCGTGCCCGCGGTACCCAGAAGCTCGGCCTCCAGGATCCGGCGGGCGGACGATGTGAGTAGTTCAATCCGCGAGGAGGCGACCGACTCTCCCCGTAGGAGCAGGGGGGTGAAGGGGACGTCGGCAGCGGCCTGGGTGGCGTCGAAGCGCGTCACAGCGATCGTCGAGGTATCGACCGCGGCCAGGGTGTCCGGCTGGAGGGTGGGGATGGCCCTGCTGATGAACGGGACCAGGGCGGATGGGTATTCGGCGGGTTGTCTGGCCCTCGCCCGTGCAGACATGGGGCCACGGGAGACCCAAGGGAGTGTCTCGTATGAAGCATGAGGCCAGGAGTACATGAGGAAAGGATAACACTGTAGCCGTTCGCTGTTGGCCTGTCAGGGTATGGATAAGGGCTTTAACATTCGCGCGGAAAAGAGGGCGCTTGCGGAGGAAGCTGCTTGTTTTCCCTGTTCACGAGCAGGCTCAAAGATCATATGTCGATTTTGGAGAGGAAATCGACATATCCGCCTGACATGTCGATCCGGTGTACATATCGGGTCCGGTCGCCCGGAACCTGGCGGCCATGGGCCTGGCACGTGGCGTCGATAAGCACTTAGTTCAGGACCGATTCGCGGCTCGCCGAGGATGGTGCGTCAGGGCTGCGAGGAAAGGTGAGGCATGTCGCCGCGCAGTGTCTCGAACACCGTCGCGATTCCTGGGACGCATGTCAGGGCCATCGGGTACGAAAGAGACATGAGTCTGGTTTCCCACGCGCTCGGATTCGCGCGCTTCCGTAGGGCCTCCCCGGTGATGTCCCTGCTGCGCAGTGATCATCTGCCAGTGGTCCTGGCGGTGGTGGCCAGCTACTTCCCGCAGGGAGCGGTGGCCCGGCCGGCGCAGGAGATCTACGTCCTGTTGGATGAGGATCTTCGTAATCTCACGGCCGAGGGGTTTACCCTGCCCCGTGGGCCGCAGGACTATGTGGGCGACTGGGTGCGCAGTGAGTGGTTCATCCGCCGACCAGGTTCCAGCCGCACTGGTGAGACGATCGAACCCAGCGAGGATGTGCTGGCGGTGCTCGATGCCCTGCAGCGCTGGGACCGTCCGCACAGGACGGTGTCGGCCTCGCGGATGGAGTCATTGTCTCAGGCCCTGCAGACGCTTGCCCGTGAGTCGGACCCCGATGTCGGGCAGCGACTCGCAGAGCTGGAACGGGAGCGGGAGCAGATCGAGGAGCTCATCGAGGCCACACACCGGGGCGAGTTCGAGGTGCTTACTCCGACGCAGATCCGGGAGCGGGTGGGGGACATCCTCGATCTGGCCGCGTCGATTCCGGCGGATTTCGCGCGTGTGCGCCAGGAACTCGGTGACCTCAACCGGCAGTTGCGCCGCCAGCTGCTCGATCCGGAGGATCCGCGCGGTGACGTACTCGAGGAGATCTTCCGTGGGGTTGACCTGATCGGGGAATCGGATGCAGGCCGCAGCTTCAACAGCTTTTTCGATGTTCTACTGGACCGTGAACGTTCCTCGCTCATCGACCGGTGGATCCGGGATGTCCTGGGCAGGGAGGCCACCCGGGAAATTCCGGAAGAGCTGCGGGTTCGTCTGCACCGCGTGTTCCGGGATATGGAGGAGTCCAGCTTCGAGGTCAACGAGGAGATGACCTTTCTGGCGCGCAGCCTGCGACACTACGTCACCACAGATGAATTCGCCGAGAATCGCCGCATGGTGCAGTTGCTGCGGGAGACCCGGCATGCCGCAGCGCAGGCAGCGCAGACAGGAGCGGTGCACCCGGTGAACCAGATGGAGACCCCGCTGGTGCGGATCGGAATGCAACTGCGTTCGGTGTCCGCCCTGGCACTGAGAAATCCCGGCGAGGAGCAGGTGGAGGCGCCGCCGGAGAAGGTGGCCGACGTAGAGCTGGACACGGACACTCTTCTCGCCGAGATCCGGGCCAGCGAGATCGACTTTGAGGAGCTGGAGGAGGCGGTGGCAGACGTCCTTGCCCGCCAGGCCAGCGCCACCATCGCAGAGGTCATGCACCAACATCCGCCGTCCCAGGGGCTGGCCAGCGTCGTCGGCCTGCTGCACTTGGCCATGCAGTCAGGAATCTCCACCGATTCACCACAGGTGGTTCAGTGGGAGGATGAGGGAACGGTACACAGGGCGCGGATCAGCGGCTGGCGATTCCTGCGTCCGGACACCAAGGAGGAGCAACGATGACGGAATCGATGTGGCCGGGTGACACGGGGACGCTGTCCTATCATTCTCGCCGCGCTCTGGTGCAGCTGCTCAAGGGCCCGATGATCCGAGCGGAGAACAACCGTCTCATCTGGAAGGCGATCGTTACAGATCAGCCGGCGCTGCGCTTGGCCCTGCACAACGTCTTCCTGGAGTTGGTGGTGGACGAGGAATCGGGGATCGCCTTCTCCCGGGCAGCCGCTGGCGGGCAGGACGTGGTGGTGGACGGGCGTCTGGAGCCGATGCCGAAGGTGCTGCGCACAGAGTCTCTCAGTCACGTGGATACCCTCATTATCCTGCACCTGCGGCAGGAACTGGCGTTGGCGGCGCCAGGGGAGCGCGTCATCGTCGACCGTGGGGAGTTACGCGATCAGATTCTGCTCTACCGGGTGGATGCCGAATCCGACGAGGCGAAATTGGCCCGCCGATACGAAGCCGCCTTCAAGCGCATGATCGACTATTCGCTGGTCTCCGGCACGGAGACCGAGGGCCGCTACGAGGTGTCCCCGGCCCTGCGTCAGATCTTCGACGCGGCGACTGTCGAGGGGGTCCGCGCCGAGTACGAACGCTTCCGTACCGGCACCACCGACTTCGAGGAGGAGACATGAGCATCCACCCCGGCCAGTACCGGCTTTCCCGAATCCAGCTGATCAACTGGGGCACTTTCGAGGGCAGCCTCGACGTCCCGGTCTCACGGGAGGGTTTCCTCATCACCGGCGGCTCAGGGTCAGGCAAGTCCACGCTTATCGACGCCATCACCGCAGTCCTCCTTCCCGGCGACCGCGTGCGCTTCAACGCTGCAGCTCAGGCGAACACCCCGCGTGGGAAGGGGCGCAACCTGGTCTCCTACGTGCGGGGAGCATGGCGCTCCCGGGAGGATCATGCTTCCGGGCAGGTGGTGGCCACCTACCTGCGCCCCCGGGCCACCTATTCCGTCATCGGCCTGACCTACGACAATGCTGAGGGCGGAGTGCACACCCTCGTGGCGATGTTCTACCTGAAGTCGGGGCACAACGCCCAGCCGGACGTGGACAAGTTCTACGGGCTGTTCCCGGGCGATGTCACCATTTACGACCTGGTCGAGCATCTGGGCAGCGGCATTGACAAGCGGAAGATCAAGGCAGCCCATAAGAAGGCGACGTTCTCCGACAGGCATTCCGTGTTCGCGGCCAAGTTTCGCTCCCGACTGGGCATCGCGAGCGAGGAGGCCCAGTTCCTTCTGCACCGCGCCCAGTCGGCGAAGGACCTGCAGAGCCTCGATGACCTATTCCGGGACTACATGCTCGTTGAGCCGGACACCTTCCACAAGGCAGATCAGGCTCTGGAGCAGTTCCGCGATCTGGAAGGGGCCTATGAACGGGTGGAGGACATCCGCGCGCAGGTGGCCGCCCTGGAGCCGCTGGTGGGGCTGCAGAAAAGGAAGACGGAGGCGTCGGAAAGCAAGGACCATGCGCACCAGCTCAAGCGTGCACTGCCCACGGTGAGCAACCGAATCAAGCGTGAAGAGCAGTCTGCACTGGTGCGCCGCTTCACCATCGAACATGATGAAGCGACCTCGCAGCTGAAGTCCGCCCGGCAGCACCGGGGGCATGCACAGGAGATGGCACAGATCGCACAGGATGCGGTGGACCAGACCCTCGGGGCGAAGCACGGTGAACTCAGCGCCAGGCGTTATGCCGCGCAGGAGCGCCTGGCACGGGTGCAGGCGCAATTGGAGCAGATCAGGGAGGCGATCACCGGAATCGGCGGGGAGGAACCCACCGATGCAGCCGGGTATCTGCGGCTGGGCAATGATGCGCGGGTGATCGTGGATGAGTTCCGGGAACGTCGAGAAGCACTCGAGCAGCAGAGCCAGCAGGCGGTGGCGGACCGTACCCGCGCCCAAGACGAGCTGGAAGTGGCGGAGCGTGAACTCACCTCGTTGAGCAGAGGCACGAGCAACATCGAGTCCCGGCTACTCGGCGTCCGCGACGCTCTCTGCCACGACCTGGGACTGAGCCATCGCGACCTGCCCTTCGCCGGAGAACTCATCGACCCGATCGACGCGGAGTGGGAGCCGGTGGTGCAACGTCGCCTCGCCGGACTGGCGGCCACCCTGCTGGTCACAGACACCGTGCTCCCGCGGGTGCGGGAATGGGTGGACTCCCACCACCTGGGTGCGCGCCTGCAGATCAACGGTGTGCGCACGAAGGAGACCTATTCCTCCCCGCGTCTGGCGCACAATGCCCTGCCCCGCAAGGTTGAGGTCATCGAATCGCCGTTCCGTGACTGGCTGCACTTCGAGTTGGGGCGACGACACAATTTCCTCTGCGTCAGGGATGCCCGGGCACTGGGTGAGCTGCGTCCCGGCGACAACGGTGTCACGCTGCAGGGACTGGTCCGCTACGCCCTGCGCTCCGGTGACCCTACCGAGCGGCTGGAGAAGGACGACCGGCGACAACTCGGTGACCGGGCCACCTACCGCCTCGGGTCCACCAACCACGAGAAGATTGAACTGCTCCGGACGCAGGTGACCACGGTGAAGCGGAAGGTTGACGCCGCTGCTCGCCGACTCCGGGAGGTGGGGTCGCTTGTGGAGGGACTCGACCGAGAGCATCAAGCGGCTCTGCTCATCCTGCGGACGCCGTGGGCCGAGGTGGATGTGGAGGCGGCACACAGTGCAGTCACTGATTTGGATCGGGCACTGGAGGACCTGACCACCTCTCCGGAAGCGGAGGAGAAGACCACCCGACTCCGGGATGCCCTGGCCGCGCGGTCGCGGGCGGAGCAGGAGGCGGATGCCGCACTGGAGAAGCAGGCGGTACTGGCGGCTTCGCTGAGCAGGGCGGAAGAGGAGCTGGCTTATCTGAAGTCCCAACCGGTCGTGGAGGTTGCGGAGGACATCGCGCGGGAACTGGAGTCACGCCTGGCCGACGCCACCCGCCGTATCCACGCGGGCAATGTCGACGAGCGCACCCTGGCGTTGCGGGAGGAGCTCGATGACCGAATCGAGACCTGCGAGGCGACCCTGAGGCAGGCTGACACACAGATCGGCAATCTGCTCACCCGCTACCTGCAGACCTGGCCCGCGGAACAAGCTGACATGCTGCCGGAACCGAAGTACATCGGGGAGGCACTCAAGCGTCTGTCCTTCCTCCGCGATGACCGTCTCGCCGAGTTCACCCAGGAGTTCCTGTCTCTGATGAACGACATGTCCACCAGGAACCTCGGGACCATCGCGAAGAAGCTGCGTGATGCCCGTCGGGCGATCGAGGAGCGCATCGAGCCGATCAACCGCTCGCTGGCGCGCTCCGAGTTCAACACCGGCCGCTACCTGCACATCGAGGTCCGCGACAAACGGGGAGACATCGTCGTGCAGTTCCAGCGGGACCTTGACGACGCCACCAGCGGTGGCCTGGGCAGCAGCGACGAGAAGTCGGCCTTCGCCCGCTACCAGTCGATAGCGAAGATAATGCGGCGACTCGGGTCGCAGGATTCCGCCGACCAGCGTTGGCGCCGCCAGGTCCTGGACACCCGCCGGCACGTCAGCTTCATCGGTCTGGAGCAAAACGGCGAGGGCGAGACGATCAACACCTACGTCGACTCGACGTCCCTGTCCGGCGGGCAGGCACAAAAGCTGGTGTTCTTCTGCCTGGCGGCTGCGTTGCGCTACCAGCTGGCGGAGCCCGGGGCGCAGTACCCCGCGTATGCCTCCGTCATACTCGACGAGGCCTTTGACCGCGCCGATCCGGCCTTCACCCGGCAGACCATGGACGTTTTCGCCAACTTCGGTTTCCACATGATCCTTGCCACGCCACTCAAGCTCATCCGAACGTTGAGTCCCTATGTCGGTGGGACCGTGGTCGTCAGTTACGCAGAGTCCCCCGACTCGAACGGTGAGGTTCGAGGCACATCCGGGCTGTCCAGAATTGAGGAGAACTGACATGGTGGTCATGCGTGCCGACGCCCGCGCCAAGCTCCAGCGCCACGTTCGAAGACACCGTCAACAACTGCTTCTCGACGCCTTCGTCGGCCACGGTCTACCTCTGCACCCACCAACGGCGCGCGCCGCTGCTTCGGATGAGGAGGGGACGAGACGGTTCATCCGGGACTGGGAAGGGGTGTCAGGCGTGGTATGGGAGGAGCGCAACTGGACGTCAGCAGGTGTCGGCCGACACCTGGTCCCAGTCCGGCTCCACCTCGATACCGTTGCCGGTCTGGTTCGTGAAGCCGGGTTATCAGTCGAGTGGGCGGACTGGGTGGAGCGCCGGGATCTGCTCATGCAGGCGGGGTGCGACCGGGAGGCGGTTGTCGCTGCTGTGTCACTGTGGGCCGACCTGGAGACTTCTACTCTGGAGACAGCTCTGAATGTCGTGGCCTGGTTTCGGGACCGTCCGGGAGTTTCCGTACTGCCCCGTGCAGTGGCGGTGGAAGGGGTGGACACCAAGTGGCTGGAGCGCCACCGCTCGCTGGTGGAGACCCTCCTGGCCGCGATCCGGGGAGTGGTCGGTCGCGACGCCCTCGGTCTGCTGGCACCGCCGGCCCGAGTGCGGATGCGTTTTCATCCTGGCGAGGGGCCCGGGGGATTGTGCGATGTGGAGGTCCCCGTCGAGGAACTGTCCGCCGTTCCACCGCCGCACGTCATCCTCATGGTGGAGAATCTCAGCAGCTTCCTCGCTCTCCCGACCTGGCCGGGGGTTGTTCTGGTGTGGGGTGGGGGGTATTGGGCTGTGACGTTGGTTGCTCATCCCTGGTTTCGGTCTGCGCGGCTTGTGTACTGGGGTGACCTGGACGCAGATGGCTTCGCGATCCTCTCTGGCGTGCGCGGCGCCCATGGGGACGTGACGTCGGTGCTCATGGATGTGGACACCGTGCGGAGGTGGGCGCGTTTCGGGGTTCCGGACCGCAAGTTCCAGATACGCGCTTACCCCGGGCTGACCGCGATAGAGGGGGACGCTGTGGACGAGCTCATCATGGCGGGCCAGTTGCGCATCGAACAGGAGCGAATTCGTTTCGACGTCGCTGTGGAGACAATCGAAGGGGCGGTGGAGCGCGCGGCCGTGGACAAGGATCCGACGAGCGTTCCGGGGTCCTCTGATCAAATGGTGGGGGAATAACTCAGTGACTGAGCCAGAGTTTCACTACCGGGGCGTTGCCTACGATGTTCGTGATCTGGGATCCATCCAATTCGCCCTCGTGCAGCAAACCACGCTTCGGGGGGTTTATCGACTGACCTTCGCCGACGGTCACCGATACGTCGGGCAATCCGTGAATGTCGTCTCCCGCTTCGCGCGACACCGTCGAACCTGGGACGACATCACCACACTGGAGTTTTTTCCGTTTCCTCACGAGGACCTCGATCGTCTAGAAAAACAGCTGATCACCGCGACGGAGCGGGGATTCTCAGTGCGCAATATCCGCCACGCCAATCGACCCGGGGGAGATGGAGATGTATCACTGACAGTGGAGGAGGGGGTCACTACCATCCTTCCTTGGGACAGGCAGTCGCGTACGCGGCCGCAGGACGGGGTACTCGCTCCGAGTCAGCAGAAATTCGTGGACCTACTGGGTCACGATGACTACGAGCTGATCCGGGCCGTGCTCGGATGGTACCTCTACGAGACGATCCCCGATCCCGTAAACACCCAACGACATTTGTGGGTGGTGTCCTGCCTACCTTCCACCAATCGGAGTAAGGACCATCGGAGGCTGGCAGCCATCAGCTGTGGTTCGCTCGAAACGATCGTCGTCCACGAGAATATGTACGGCGGCGAATGGGGAACCGATGTGTTCATCAATACCTCAGTCGTGCCGTTGGATCCGTCTGAGGCCCGTCCCGAACATGGCTTTTGGATGGCGGAAGAGGTGTCGTATCGACTGGGGGCGGTCACGCGCTGGGAATTCAGTCTGGAGGCTCTCTTCGACATCGTCACAGGTCACCTCGATATGCCGCTCCTGTCGCAGATGCTCGACAGCGCTTATGAACTGAACGTGCGGCTGCTACGCGGCGGAGGCACCATGTTCCGACGATTCCACAACGAAAAGCTGGCTGCGGAGCTCATTACGGCGTCGATGCAGGGACACGAGGCGAACTGAGTCAGTTGGCTTCCCTGCTCACGATAATGCCCAAAGGTCATATGTCGATTCTGGAGAGGAAAATC
>NZ_JAUNRW010000042.1 GCF_030535495.1 Corynebacterium sp.
CCGGTCCCTATTGCCAACTCCCCGAACTGTTACTAGTGTGACCCTTGTTAACCATGTGACAATAACGGGAGTCTCCATGACCACCATGAACCGTCGCGGATTTCTCCGCACCTCTGCCCTCGCTGTCGCGGCAGGTGCCGTGGGCACCGCCGCCCTCACCACCCCGCAGGCAAACGCCCAGGGCCGCATCCTGGGCACCGTCATCGACTACGCAGCCGGAGTGCCCTCGGCCTCCTCCATCAAGGCGGCGGGTCACCTGGGTGCCGTCCGCTACGTCTCCCGACGTCGCCCGGGCACCGAGAGCTGGATGACGGGCAAACCGGTCACCCTTGTCGAGACCCGGTCGCTGGCCCAGCACGGACTGAAGACGGCCTCGGTTTACCAGTTCGGCCGCGCGGGCACCGCGGACTGGCTGCAGGGTGCAGCCGGTGCCGCCGTTCACGCCCCGCAGGCCATCGCCATCCACCAGGCAGCGGGCGGGCCCACGGGCCGCCCCATCTACATCGCCATCGACGACAACCCCACCCGCACCCAGTACGTCAACCAGATCCGCCCCTACCTGCAGGCCTTCCAGGCCGCTTTGCAGTTGGCCGGCTACCAGACGGGCGTGTACGGCAACTACCACGTTATCGACTGGGCCATCGCCGACGGCATCGGGAGCTTCTACTGGATGCACGACTGGGGTTCCGGCGGCCGGATCCACCCCCGCACCACCATCCACCAGCTCCCGCAGAACCAGCAGCGCACGATCGACGGCGTCACCGTGGACATCAACCACGTCTACGCCCACGACTGGGGCCAGTGGACCCCGGGCCAGGCCGCCCCCACTCCCCCGGTGCAGCAACCGGCACCGGCCGTCCCCGATGCGCCGCTCGACCAGATTGTCGACGTGCTCCGCCGCGCGTCGAGCCTCTAACCTTCCAGGGCCTCATCCACCTCGTCGGCAAGCTGAAATTCGACGAGGTCGGTGAGGTCGTCTGCTGTGCCTGTCACCGCAGCGGCCACGACGAAGTTCTCCCCGAAAGAAACAGACGAGTGCAGGTCGCGTTTGTCCGACCAACCCCACTTGGTGCCGATGACCCCGGGCAGCACCGAGGTTCCGAAATCCTGGCCGTAGCCGTCGGCGGCGATGGGGGTCGCCTCCGCCATGGCCACCAGGATCGGATGCGTGGGATCGTCCTCCATCAGCTGTGCGATGAAGTTGACCGCGTCCCACGTCGAGGTCACGGAAAACCCCCAGCGGTCTGCGGCGCGCGTTGACTGCAGACCGTATTTCTCCGCCACCTCTGTGATCGAGTCCGGATACTTCCGGTACAGCTGGCCGGCGGCCCGGTCGGACGAGGAGCTGATCATGGTGATCGCCTCGTACTGCTCGGCCAACGTGCCGTGTTCGATGACGTACTCGGCGATGTAGAGCTTGATGAGGCTGAGCGCCGGCCGGGCGAAACGCTCCGTGGCGGTGCCGGTGCGGTAACCGTCGGAGATGCGGTAGAAGCTGACCTGTGAGCCGGTGGAGTTCTCCACGAAGGAGTCCAGGTCGGGACCGGCCACCGTCACCGGTTTCACGTCCTGTTCGGGCGCGTCCGCGGGGCTGGTGGCGGGGGCGTCGGAGGCGGCGTCGATAAGCGGGACGTCGCGCGGAACACCGACAACCGCGACCACTGGAATGGCGAGCAACGCCGTGACCACCACGGCGCCGACCATTCGGGAAAAGGATGTTGACACGTCTCAACATGATAGCGCCGCCATCACGTTGAGACGTGATGACGGCGCTACAGATCAGCGGGAGTTCAGGCGACTAGTGGTCGACCGGAGCCTCGACGCCGACGCCGGTGAGGGAACGAACTTCCATCTCGGACTGGAGGTGATCCAGGTTGTCCGGCTTGGTGGCCAGGGTGGCGACGATACCGGCGATGAAGGCCAGCGGGATCGAGACCAGGCCCGGGCTGGTGAGCGGGAAGATGGACCAGTCAGCACCGGAGATCATCGAGGTCGGCGTACCGGAGACTGCCGGGGAGAAGAAGATCAGCAGCAGTGCGGAGATAACACCGGTGTACATGGAGGCGACAGCACCGGCGGTGTTGAAGCGCTTCCAGTACAGGGAGAACAGGATCGTCGGGACGTTCGCGGAGGCGGCCACGGCGAAGGCCAGGGACACCAGGAAGGCGACGTTCTGCTGCATTGCCAGGATGCCCAGGACGATGGAGATGATGCCCAGGACGACCACGGTGATGCGGGAGATGCGGACGGTCTCTTCCTCAGTCGCCTTACCGTCGCGGAGAACGTTGTTGTAGACGTCGTGAGCAACGGAGGCGGAGGCGGTGATCGCCAGGCCGGCGACGACGGCGAGAACCGTGGCGAAGGCGACCGCGGAGATCAGGGCCATGAAGATCGAGCCACCGAGATCCAGCGCCAGCAGCGGTGCGGCGGCGTTGGCGCCACCCGGAGCTGCCATGATGCGGTCCGGGCCGACGAGGGCGGCGGCACCGTAGCCGAGGACCATGGCGAACAGGTAGAAGGAACCGATGAGGACGATGGCCCAGGTCACGGACTTACGGGCTTCCTTGGCGGTGGGAACCGTGTAGAAGCGCATGAGGACGTGCGGCAGACCGGCGGTACCCAGAACCAGGGACAGACCCAGGGAGATGAAGTCGAGCTGCTTGGTGAAGGTGGCACCGTAGTTCAGGCCCGGCTTCATGATGTCGGCGGCCTCGTAGCCGCGGTCGATCATGGCCTGGGAGGCTGCGTGGGAGGCGATGGCCTCGTTGAACAGGGTGGTGAAGCCACCGCGGACAGCGATGAAGGTCCAGATCGTCATGATGGCGACACCACCGATGAGGAGGACGGCCTTGATCATCTGGACGTAGGTGGTGCCCTTCATGCCGCCGACGAGGACGTAGGCGGTCATGATGAGGCCGACGACGGTGACGACGATGGCCTGCTCCATGGTGCCGTGCAGGTCCAGGAGGACGGAGACCAGGGAGCCGGCGCCGGCCATCTGGGCGATGAGGTAGAACAGGGAGACCGCGAGGGTCGCGATAGCGGCGGCCACACGGACCGGCTTCTGACGCAGGCGGAAGGAGAGCACGTCCGCCATGGTGAAGCGGCCGACGTTACGCAGCGGCTCGGCGACGAGCAGCAGGGCGACCAGCCACGCGACGAAGAAGCCGATGGAGTAGAGGAAGCCGTCGTAGCCGTTGAGGGCGATGGAACCGACGATACCGAGGAAGGAGGCCGCCGAGAGGTAGTCACCTGCGATGGCGAGGCCGTTCTGGGTACCGGTGAAGGAGGCGCCACCGGTGTAGAAGTCAGAGGCTTCCTTGGTGGACTTGCCGGCACGCATAACCACGGTCATGGTGACGACGATGAACACGACGAAGACCGCGATGTTGAGGATCGGGTTGCCGGTGTTTTCCTGTGCGAGGTAGGTAAGGTCCATTGTCCTAACCCTCCATTTCCTGGCGAATCGCGGCGGTGCGCGGCTCGATGTTCTTGTTGGCAAACTTCACGTAGATCCAGGTGATCAGGAACGTGGTCAGGAACTGGAGAAGGCCGAAGACGATGCCGATGTTGAAACCGCCACCAATTTCGGTACCCATCCAGTCTGCGGCGAAGGTCGCCACCAGAAGGTAGAGCATGTACCAGACAAAGAATGCCACGGACATCGGGAAGGCGAAGCTACGGAAAACCTTGCGCAGTTCCTGGAACTGCGGGCTACCCTGCATCGCGATAAATTCCTCGGATGTCGGCTCGCGCCGGCCATCCGGTCGGACCACTGGAGTCGCGCTCACTGTGTTCTCTCTTTCATGTCAGACCCCGGGTGATCCGGGGGTTGCGCTTTCGGTGATCACCGCCTCAGGATTTCCTACCCTGTGGAAGCTGTCACACTCTGTGCTGCAAATGTAAGTTACCTGGCTCACATTGCAACGTTGAAGCGAACGGACACAATTGCCCCGATATGTGCCCGCAGTCACCCCCGCACCCCCTTGCGACCAGCATAATCTTTGATATTACCTCCACCCCCGCCCGGGAACTCGCCATCGTTAGCTAAGTTTGCGAAGCGATACTTCGCATGCGCCCCGATCTTCACAACAGTGGCCCAGGTCACCAGCAAGGGTTAACAGGATTCACTTTTTCTAGCGTTTCTGCAGGTCACAGGCCTGCATCACGGCGCAGTCACGTATTGCTCTCAAAAGCAACGCGGGTCATCGAAGAGTCTACCCGCATGGTCGCTGCGGTCCAGTGCCGATATTGCGAGGATCTGATCCCGGCTCAACGTGATGCTTCCTGCCTCAAGATTCTGCTGCAGCCGTCGCGGGTGTGCGGATTTCGGTATCACCACGCATCCCAGGTCCATGGCCCACCGCAGCGCCACCTGCGCCGGCGTCGCCCCCACCTCGCGGGCGATACGGTCAAGGACCGGTTCCGCCATCACCCCGCCGCGTCCCAGCGGGGACCACGCGACCGTCGTCACGCCGAGATCCGCATGTACCTGACGCAGTGGCGTCTGTGAGAACCCTGGATGCAGTTCCACCTGATTCGTGGCGGGTACCACCCCGACCTCGTCGATAATCTCCCGGAGCACCTCCTCGTAGAAGTTCGCGACACCCACCGACTGCACCAGTCCCAGCCCCTGCAAGCGGGCGATGGATTCGAAGGCCGCCACGTACTGTCCCTGCTCCGCGTGCGGCCAATGCACGAGATAGAGGTCGAGATAGTCGAGACCGAGACGATCCAGGGAGCGTCGGCACGCTTCCTGGGTGGCACGCGTCCCCTGCTCATCCCGCCAGACCTTGGTGGTGATGAACAGCTCGTCGCGCGTGACATCCCCGGCCGCGACGGCATCGCGGACAGCTCGCCCCACCTCATTTTCATTGCCGTAGGCCGAGGCGGTGTCCAGATGCCGGTAGCCCAGGGTGATCGCCTCCCGAATGACGCGGTAGCCCTCCTCCCCCACCAGCTGCCAGGTGCCCAGCCCGATCTGGGGGATCTCACTGCCGTCATTGAGAGTCAGGTTCATGTCCCCATTGTGCCCCTCACCACCTTCCGGCGGTAGAGCGGGAACGGTCCCCTCCCTCCAAATAGACTGACCACCATGACTGACGTCCGTAATCCCCACGTCCATCACATCACGGAACTGTCCGATGATGAGATCTTCGCCGCGCATGAGAGCGGAAAACTCTCCATCCGCACGGCGCGCCCGCTGAAGACGCAACGCGACCTCTCCCTCTGTTACACCCCCGGTGTGGCCCGCGTCTGCACCGCGATCGCCGAGAAGCCGGAGCTGGCCCATCGCTTCACCGGCGTCGGTCATACCGTGGCGATCATCTCCGACGGCACCGCGGTCCTCGGCCTCGGCGACATCGGCCCCCGCGCCGCCCTGCCGGTGATGGAGGGCAAGGCCCAGCTCTTCGACCGTTTCGCCGGACTCAACGCCATTCCGATCGTGCTCGACGAAACCGACACGGACCGCCTCGTCGAGGTCATCAAGGCCATCGCCCCCTCCTTCGGCGCCATCAACCTGGAGGACATCTCCGCCCCGCGCTGTTTCGAGGTGGAGCGCCGACTCATCGAGGAACTGGACATGCCGGTCATGCACGATGATCAGCACGGCACCGCGGTGGTCATCCTCGCAGCGCTGCAGAACGCCTGCCGCCTGCTGGAGCGCGACATGGCGGACCTCAAGGTCGTCATCTCCGGCGCCGGTGCCGCCGGCGTGGCGTGCGAGAAGATTCTTGCCGACGCCGGCGTCGCCGACATCATCATGCTCGACTCCCGCGGTGTCGTTCATGCCGGGCGGGACAATCTCAACCCGGTGAAGGAGGAACTCGCCTCCACCACCAACCCGCGTGGCATCACGGGTGGCGTAGTGGAGGCGTTCACCGGTGCCGACTGCTTCATCGGCCTGTCCGCCGGCACCATCCCCGAGGAGGCCCTCCAGGTCATGGCCGAGAGCCCGATCCTGTTCTCCCTGGCCAACCCGAACCCGGAGATCGACCCCGAATTGGCCTACCGCTATGGCGCGGTGGTGGCGACCGGTCGCTCCGATCTGCCCAACCAGATCAACAACGTCCTCGCCTTCCCCGGTATCTTCCACGGAGCCCTGGCCGCCGGTGCCACCGCCATCACCCCGGAGATGAAGCTCGCCGCTTCCCGGGCGATCGCGAAGGTCGCCGAAGAACACCTCGACATTGAGCACATCGTCCCCTCCCCCCTCGATCCTTCAGTCGCACCGGCCGTGAGCAAGGCTGTCGCGTCGGCCTGGCGAAGCACCCGGGCCTAGAAACGACGACAACACTCCCCGCAGCGGGGAGTGTTGTCGTCGTAGAGGAGTCTTAGCCGACGTTGAGGAGGTCGATGACGAAGACGAGGGTGCGACCGGACAGGGGGTGTCCGCCACCGGCCGGGCCGTAGGCCATCTCCGGCGGGATCGTCAGCTGGCGGCGGCCGCCGACCTTCATTCCCGGAATGCCCTCCTGCCAACCGGCGATGAGGCCGTTGAGGGGGAACTCGATGGACTGGCCACGGTCCCAGGAGGAGTCGAACTCCTGACCCGATTCAAAGTCGACTCCGACGTAGTGGACCTCGACGAGGCCACCGGGCTGGGCTTCGTCGCCCTCCCCGACCACGAGGTCGACAGCGACGAGCTCTTCCGGTGCGGGGCCGGTCTGGGCTTCAATCTGCGGCTTGGTCATAATGTGTGTCTCCTTTAAGTAATGGTGCAAGAAAACCGGGCACAACTCCCACCAGTATAAGGAGGTGGGGTTGTGCCCGGTTTCATGACGCCCGGACTAACAGGGGGTTTTAGCGCTCGTCACGCGGGGTGACGGTGCGCAGGGTGTTGCCGGTGTAGATCTGGCGCGGGCGGTTGATCTTGGTGGTGGTGGCCAGCTGCTCGCGGTAGTGGGCGATCCAGCCCGGCAGGCGGCCGATGGCGAACAGGACGGTGAAGAAGTCCGTCGGGAAGCCCATGGCGCGGTAGATCAGGCCGGTGTAGAAGTCGACGTTCGGGTACAGCTTGCGGGAGATGAAGTACTCGTCGTTGAGTGCGATCTCCTCGAGCTTCATGGCCAGGTCGAGCAGGTGGTCCCCACCGAGGTGCTCGAGGATCTCGTGTGCGGTGTCCTTGACGATGGCGGCACGCGGATCGTAGTTGCGGTAGACGCGGTGTCCGAAGCCCATGAGGCGGACACCCTTCTCCTTGTTCTTCACGCGGTTCATGAAGTCGGTGGCGTCGCCACCGTTGGCGTCGATCTCCTCGAGCATCTCGAGGACGGCCTGGTTGGCGCCACCGTGCAGCGGGCCGGACAGGGCGTTGATGCCGCCGGCCACGGAGACGAACATGTTCGCCTGTGCGGAACCGATCATGCGGACGGTGGAGGTGGAGCAGTTCTGCTCGTGGTCGGCGTGGAGGATCAGGAGCTTGTCCAGAGCCTTGACCATGACCTCGTCGATCTCGTACGGCTCGGTCGGGTAGCCGAACATCATGCGCAGGAAGTTCTCACGTGCGTTGAGGGCGTTGTCCGGGTACATGTACGGGGCACCCTTGGATGCGCGGTACGCGTACGCGGCCAGCATCGGCACCTTCGCCATGAGGCGGACGGTGGCCTTGTCGTTGTGCTCCTCGTTCAGCGGGTCCAGCTCGTCCTGGTAGTAGGTCGAAAGGATGTTGACGGAGGACGCCAGGACGGACATCGGGTGAGCGTCACGCGGGAAGACGCTGAACTGGGACTTGAAGTCCTCGTCCAGCAGGGTGTGGTGACGGATGTCGTCGTTGAACTTGCGCAGCTCATCGGTGGTGGGCAGCTCACCGTTGATGAGGAGGTAGGACACCTCGTTGAAGGTGGCGTTCTCGGCCAGGTCAGCGATGTCGTAGCCGCGGTGGCGCAGAATGCCGTTGTCACCGTCGATGTAGGTGATGGCGGACTCGCAGGAACCGGTGGAGACGTAGCCCGGGTCGAAGGTGACCAGGCCGGTGTCAGCGAGCAGCTTGCCGAGGACGACGCCGTCGTTGCCCTCGGTAGCCTTGATGATGTCCATCTCGAACTCGCCGCCGGGGTAGTTGAGTACGGCCTTTTCCGTGTTGTCAGTAGCCACTGTGAACCTTTCAGACTTCGTTGTCGACCTTGCCCCGGGGTTAGGGGTCAGCCGTCGTGATGAACTTCGATGAGTGTGACGCCCACCGTAATTCCGACATGACGGTGAGTCATGTTTCAGCTTAGGTGACGTCGACACGATGATGTGGACGGTTTTCCCTCCGGCCTCCCCCCACCACTGGGGCCGGGGAATACCGGACAGAACCGATCATGTGCAGTTGTGCTCCCACCACAAGGCGTTTGCGCTGCTCCCTGTGGAACCAGACGGCACTCGTTTTGGTGGACCAGGGCACAGTTTAGCAAATCATGTGATGGAGGCAACAGATTTCGGAAAAGCAGGTCACCCCCGGCGAATTTGCGAGGGCACGCCCCTCCGCTCACCCCACAAACTACCCCCGTTGAGCGTGACAGTAACAACGAGCGGGTTCCGGTTACCGCACGAATGGGGAGATACTAAGGTGGATCTCGTTTGGACAGCATGTTCTCAGATCGCACCCCAAAACCAGACCACGAAAGGGCCGTCATCCCCATGACCGAGTTCCCCACCCTGCCCGCCGACCTCATTCCTGCTGACGGCCGTTTCGGCTGCGGCCCTTCCAAGGTCCGCCCGGAGCAGCTGCAGGCAATTGTCGACGGCGGCCGTGACATCATCGGCACCTCCCATCGCCAACCGGCCGTGAAGAACCTCGTCGGCTCCGTCCGCGAGGGTCTGGCCGATCTCTTCTCCCTGCCGGAGGGATACGAGATCATCCTCTCCCTCGGCGGTGCCACGGCTTTCTGGGATTCCGCCACCTTCGGGCTCATCGAGAAGAAGTCCGGCCACCTGTCCTACGGCGAGTTCTCCTCCAAGTTTGCGAAGGCCTCCAAGCAGGCACCGTGGCTGGAGGAGCCGACCGTCATCGAGGCTCCCGCCGGCGATGCCCCCGAGCCGCAGGCCATGGAGGGGTGCGACGTCATCGGCTGGGCGCACAACGAGACCTCGACCGGCGCCATGGTGCCGATCGTCCGTCCGGAGGGTTCTGACGGCTCCCTCATCGTCATCGACGCCACCTCCGGCGCCGGCGGCCTGCCCGTCGACATCGCAGACACCGACGTCTACTACTTCTCCCCGCAGAAGTGCTTCGCCTCCGACGGCGGCCTGTGGTTCGCCGCCATGTCCCCGGCAGCGATGGAGCGCATCGCCAAGATCAAGGACTCCGGCCGTTTCATCCCGGCCTTCCTCGACCTGCAGACCGCCGTGGAGAACTCCCTGAAGAACCAGACCTACAACACCCCGGCCGTGGGCACCATGCTCATGCTCGACAACCAGGTGCAGTGGATGAACGACAACGGTGGCCTGGACGGTATGGTCGCCCGCACCACCGCCTCCTCCGATGCCCTCTACTCCTGGGCCGAGGCCCGCGCGGAGACCTCGCCCTACGTGGCCGACCAGGCCAAGCGTTCCCTGGTCGTGGGCACCATCGACTTCGATGACGCCGTCGACGCCACCGTCCTGGCCAAGGTGCTGCGCGCCAACGGCATCCTCGACGTGGAGCCCTACCGCAAGCTGGGCCGCAACCAGCTGCGCATCGGCATGTTCCCGGCCATCGACTCCCAGGACATCGTGACCCTGACCAAGGCCATCGACCATGTCCTCGACTCGGGTGTCGCCGCCCGGTAACAGCACGTCACACGCTGCCCAACATGCGTCGGACCTCACGCGGTCCGGCGCATGTCTGCGTTAGGGTGGTACTCATCACGATAGAAGGAGAACGCATGCGCGAGTTGTTCCTCGTCCCCGATGAGTCGTCCGCCACCTCACTGGTGCTGCGTAGCGACGACGGCGAGCAGTTCTTCCTCGACGTCACCACCCTGGACCTTGCCGCCACCAGGGCCCTGCTGACCGCGGAGGTGCCGGAACCGGAGTCCGCAGCTGCGGACTCGTCGGAGACCTCTGATGCTCCTCCTGCCGCAGTGGAGCCGTCCGCCGAGGCTGACCGGGAACGCGTGCTGCCGACCCCTGATCCCCTGCTCACCGCCCCGCTGACCATGCGGCCCCGCGAGATTCAGGGCCGCGTCCGGGCGGGCTCCTCCGTCGAGGACCTGGCCGCGGAGATGGGGGTGGCACCCGCCCGGGTCGAGCCCTTCGCACACCCGGTACTCCTCGAGCGTGAACGGATGGCGGAGCTGGCCAAGCAGGCGCATCCGGTGCGTGAGGACGGCCCGGCCAAGCTCACCCTCTGGGAGGTGCTCGCCGCCGCCTTCGCGGCCCGCGGCAACTCGGTCACGGACACCACGTGGGATGCCTTCCGGGAGGCCGACGGAACCTGGGTGGTCCGCGTGTCGTGGACTGCCGGGCTCTCAGAGAACGAGGCGGAATGGTCGATCCACGGCCACATGAGTTCCCAGTCCACCGCCGAGGCTCGCAACGCCGTGGCCGCGGATCTCACGGACCCGGACTTCGTCCAGCCCGTGCGCACGCTCTCCTCGGTGGGTCGGGGCTCCCGCGGGGATGCCACCGATGACGCGGCGGATACCGCGGAGATCGATGTGGTGCCGGAGGAGATCGAGGGGGATGACTTCCTGCAGCACCCGGATCCGGAGGAGAAGGGGCCGACGCGGCGGCGTCGGAAAGCGGTCACCCCCCACTGGGAGGACGTCCTGCTCGGGGTCCGCACCAACACCAAACGACCGCGTAACTAGGGAGGGGACGCGTCGTGGACAGTGTCGTCACCCTGTGGTTTGTCACCGCCGCCGACCCGGCGCGAATCGTCGAGGCGGAGCCGAAGGCGGACCGTGGGTTCGGCAGGAAGTACCTGGCGCAGCTCAATCCGGCCTGGCCGATCACGCCGATCGGTGAGTTTCCCCTCAACCGTTCGGCCCAGGCCTCTGCGGGCGAGTACTACATCGCCGGTTTCCCGGGCGTGACGGTCGTCCAGACCGCGCTGCACGACACCCCGGCTCTCTCGGAGTTGGACGCCCGGCTGTTAGACTCCGTCCCGGCGGCGGAGATCTTCGCCTTCGCCCGCAATCCGGACACCGGATACGGCGGGTACGCCCATTGGCGCGGCGGGGTGCTCAAGCGTTCCCTGTGCGCCGAACGAAACCGCACCTACGAGGATGTCGGACTGCCCGCCCCCTTCGAGGCCCCCTTCTGGGCCGGAGAGAAGGCGGAACCCATCGGCGGTATCTCGCTGCCCTTCGAACCGGTGGATCTGGTGGCGGAGGCGCAGCGCACGCTGCTCGGGGTGGATGTCTCCCCGGAGGGGCCCGACATTCACATCGTCGCCTTTGCCGTGGACGGCCGACCGGCACCGCGCGTGGTGGACGGCCCCCGCCGGGACAAGGAGGTGGCCACCCGGCCCGACACCGCCGCCCTGGCCACCGGTTACGACGACTACGAGGACGACACCGAGGCCGCCCCGGAGAGCACCCACTGGGCGGACAGGACGGTGACCGTCGCGAAGCGCACCGGTTCCAGCGCGGCCCGGCGGCTGGGTGCGGCGACCCGGTGGGTGCAGGAGAAGCTGCGCCACTCCGACCGGAGGAACTAGCGCAGGGAGCGCTCGCGCTCGTAGAAGGCGATCGCCGCCGCGGTGGCCAGATTGAGGGAATCCGTGCCCGGCGCCATGGGGATACGGGCCCGGACGTGGGTGGCCCGCATGGCATGTTCGGTCAGTCCGGGTCCCTCGGCGCCGACCAGCAGCGCCACCTTGTCCCTGCCCTCCAGGGCGTCAGCCAGGTGGGCCGCCTGCGGGTCGGGGGTCAGCGATACGAGGTGGAAGCCGGCGTCGGCAAGCGGGCCCAGGGAGCGCTGCCAGGTGGTGTACGTGCCCTCCAGGTGGGCGTAGGGCAGGCGCAGGACGTGCCCCATGGACACGCGCACCACACGGCGGTAGAGCGGGTCACCGCAGCCGTTGCCGAACAGGATGGCGTCCACGCCCATGCCGGCGGCGTTGCGGAACATCGAGCCGATGTTCTCATGATCGCCGACCCCCTCGAGAACCACCACGGTGCGGGCCGTGGCGAGGATCTCCTCGACGGAGGGTTCCGCGGCCCGGTCGGCGACGGCCAGCAGCCCGCGGTGCATGTCGAAGCCGGCGACCTCGGCGAGGAGCTCGCGCGTCACCTCGTACTGCGGGATCCCCGGGGTATCCCCCAGGGCGTCGAGCTTCGGGCCGAAGCCGACGATGAAACGCACCGGGAAGCGCGATTCCAGCAGGCGGCCCACCACCAGGGGGCCCTCGGCGATGACCAGGCGCCGGTCGGCGGCGTCCGAGCGGTTGAGATCCCGGATGTCGTCGAGGCGAGGGTCGGCGGGGGCGTCGATAAGCAGGCGGGACATCAAGCTAGCCGATGACCTCGAGGAGCGGATCCATGGCGAAGAACACGACGAACAGAGCGGAGACGAGCCACATGATCCAGTGGACGTCCTTGGCCTTGCCGGCGGCGACGGCCATGAGGGAGAAGGCGATGAAGCCGACGCCGATGCCGTTGGCGATGGAGTAGGTGAACGGCATGACCACGATGGTGAGGAAGGCCGGCAGGGCGATGTGGAACTGGGTCCACTCGATGTCGACGATCTGGGCGATCATGAGGGCACCGACGATGACCAGGACCGGCGCGGCGGCCTCGATGGGCACGACCTCGTAGAGCGGGGTGAGGAACATGGCCAGCAGGAACAGCACACCGGTGATGATGTTGGCCAGGCCGGTGCGGGCGCCGTCGGCGACACCGGCGGAGGAGTCGGCGTAGACGGTGGCGGAGGACGAGGAGGTCGCACCGCCGACGATGGCACCGAAGCCCTCGACGACCAGGGCCTTCTTCATGTCGGGCAGAACACCGTCCTTGCCGACGAGGTTGCCCTGCTTGCCCAGGGCGGTCATGGTGCCCATGGCGTCGAAGAAGTTCGCCAAGACGAGGGTGAACACCAGCAGGGAGGCGGCGAGGACACCGACCCGGGTGAAGGCGCCGACGATGTCCACTGCGCCGACCAGGGAGAGGTCCGGCAGGCCGCCGAAGCCCTCGGGCAGCACCGGCACGGCCAGGGACCAGCCGGTGGGGTTGGGCTGGCCGTCGACGAAGGAGGGGCCGGCCTTGACGGTGGACTCGATGATCATGGCCAGGATGGTGGTGGCCAGAATGCCGAGGAACAGGCCGCCGCGGATCTTCCGGATGACCAGGAAACCGCAGATGATGAGGCCGAGGACGAAGGTGAGGGTGGGCCAGGAGCTGATGGAGCCGTCGATACCCAGCCCGACGGGGACGGTGGTGCCGGCGGCATCGGGGACGCGGCGGACGAAGCCGGCGTCGACAAGCCCGATCATGGCGATGAACATGCCGATGCCCACGCCCATGGCGGCCTTCATGGAGGCGGGGATCGCCTTGAACACGGCGGAGCGGAAACCGGAGACGGCGAGCAGCACGATGATGATGCCGTCGATGACCACCAGGCCCATGGCCTCCGGCCAGGTCAGGCCCTCGCCGGCGACCATGGTCACGGCGACGAGGGTGTTGAGTCCCAGACCGGCGGCGATGCCGAAGGGGTAGCGGGCGATGAAGCCGAAGGCGATGGTCATCACACCGGCGGTGAGCGCGGTGACGGCCGCGACCTGGGGGACACCGAGCGTGGTGCCGTTGACATCGGCGGTGGTGCCGATGATCAGCGGGTTGAGGATGATGATGTAGGCCATCGCGAAGAAGGTGACGACGCCGGCCCGGATCTCCGTGCCGACGCTCGATCCTCGTTCAGTGATGTGGAAGAAGCGGTCGAGTGAGCCCCGATCCCGCGACTCCACAGGCTCCACGGACGGCTGCACGGGTGTGCTCATGTGGTTCCCCTGTTCAGGTTCATACGGTGAATGAAGTTTTTGTTACGTCGTTAATTTCTCACCTCAACATCGATTGCACAAAACTTTGGGTAGATTCGTGAGCGCACCGAAGCCAAGGAGTTGCCCCCGTGTTGTACACCTCGACCTTCATGATGCGCGACGGACGTGTCGCGAATCTGGACGCCCATCTCGATCGGCTCCGCGCGGAGGCGTCCTTCAATCCCCGCGCCGTCGACGAGGTGGTGGCGAAGCTCCGGGAGGCCCCGCACGGAATCTTCCGGCCCCACATCCAGGTCGGTCGGACGACCATCACGGTGGAACTGCACCCGGCGGTCATGCCCCGCGAGGACGTCATTGTCGATGCAGAAGGCATCCCTGACCAGCGTCGACGCCCCACACGCAAGGGCCCGGACTTCGGCTGGCAGATCCGTCAGCTCAACATGCTGCGGCATTCCGGCACCGATGCCGGGGTGCTTATCGACGATCGCGGGATGGTCATCTCCGGCATCTTCTCCGCCCTGCTCTTCCTGCGGGACGGCACCGCGAACGTCTCGGCTCATCCGCGCGCGGCGGAGTCGATCACCCTCACAGCGGCCCTCGAACTGCTCACAGAGGCGGGTGTGAGTGTTGTTGAACACCCCGAGGGCTTCACCATGTCGCAGCTGCGCGGAAACGAGACCTGGTTGCTCAGCTCCGTGGAGGGGGTACGCAAGGTGACCGGCTGGCTGGAGTACGGCTCCGTGCTTCCGCCGCGGGACGAGCACCGACCCCGGATGGGGGCTCCCACCCACCGGGAGATCAACGAGAAGATGTGGGCGCGCGCCGGACAGGTCTAGTAGATCGGCGACTCGTCGTCGAAGGCATCGGGTCCCTCGTCGAGGAGGGTGTCCGGCGGGGTGTCGGAATGAGCTCCGCAGCCGTAGGTGGCGTGGACGATGTGTCCGTCGGCCGAGTACTCGTTGGCGCAGGCCCCGAAGTTCTCCCCGAGGGTCTCGCCGACGCCGATGAAGAAGGCGCAGGTGCGGCAGGTGAGCGTGGCCTTCTCGGCGAAGTCACTCGTGGGACCGAAGTCCCCGGTCCGCCACCGTTGCTTCGTGTCCTCCAGGCCGCGGCGGGACAACACGGTGCGTCCGTCCTCGGTCTCGGTGAGGCGCTCATCGCCGGGCTCCGGCGGCATGAGGTCACCGGGGCCCAGATCCCCCGGACGGATCCGGTCGGACCACGGCACCCACTCCGGGGCGCGGAGAGCTTCCCCGGTGGGGGCGGGGACCAGCGCCACCTCGTTGACGGTGACGTGGCGGGAACCGGAGGCACACGCCAGGACCGCGTTCCACTCCCAGCCGCTGTAACCGGGGACCTCGGCGGCGAAGCGGTGGGTGGCCACGTTGCGGCTCAGGCCCTGGACACCGATGTGCTCACCGACGGGGCCCTCCCCGAGTTCCTCCAGGGCGCTGCGGGCGAGGTCGACGGCGCGGGCGTCGAGAAGCGGGTTCTTGGAACGTCGATGATTGGTTGCCACGCCCTCATTATGGGGCATGTACGGCACAATGACGGACATGGGCCATTCACTGAGGCGCCGCGTCGCCGCCACCCTGCTGCCGTTTGTCGCCTCCGCCGGGCTCGTGTCCTGCGCCGCGGACGATGAGGCCAGCTCCCCCACCGTGGAGCACCTGGTCCCGCAGATCGTGGCCACCCACCCCTTCGACGACTCGAGTTTCACGCAGGGTCTGGAGGTCGACGAGGACGGCACGCTGCTCGTCGGCACCGGCTGGGAGGGTCAGTCGCGCCTCTACCGCACCAACCTCGAAGGTGAGGAGCTGGCCTCCGTCGACCTGGATCCGAGCTGGTTCGGCGAGGGGGTCACCCGCCACGACGACCACATCTGGCAGTTGACGTGGCAGGAGCAGATCGCGCTCAAACGCGATGCCACGACGCTGGAGGAGATGGAGCGTGTCACCTACCCCGGCGAGGGCTGGGGAATCTGTTCCACCGGCACCGAACTGATCATGTCGGACGGCACCTCCCAGCTACGTCGCCTGGACCCGGACACCTTCGCCGAGCGCGAGCGCTTCGAGGTCACGCTCGAGGGAACCGCGGTGGAGGCGCTCAACGAGCTCGAATGCGTCGACGGTGACGTCTACGCCAACATCTTCCTCGACACCGCCATCGTGCGTATCGACGCCCGCCCCGGTGAGACCGCAGGCACCGTCACCGGTGTCATCGACGGCGCCGTACTACCGAACAACGCGCTGCCGGATCCCAACCACGTGCTCAACGGGATCGCCCACCTGCCGGGCACCGACCGCTTCCTGCTGACCGGCAAACGCTGGCCCGACCTCTACGAGGTTGAGCTCGTGCCCGCTGGGTAGGATGTGGTGCCATGGCCTCCCCGAAGAAGGCGCGTCAGAAGGCGCTGCTGCAGTTCCTCACCCTCCTGGTTGCCGTCGTGATCATCATCGTGGCAGCGGTGCTCGCCCAGAACTGGTGGAACAACCGTCCCGGCCCGCAGCCGCACGACGTGGCGGTCACCGCCTCCAACGGTGGTGAGAGCATCGAGGTGTTCCCCTACATCGTCTGCGAGCCGGGCCTGGAGTGCCCGGAGGGGGAGGTGCCCAACCTGCCGGTCGGCGCCGATGACACCCTCGTGCTGGAGATCCCCGAGGACATCCACGATCACGACTGGCAGCTGCTCATGATCTACGACGATCCGGCGGCCAATGACCAGCAGTTCCACGGCGCCTACGACACCACGAGTGTGGAGATCCCGGGCTCCGTGGACCCCGTCGCCGAGGGCGAACCCCGTCCGCTCCTCATGGTGGTGGAGATCTCCGCCGCCATGATCGGCCGCGACGCCAACGATGAGGAGACCCCCTACGCCACCGTGTGGTCGCTGAGCACCATGGAGGACGGGCAGGAGCTGCAGGCCCCCTGATCCCCGTTTAGGCGTCCAGCTCCTTGGCCACGACGCGCAGGATCTCGGCGACCTGGCGGCCCACCGGGCGGTCCGGGTAGCGTCCGGCGGCCAGGCCGGGCTGCACCTGGGACTCGAGGACGGTGATGAGGTCCTGGATCATGCTGCCCAGTTCCTCCGGCTTGCGGCGGTTGACCGGGCGGCGGCGCGGGGTGTCGAGCACCTTGACGCGCAGCGCCTGCGGGCCCCGGCGGCCGGCGGCGAAGTCGAACTCAATGCGCTGACCGGCGACGAGTTCGTCGACACCCTCGGGCAGCACCTGCTTGCCCACGTACACATCCTCGTCCCCCGGGTTGGAGACGAAACCGAAGCCCTTGTCGGCGTCGTACCACTTCACCTTGCCGATCGGCACAGTGTTCACCATTCCCTTTCTTGGTGTTGCTGGTGTCGGCCACGATGGCTGTGCATGATGACCGTGAACGGTTGAGTATACCCCTGTCGCGCTCAGGCTTAATACTTCGCGTTTTCTCCGGTCTTCGTTACAGGGACGTGTCGAGTGACATAAATCACATATCAGGGCGCCGGATGGATGACCTGCAGGTTTCCGCGGCAATTCGTCCCTCCATCCGTCCTTCTCCACCATTTCGAGAGTCTCGCGTGACTGAAACGTTATAAAGCGTTATCGTATTCGACAGGCACAGTGCAGTTCCTGGCTGAAGAGTCACCGTCCCCCACGCCGAGCCCTGTCCGGGAGACGGAAACTGCGCAGGCAATGTGCACCCGAAACGTGAATACCCATACGGACAGGGGCGGGGAAACCACCGCGGACCCCCACGGGACCGCACCGGTAGGCAGCGCCAGCTGCTTCCCTCGGGGTGAAGCCTCACACCAGAGGCCGGGCACGGTGACACAGTGATCCTCCTCCCGAACCCGACAGCTCACCTCGCAGGCGTCAACATGAGAGGACCACTCCACCATGGCACGTCACACCCGTAAGACCGTCTCCTTCACCACCAAGTTCGCCGCCACCACCGCAGCCTTCGGCACCGCCGCCGCCCTCATGGCTCCGGCCGCCGCTGCCGCCCCGGATTCCGACTGGGATCGTCTCGCCCAGTGTGAGGCCGGCGGCAACTGGCACATCAACACCGGCAACGGCTACCACGGTGGCCTGCAGTTCTCCCCCTCCACCTGGCGCGCCTACGGTGGCACCGAGTTCGCCCCCTACGCCTACCAGGCCACCCGCGAGCAGCAGATCGCCGTCGCCGAGCGCACCCTCGCCGGCCAGGGCTGGGGCGCCTGGCCCTCCTGCTCCGCCCGTCTGGGTCTGAACTCCGCCCCGACCCCGCGCACCGTCCCCACCCAGACCCCGGTCCAGGTCCCGGCCCCGGTCCAGCAGGCTGCTCAGCAGGCTGAGGGCTCCTCCGACGCGCTGGCCGTCGACGCACTTTACAACCACATCCGCGGCACCCTGGCCAGCTACGGCGTGGCTGTTCCGGCCGGCATCGAGGCCGCCTACGCCGCCAACCGCGACAACTTCGACGCCTTCTACGGCGCGAACCGTGGCGCGATCGACTCCATCGTCGGTCTCTAAAGACATTCACGTCATGCCCCACCGGTCACCCGGTGGGGCATCGGCGATTCCAGGGCCGCGGCACACCCACGTCGCAGACGCACCGATCCCCCACGCACCACGACGCAGCGTGGCACGCAGGGGATCAGCGCGCGATAAGAAAGGTGTCCGTCGCCCTACTTGTTGATGCGGGTGTACGGGTGGACGTAACCGAGTTCCTCTGCCGGCACCGGCAGAACCAGGTCATCGCCGTAAGGGCTGGAGGCACCAGCCAGGGTGGAGGTAATTTCGGTCACGGCGTGGCCGTCGGTGCGCGGGATGTGCTTGGGCCAGCCCGGATCGACGTAGCCGCTCTTCTCAACGTTAGACATGCCCCATATTCTTGCAAACCTC
>NZ_JAUNRW010000043.1:0-8296 GCF_030535495.1 Corynebacterium sp.
AGCTTGCGCTTACGGGAGATGTCACCGCCGTAGCACTTGGCCAGGACGTCCTTGCGCAGGGCGCGGATGTTCTCACGGGCGATGATCTTCGACCCGATCGCCGCCTGGACCGGCACCTCGAACTGCTGGCGCGGGATGAGCTCCTTGAGCTTGACCGTCATCTTGTTGCCGTACCACTGGGCGTTGTCCTTGTGGACGATCGCCGAGAAGGCGTCGACCGGCTCACCCTGCAGGAGGATGTCGACCTTGACCAGGTCGGCGGCCTGCTCACCGGCCTCCTCGTAGTTGAGGGAGGCGTAGCCCTTGGTGCGGGACTTGAGCATGTCGAAGAAGTCGAAGATGATCTCGCCCAGCGGCATGAGGTAGCGCAGCTCGACGCGGTCCTCGGAGAGGTAGTCCATGTTCTTCATCTCGCCGCGCTTGGACTGGCACAGTTCCATGGTGGAACCGACGAACTCGCTCGGCACGATGATGGTGACATTGACCATCGGCTCGTAGACCTCCTGCAGCTTGCCGCCCGGCCAGTCCGAGGGATTGTGCACGTGGTGCTCCGTGCCGTCCTCGGCGATGACGCGGTAATCCACCGACGGGGAGGTGGAGATGAGGTCGAGGTCGAACTCGCGCTCCAGGCGGTCGCGGGTGATCTCCATGTGCAGCAGGCCGAGGAAGCCACAACGGAAACCGAATCCGAGAGCCACGGAGGTCTCCGGCTCCCAGGTCAGGGAGGCGTCGTTGAGCTGCAGCTTCTCCAGGGCCTCACGCAGCGCCGGGAAATCGGCCTGGGAGATGGGGAACAGTCCGGAGTAGACCATCGGCTTGGGGTCGGCGTAGCCCTGCAGGGCCTCCTCGGCGCCCTTGTCCGCCCAGGTGACGGTGTCACCCACCTTCGACTGGCGCACGTCCTTGACGCCGGTGATAAGGTAACCGACCTCACCCGGGCCCAGGCCCGCGCACTTCTTCGGCGTGGGCGAGACGATGCCGATCTCCAGCAGCTCATGGTTCGCGCCGGTGGACATCATCTTGAGGCGCTGGCGCGGGGTGAGCTTGCCGTCCATCATGCGGATGTAGGTGACCACACCGCGGTAGGTGTCGTAGACGGAGTCGAAGATCATGGCGCGGGCCGGGGCCTCGGGGCCGTAATCGGAGGTCGGCGCCGGAATGAGCTCGGTGACCTTGTCCAGCAGCTCCGGCACACCCTGACCGGTCTTGCCAGACACGCGCAGCACATCCTCCGGCTCGCAGCCGATGATGTTGGCGACCTCGAGGGAGTACTTCTCCGGGTCGGCGGCCGGCAGGTCGATCTTGTTGAGGACCGGGATGATCTCCAGGTCCTTCTCCATCGCCATGTAGAGGTTGGCCAGGGTCTGGGCCTCGATGCCCTGGGCGGCGTCGACCAGCAGGATCGCACCCTCACACGCCTCGAGGGCACGGGAGACCTCATAGGTGAAGTCGACGTGGCCGGGGGTGTCGATCATCTGCATGACGATCTCCTCACCCGCGAACTCCCCCGACTGCGGGATCCACGGCAGGCGGACATTCTGCGCCTTGATGGTGATGCCGCGCTCCCGCTCGATGTCCATGTTGTCGAGGTACTGGTCACGCATGTCGCGGGCCTCGACGACGTTGGACAGCTGCAGAATGCGGTCAGCCAGCGTCGACTTACCGTGGTCGATGTGCGCGATGATGCAGAAGTTACGGATCCGGGAAGGATCGGTGAACGTCTGCTCCGCGAAGTTCTTCGGCATGTGTGGTGGAGGTTCCCTTCTGGTATGACTCCCCCACTCTACCCAACGCCCACCCAATGTTTAAGTGACCTGGATTCCGGCCCCGCGGCGGCATTACACTGGGACGACACAGGACAACCCGGGAGGACCCATGGGCAGCAACGGCAACGGACGCGGCGTGCACCACCCCGCCGTCCCCGGGGCCGAGCGCCCGTCCCTCCTCGACCGCCTCCGCCAGGCGTTCATCGGACCGACCGCCTCCCCGCTGGACTCGGGGCTCTCCCGCATCAACGAACGCCTCGGGCTGCAGACCGACCTGCGCCCCGAAGCCGTCCGCGCCGCCGCCTCCGCCATCCGCGTCGAGGCCACCGAACGCATGAGCCGCAACATCTACTACGCACCCGACATGGACGGCCAGGCCGAACCCGGCGAGGTGGTGTGGATCTGGGCGCCTTCCGACGGGCCGGACATGCCGCCGCGCGAACGCGCCATGCTCGTCGTCGGCCGTGACCGCCACACCATCCTCGGCCTGCTCATCTCCCCCAACCCGCAGCACGAGGGGGCGGAATCCTGGCTCGACATCGGCGCCGGCGAGTGGGATGCCTCCGGCCGCCAGTGCTGGATCCGCCTCGACCGCGTTCTCGAGGTCTCCGAGCAGGGCGTGCGCCGCCAGGGGGCGCTGTTCCCGCAGCGGCGTTTCGAACGCATCGCCAACCGCCTGCGCACCACCTACCGCTGGGGATAGGCAATTGGGTGTGCGCTGCTCGCGCTGGTAAGGTTTCTCCCTGTTATTCACTTCCGGGCGCGCACGGTCGGGACGGACAGGACCTTGGGTCCGTTCTCAGAACACCGGCGCCGAGCGATCACTGCAGGTCAGTGGTTGCGGGACACGTCCGCTGGTGGGTTACCGACACCATTTCTCCACGAGACCAAGAGGTATCTTTCATGGCAAACATCAAGTCCCAGATGAAGCGCAATCTCACCAACGAGAAGGCACGCGTCCGCAACCAGGCTGTCCGCTCCGCCGTCCGCACCGAGATCCGCAAGTTCCGCGAGACCATCGAGGCCGGCGACAAGGCTGCTGCCGAGGCTCAGCTGCGCACCGCCTCCCGCGCTCTGGACAAGGCTGTGACCAAGGGCGTGTTCCACCGCAACAACGCCGCCAACAAGAAGTCCTCCATGGCCCTGGCCTTCAACAAGCTCGGCTAAGGAACTTCACGTTCAGAATGAACCCGGCTCCCCCTCGTGGGAAGCCGGGTTTTTTCATGCCTGCAGATCCTCCACCCCGTTGAACACCAGCACCAGACCGGCGACGATGAAAAACAGGCCGGAGATGATGTCGATCATCGGGCCGGCGCTCAGGAGTTTGCGGCGCATCGCCGGGGTGGACACCAGCAGCGCCATGCCCATCTGCAGGACGATCGCGGAGATCGACAGCATCGCCACCACTCCCACGGCCAGCAGCGCCGAGGGGGCTGGTGGCAGCAACGGGGCGATGAGCGCGGAAAGGAACAGGACGATCTTCGGGTTGGACAGGTTCGTCGTCAGCCCGTGCAGGAAGGCGTGCCGCAGGCGTCCCAGGCGCGCGGCGGCCTGCTCGAGGTCGGCGGGCGGGTCCTTGCGCTCGGCAAGGCCCCCGGAGACCAGGCCGTAGCCCATCCACACCAGCCACGCGCCGCCGATGAGCTGCAGGAACCCCAGTATCGCCGGGAAGGCGTTGAGGAGCGCGGCGAAGCCGAGGACGGTGAGGGTGCACCAGAACAGCACCCCGATCTGGATGCCCAGCACGGTGGCCACCGCGTGCCGGCGGGAGCGGATCGCGGTGCGGGTGATCAGCAGGATGTCAGGCCCGGGTGAGGCCGCTCCGGCGATGTTGAGGACGAACAGCGCAGCCCACTGCGCGAGGCTCACTCCTGCACGCCGAGGCGAGCCAGTGCGTCCTGCATCTGGAACAGCCGGGCGGTCTCCACGGCAGAGGGGGCTCCGGCGTGCGGATCCGCGCCGGCGGCGACGAGGACGTCGACGACCTCGTCGTACTTCTTGAACACGGCACCCGCCAGCGGGGTCTGGCCGCGGTTGTTCTGCTTATCGACGCCCGCGCCACGCTCCACCAGCGCCCGGACAATGGAGGTGTGTCCGGCATAGGCCGCCAGCATGAGCAGGGAGTTGCCGTCCTGGTTGGCCAGGTCGGGGCTGACCCCGTTGTCGAGGTACTCGAGGAGCGTGGCATCGCCGTTGCGGGCCATGTCGAACAGTCGGGTGGCGAGCTCGCGCACGTCGTCAGGAATCTCGGTCATGTACCGACTTTAACCCGCCAGCTCCGATACCCGTCGCACCGCATGCTCGATGGCGAACTCCGGATCCCCGCCCTGGCCCTTGACCTCGGCGTCGAGCTCGGCCATGAGGATCACCGCGCGGGAGACGTTGTCCCCGCTCCAGCGGCGGGCCACCTTGGCGGTCTTCTCCACCAGCCACGGAGCCATGCCCACCTGCCCCGCCAGTGCCTGGTAGTTCGTGGTGCGCGTCGAGTACAGCCGGGCGATCCCGGCCACCTTCATGCTCAACGCGGTGGCCAGGGCGACCGGGTTCATCCCCAGCTGCAGGGCACGGCGGCAGCTGGCCACCGCGCGGGCGGTCTGCCCGGTGACGGCCAGATCGGCGATGTCGAAACCGGAGACCTCGGCCACGCCCTCGTAGTAGGAACGGACCTTCTCCACGGTGACGTCCCCGTCCGTGTCCGCGACCAGCTGGGAGACGGCGGAGGCCAGTTCGCGCAGGTCCGAGCCGACCCCCTCCAGGAGGGCGTGGATGACATCCGGAGTGGGACGCACACCGTGGGACCGGAACTCATTGGTCACCCAACCGGGTCGATCCTTCGGCTTGAGGGGGGTGGCCTCGTGCACCTGGGCGAGCTTCCGGTACTTGGCCACCATCGCCTTCTGCCGACCCCCGCCGGTGTGGTGGATGATGATGGTGATCCCCGGCGCGACGTCCTTGCACGTGGCCAGCAGCAGGTCGTTGGGTTCCTTGCCCGCGACCTCCGTGTGGGTGATGATGACGGCCCGGTCCTCGCCGAAGAGGGAGGGGGAGGTGGCGTCGATGAGCTCGGGACCACTGACCTCGCTGGCCCGCATGACGGTGAGTTCCAGGTCAGGGGCCTCGGCGCGCAGCTGCTCGAGCAGGGAGCGGCGGATGCGCTCGCCGATGAAGTCCTCTTCACCGAGGATGAGGTGCACGGGCGCGACAGACATGCTGCCCATCCTAGAACCTCCCGTCGCGGGCATGTTGGGTGCCGTCGGTGTGGAGGGTGACCTCCCCGTCGCGGTCCGGAAAAAGCACGGGGACGCCGTCGCGCGTGACCGTGGGCCGCGTGGCGGGTCTGCCCGTGGGATCACGGACGACGATCACCTGGGTGCCCGGCGGAGCCCGATCGACGGCCTCGATGTCGGCGACGACGTGGACGTTGAGGCTCTCCAGCGGGATCTCCGGGGCCGGGCGGGAGAGGTCCGCGTTCCACAGCCACCACGTCAGCAGGACGGTGAGGGTCAGGCGTGGGCGGTTGGCCACGATTCCGGCGAGGATCCAGCCGTAGGCGATGAGCACCCACACCGGTTCGGCCGGGACGGTGGACATCGGCAGGCTGGCGCACCAGGTGGCCACGGTGTGGATCCACCAGGTGCAGGGTTCCAGAATCTTCAGCGGCAGCCAGGCGAGCGGGCCGGGGAGCAGCGAGAGTCCGGCGGCGAGCAGTCCGAGGACGGTGACGGGGGCGACGGCCGGGGCCACGAGAACGTTGGCCAGGACGGAGACCAGCGAGACCTCGCCGGCCATGAGCGCGATGATCGGCAGGGTGACGATGTCCGCGGCGATCGCCACCGCCAGGGCGCGGACCAGGATCTCCGGGAGCCGGGTGCGGGCGAGGGGCCGGAACAACAGGGGGTGCAGTGCGATGATCCCGGCGGTGGCTGCCACCGAGAGGGCGAAGCCGTACGAGACCGCCAGGTCGGAGTCCCATACGATGAGCCCGATCACCGCCAGGGACAGACCGTGGATGGGTTCGAGCCGGGAGGAGCCGAGGACCGCGAGCAGACCAACGAGGCCCGTGGCTGATGCCCGCAGCACCGAGGGTTCCGTGCCCACCAGACCGACGAAACCGAGCAGTGCCGCGGTCGCCGCGGCCACCTGCACGCGGGGGCCGAGGGTGAGTAGCCGGCAGCAGATCACGGCGAAGGAGGTCACGATCGCCACGTTCGCCCCGGAGACGGCCGAGAGGTGGGACAGTCCGGTTGCGATGTAGAGCTGCTGGTCGGTCTGAGACTGCGCGCCCACGTCACCGAGCACCATGCCCGGTATGAGCCCGCGGGAGGACTCCCCCACCGTGGAATCGACCGCCGCGCGCAGGGAATCGCGCACCAGGGCGGCGACATGGCCCATGCCCTGCGGGCCCGTCAGGGTGGTGAGGTCCCCGGCCCCGGTGAGCGTGGCCACACCCGCCCTCGTCGACTCTGACCATGTCGCTTCGACGAGTACCCGGGTGCCCGTCGCAGGGTCGTCCTCGCTGAAGATCGTCAGTGGCGTGGGGTGTCCGGGCACAGACACACGAACGTGTCCCGTCCCGGAGCTGACGACGCGGCCCACCACCTCCGCCGGTGGCGACCACCCGGCGGCGCGCTGCTGGCGCCACACCGTCAGCCCCGCCGCCACGCATCCCAGGACCGCGGTGAGCAGTGCCTGCCCGGAATGCCGCCACCAGCGCAGCAGGAGGGGGAGGATGAGGAGGGGGAGGACGGGGGCGTCGATAAGCAATGCCAGCGTCACCGCCCACACCATCACGGCTGCGGGGACCAGCCGGAGCTCGCTCACAGGGTGACCTGGTCGCGCAGTGCCTCCAGTTTCGCCGGCCCGATGCCCTTGACCTCGAGGAGATCATCCACGGCACCGAAGCCGCCGCTAGTCTCCCGGTGGCTGACGATCGCGGCGGCAGTCGCCGGTCCCACCCCCGGCAGCTGCGTGAGATCGGCGACGGTGGCGGAGTTGAGCGATACCCCGCCACCTGCCGTGTCGCCGTGATGGGTCTCCCCTAAGACGGGGACCACCAGTTGTTGGCCGTCGGTGAGTTTCTGGGCGAGGTTGAGGGAGTGCAGGTCGGCATCGGGTAAGGGGGTGACCTGCTGGAGTGCGTCGTGTACCCGGGCGCCCGGCGCGAGGGTGAGCAGACCCGGTTCTGTCACCGCCCCGACCACCGACACCACCAGTTCCTCCTCCAGTTCCGCGACCGGCCCGACCTCGGGTAGCTCGACGGGCACCGGATCCGGGGAGCGGGACTGGAACAGCAGCATGCCCGCGACCACGACGAGGACGGCAAGCGCGGCCAACGCAGCCTGCCGGAGGCTGATGTGCAGGCGCGGGGTGGGGTAGGTGACGTCGAGAAGCGTTTCTTCTCCGGTCGGTCGGGTGAGATCCTTGAGGCGATCCAGCGGGCTCATGTCCCTGACGCTAGGAGCCGGGCCGCCCCGGGGAAAGAGCGGCGGCCGCAGCCTGTGGACAGAATTGGTGAAAAGTCACCCATCTGTGGATAACCTGCCCTAGGCGGGAACGACATCCTCCGGATGCGACATGAACACCGCTGACACCCCGACAGCACCCATGCCGGTGTGCACCGCCAGGGTGGCCTCCATGGGCAGGGTCATGAGGCTGGAGCCGTCCGGGAGCACCTCATCGAGCATGCCCTCGAGGTGGGTGGCGGAATCCGCGGCGTCATTGTGCTGGATGGCCACGAACACGGGCCGCCCCTCCGCACGCTCGATGACCAGCTCCACCAGGCGGGTGAACGCCTTCTCCTGCGTGCGGGTCTTGCCCACCAGCTCCAGCTTGCCGCCGGTGATCGACATGATCGGTTTGGTGGCCAGCAGGGTGGCCGACAGGGCGGTGCCGGTGGAGATGCGCCCGGACTTCCGGATGTCCTCGATGCCGTGGAGGTAGACCCAGGTGGCGGAGCGCCCGAGCGTATCGACGGCAATGTCGTGACACGTCTGCAGATCCGCACCCTCGGAGGCCAGCTTCGCGGCCGTCATCGCCGCGGCCCCCACGGCCATGCCGACGGAACCGGTCTCAATGACCCTCACCTGCTCCTCGGGGAACACGGCGGCCGCCTGCACGGCGGCGGACCAGGTGGAGGACAACTCCTTCGCCAGGTGCAGGGCGAGGACCCCTTCGTCGCCCCCGCGCTCGAGCTGCCGGGCGTACGCCGCCACCAGTTCCAGGGCGGACAACCCGGCCGTGGAGGCGCCGTCACCGTCGGACATGAGGTGCAGGTCAACGACCGTGATACCCAGTTCCTGGACCACATCGGCGGGCAGCCCCGCGGATGAGTCGGTGACGATTCTGACCGGCATTTAACCCATGTTCCATCCGTCGAGGTACCACTGGGCGTCAGCGACCGTGTCCGGGGTGAACACCGGTGCGGTCGACTTCGGGGCGCCGTGGGAGATGTCGTCGAGCGCATCGCGGCTGCCCGGCAGGTAGCGCGGGCGGGCGGTGAGCTCCGAACGGCGGGTGTTCTTCAGCCCGGA
>NZ_JAUNRW010000043.1:8396-18715 GCF_030535495.1 Corynebacterium sp.
CGCCTGTCCGGCACGCGCCGCCTGTTCCCGCCCCAGGTCGGACAAGCGGGTGTCCAGATGTCCCTGCATGCGACGGGTCGCGTTGTAGTCGGTCTGACCGTGGCGGATCAGAATGAGGCGGCGTGTCATGAGGTCAGTACTCCTCGTCGATGTCACCCGGCGCTTCAGCGGCGAGCGGAATCTCATCGATGGACTCCACGGAGCGGGTGTCCACGTCGTCCTCGGACCAGGTGCCCGGGCGCTCCGGCGGTTCGAGGCCCTCGACGGCGATGAGGGGGCAGTCGCGGTAGAGGCGGTCGAGTCCGTAGAACTCGCGCTCCGCATCGCGCTGGACGTGGACGACCAACCCGCCGTAGTCGAGCAGCACCCAGCGGTTCTCGCGGTTGCCCTCCCGGCGCTTCGGCTCGGCACCGGCCTTGGTGAGCTCATCCTCGACCTCCTCGACGATGGAGGCGACCTGGCGCTCGTTGTCCGCGGAGGCCACGACGAAGACATCGGTGATGGCCATGACGTCGGAGACGTCGAAGACCGCGATGTTGCGGCCCAGCTTCTCATCGGCGGCGAGGGCCGCGATGGTGGCCAGGCGGCGGGATTCGTCAGAAACAGTCACAGAAGTCCTTCACAGGGTTGATGCATAAGAGCAGGTATAAGTCTCCCACGGAGCGTGGCACTTTTCCTAGTTTACGCACAGGGTGCGCCGCAGGTGTCAGTACAGATCATTCTTGGCGATGTACTGCACGACCCCGTCCGGCACCAGGTACCAGACCGGGCGCCCCTCCCCCGCGCGACGCCGGACATCGGTGGAGGAGATGGCCATGGCGGGGACGTCGATAAGATGCACGCGCTCCTGATGCGCCTCCGGCAGCATCTCCTCCGTGAGCTCGTATCCGGGGCGGGTGACGCCGACGAACTCCGCGAGGTCGAACATCTTGTCCCAGTCGCGCCAGGTGAGGATCGACTGCAGCGCATCCGCGCCGGTGATGAAGAACAGGTCCGCGTCCGGGTACTGCTTCCGCAGGTCAGTGAGCGTATCGACGGTGTACGTGTCACCGCCGCGGTCAATGTCCACCCGCGAGACATGGAAACGCGGGTTGGAGGCGGTGGCGATGACGGTCATGAGGTAGCGGTCCTCCGCCGGCGAGACCTTCTTGTCGGCCTTCTGCCAGGGCTGGCCGGTGGGCACGAAGACGACGCGGTCCAGCTGGAATCGGTCCGCCACCTCGCTCGCGGCGACGAGGTGTCCGTGGTGGATGGGGTCGAAGGTGCCGCCCATGACACCGATGCGCTCAGTCATGGACTCGGAGTATATCCGGTGATCCACCCGGCGAAGGTGTCCGCGACCAGCTCATCATGGTCGGTGGGGTCATCGAGGAAGTAGCGCGTGTGGACACCACCACCCGCGGCGAGTGCGTCCAGGGCGGCGTCGATGGTGAGGTCGCAGGAGAAGTCATCGGTCGTGCAGTAGTTCATGCGGTTGCTGTCCGCCTGCACCTCGCCCGGCACGCTGGAGAGCATGCCACCACCCCGGGCAGGGGCACCGATGACGGACACATCCCCCTCGCGCAGCAGTGGATTGCCCAGGTAGACGGAGCCGACGAGCTGACCGCGTTCGGCCAGGTGCCGCTCCTGCGCGCTGAGCACCGCCGCTCCCTGCGAGTATCCGATGAGGATGTACCCCGGCGCGCAGCCGGTCTGCGCCTCCCAGTCATCGACGTAGTCAAGCGCATTGCCGACGCCCGCCTGCACGCTGGCGATGAACCCCGTCACCGCGTCGGAGGCGATGAGATGTGCCGGTCGTTCCCGCACCAGGTCCATGGTCCGACGGGCCATTTCCAGCGGCGGGATGTCCTCGTCCTCGCGCGCCAGGGCCGGCAGGGGCAGCTTCGCCGGGTAGGCCTCGGAGTCCAGGGCGATGACGGGAACATCACGCATGAGTGTCGGGTGACGGGATTCCGCATAGTGGAGGAAGGCGCGGATGGTGCGCTCCTCGTAGCCGTTGGACACCCAGACAGATCCCGGCGAGTAGACGGTGGGGGTGAGCTGCTCATTCTGGTCGCTGCCCCGGGCGGCGAGCACCGCCACCGCCGGGCATTCCTGCGGCCCGGCCAGGGCAGGCGGTGTGGGGGCCAGGCCCGCGAACATGGCGGCCCCCAGTGCACCAGCTGCCACTTTCCTGATAGCCCACATGCCACGTGAGCCTACCCGAGGTCAGGGACGCGTCTGGCCGGTTCCCTGCAGGATCCACTTGGTGGAGGTCAGTTCCGGAAGCGCCATGGGCCCGCGGGCGTGCAGCTTCTGGGTGGAGATGCCGATCTCCGCGCCCATGCCGTACTGCTCACCGTCGGTGAAGGCGGTGGAGGCGTTGACCATGACGGCAGCGGCGTCGACCTCGTCGGCGAACTTCTGCGCGGTGGCGATGTTGGAGGTCGCGATGGCCTCGGTGTGCCCCGTGGTCCACCGCGCGATGTGCTCGATGGCACCCTCGACGCCGTCGACGACCTTGGCGGCGATGTCCATGGACAGGTACTCATCACCCCAGTCGGAGTCGTCGGCCTGCACCACGTCGGTGGCGCCGAATGCCTCCAGTTCGGCAACTTCTCCGTGGACGGTGACCCCGGCCTCCTGGAGGGCCTCGATGATGCGGAGCTTGGCGGCGTCGTCGTGGGCGGCGTCGATAAGCACCGTCTCGGTGGCGTTGCACACCGAGCAGCGACGGGTCTTGCCGTTGAGCATCATGGCGATCCCCTGCTCGAGATCACCTTCGGCGTCGATGTAGAAATGGCAGTTGCCGGTGCCGGTCTCGATGGCCGGGACGGTGGCGTTGGTGACCACCGTCTCGATGAGGCGGGCGCCGCCGCGTGGAATAACGACGTCGACCAGGCCACGGGCGGTGATGAGGTCCTGCACCGAGTCATGCGTGTCGCACGGCAGCAGCTGGACGGCTTCACGCGGCAGGTCGAAATCCGCGAGCACGCCCTGCAGGATGTCGACGAGCTTGGCGTTGGAGTGCTTGGCGGTGCGCGAGCCACGCAGCAGCGGCACGTTGCCGGACTTCAGCGCCAGCCCGAAGGCGTCGACGGTGACATTGGGGCGGGCCTCGTAGACCATGCCCATGACACCGAGCGGCACCCGAACCTGACGCATCTGGATGCCGTTGGGCATCACCCCGCCGGTGAGCACCTCACCCACCGGGTCCTGGAGGCCGGCGACCTGTCGCAGGCCACCGGCAATGCCCTCGATGCGCGCGGCGTCGAGGGACAGTCGGTCGATAAGGGCGTCGGTGAGCCCCTCGGCGCGACCGGAATCGATGTCCTGCTTGTTCGCGGCGATGATGTCATCGGTCTGCGCGATGAGGGCGTCGGCCGCGGCGTGGAGGATCTCGTTCTTCTTCGCGGACGCCAGCTGCGCCAGAACCGGGGCGACAGCCTTGGCCGCGCGGGCCTTGGTCAGTACTTCTTCACGTTCTGCGGTGCGCTGTTCAGTCATGGGTTCCGAGTGTAGCGAAATATGCTTATCGACGCCGCCGTCGGGATTCGAACACATTTTTTATTTCTGGGGTTGACAGGTGCCATTCGAGCGCTTATTGTCGAACATGTAAGCGACATTCGGGGAAGGGGTGAATACCATGACGACGAGGGAAAAGGCCCAGGCGGCCGTGCAGCAGATGTCTGCCGCGATGGAGATATTGCAGTCGATCATGCTCGACCCCTCCGCTGATGTTTTCGAGTCTGTCGCCGAGAGTTTCGAGGAGCTGGAGACGGTCCTGGCCGCCAAGGCCGCGCTCGACGCCGCCTTCGCCTACTCCGCCGACCAGGCCGCGGCGGGGCGTCGCGTGGGTTCCGCGCGCACGCTGGAATACCTCATTCAGAAGCTGAAGCTGTCCAAGCGGGAGGCGCTGCTCCGGCTGCGGACCGGCGAATCACTCTATGGCCCGCCACCACCTCCCCCTACCCCGGACCCGGAACCGGAACCAGTTGATCCGGCAGCGGCAGCCGAGGAAGAGGAGCGGCGCCGACAGGCCCAGAAGGCGGCACGCGACCAGGCCGCCGCTCGCTCCGCGGAGATTCTCCGCATCATCGAGGACGAACTGCGCCACCTCAACCCCACCTGCCAGCCCTCACGTGAGGAGATCTACCGCGAGGCCGTCGCCGCCGGCGAGAAGCGCACTCCCGAGGATCTGCGCACCTGGCTGCGTCGCCGGGTGGCCCAGGCCAACAAGGCCGGGGTGAAAGATCCCCTCGCCGCCTACCGCAAGCGGCACATCGGCCTGAGCGACCCGGACGAGGACGGCGGTCGCCGCCTCTACGGATACCTCCCGGCGGCCGACGCCGCATTGCTCGCGGCGATCATGGCCAACGGCGAGCATTCCGGGGCCAACCTGCCGCCGGACACCCCGGAGACCAGGTCCCTGAGCCAGCGGCGGCTCGACGAATTGATCCGCTCCCTGCAGAACGTCAGTGCCACCCGGCAGTCGGCCTCGCGCTACGGCGTCGGATCGGTCCTCTTCTCCGTCACCGCCGAGGACATCGAGAATCTCTCCGCTGACTCGGTGTTCACCACCAACACCGGAGACGAACTCACCCCGGTCGATCTCCTCCGACTGGGAGCCGCCCAGTATGACGTCCTGGTGCTCCACGATGCCGACGGGCAGCCCCTGGCGCTGGGCCGCGGGCACCGCCTGGCATCGTTCTGGCAGCGTATCGCTCTCCTCGCCGCCGAGGGGGTGTGCACCTGCGGCGACTGCACCACAGCCGGGGTGCATCTGCACATCCACCACCTGAGACCCTGGGAGGACGGCGGGACTACCGATCTGTCCAACCTCACCGGGATATGCCCGCCGCATCACGCGGACAATGATGACACCCGCACCGGTATCGGTGGCCGTGGGTGGATGGTCCGCTGCCCCAGCACGGGACGTGTGGGCCGCAGGGCCGGACCGGGTCAGCCCATCATCTTCAACGAGACCCAGGCCGCCGCGGAATCCAACGGCGCCCGTATCCGCCGGCGGGAGGCCGCCTGATGTCAGTACCCCGTGTCCAGGTTCACCTCGTTCGGCATTGTCTCCCCACGCTCGAAGGCGGCGGCATTCTCCACGACCAGGCCGCCGGTCCGCTCCTGGATGATGGTGTACGTGTTCGCGGTGTGCGGGGTGATCATGCAGGTCTCGATGTCCCACAGCGGGTGATCATCAGGCAGGGGCTCCGGGTCGGTGACGTCGAGGGCGGCGCCGGCGATGGTGCCGTTACGCAGGGCCTCGACGAGGTCGTCGGTGTGCACCAGCGGCCCGCGGGCGACGTTGACCAGCACGGCGGAAGACTTCATCTGCGCGAAGACATCCTTGTCGATCATGTGGTGGGTCTCGGGGGTCAGCGGGGCGAGCACCACGGCGACGTCCGCCTGCGGCCACACCTTATCGACATCTGCGATGGCGTAGGACTCGTCCGCGCCTTCCACATCGCGCCCCGAGCGGGTCACGGCGATGATCTTCACCCCGAAGATCTGCAGCATCTCGATGAGCTTCACCGCGATGCGGCCGGCTCCGATGATGGCGATCGTCTTGTTGTCGAACAACCACTGCTTGCGCTTGTCCACCTCGCGCCGCACCGACCACTCCCCCGCCAGGGTGATCATCTTGTGCATGTGCAACTGCGCGAGCAGGATCGCGATGGTCGATTCCGCGACGGTGTCGTCGTAGAGCCCGGAGGCGCACGCCCACCGGACTCCGCCGGGGCGGATGAGCCCGGCCTCGAGGAGGGCGTCGATACCCGCGAACGTGGCCTGGACATAGCCGATGTTCTCCGGCAGCGGATCCGGGAACTTGTCGGGTCCACCGTTGAAGACGAGGAAATCCGCCTCACGGATATCCTCGACGAACGTGTGACCGGCGGCCTCGATCTCGGCGATGGCGTCCGGCCACTCCTGGGGCTGGAAAGCGAACTTCATGCGACCACGCTACCGAAAACTTCAGTAGCCGAGTGTGATGTCCACCTCGGTCGGCATGCGCTCGCCCGCTGCGAAGGCGGCGGCGTTGGCGATGATCTGCGGGGCGATCATTCGCTGCGCGATGCGCCCCGTCGCGGCGATGTGCGGGGTGATCGTGCAGTTGGGCAGACGCCACAGCGGATGCCCATCCGGCAGCGGCTCGGGGTCGGTGACATCCATCGCCGCCCCCGCGATCTGCCCGTCACGCAGGGCGTCGACCAGGTCATCGGTGACAATGAGCTCCCCGCGGGCCACATTGACCACCACGGCCGTGGGCTTCATGCGGGCCAGCACGTCGGCATCGACCATCCCGGCGGTCTCCGCGGTCAGCGGGGCCGCGAGGATGACGGCGTCCGCCTCCTCCCACACATGATCGGCCTCCGCCTGCGCGAGGGTCTCGTCGGCTCCGGCCACCGGACGTCCGGAGCGGTTGACCGCCACCACCCTCACGCCGAAGGGTGTGAGCATGGGGATGAGGGCGTCGGCGATGCCACCGGCACCGATGATGGCGACGGTGCCGCCGTCGAAAAGCCAGCCCTGTGCGGCGTCAATCGGGCCGCGAGCCGAGAAGGAACCGGCCAACGTTGCCGCCTTGACGTGGTGGAGCTGCGCCAGCAGGAGGGTCAGGGCGATCTCAGCGACGGGACGCCCGTACACACCGGCGGCATTCGCCCAGCGGATGCCGGGACGGATGAGGCCGGCGTCGAGAAGCCTGTCGATCCCGGAGAACACGAACTGAATGAAGCCGAGCGACGAGGGCAGCGGGTCCGGCAGCGGACCACCGGTGTAGATGAGGAATTCCGCGTCCTCCGGCGCCACAACCTCGTGACCGGCGGCCTCCACCTCGGCGACCACCCCGGGCCACACGCCCGGGTACATGCAGAACTTCATCTACAAACGGGAGGCGTAGTTGGAGAGGTAGTCGGCGTGGACTACAGGACGGCGCTGCCCCTCCGGCAGCTCGTCGGTGTGCTTGCCCAGCATGCCCACCAGCTGCTCGGAGTCGTAGGCCACTTCGCCGCGGCCGACGACCTGACCGTCGGGGCCGATGATGTCGACGATCTCGCCGGAGTGGAACTCACCCTCCACGGCGGTGATGCCCACCGCGAGCAGGGAGGTGCCACCGGCGGTGACGGCATTGACCGCGCCGGCGTCGAGGCGCAGGGTGCCGCCGGTGTCCGCCGAGTACAGCGCCCAGAACTTCCAGGCGGAGAGTCGGTCCTCGCGCGGGTGGAACACGGTGCCCACGGAGGCGTCCTCGAGCGCGGGGCCGATGTTGTCGGCGGAGGTCAGCAGGACGGGCACACCGCCACGGGAGGCCAGGCGCGCTGCGGAGACCTTGGAGGCCATGCCACCGGTACCCACCAGGCCGCCGTCTCCGGCGACGACACCCTTGAGATCCCGGCCGCTGCGCACCTCGGAGATGAAGCGGGCGTCGGCCTCCGCGGGATTGCGGTCGTAGAGGCCGTCGACATCGGACAGCAGCACCAGGGCATCCGCGCTGGTCAGGTGGGCCACGATGGCGGAGAGACGGTCGTTGTCACCGAAGCGCATCTCGGAGGTGGCCACCGTGTCATTCTCGTTGACGATCGGGATGGCGCGCAGCTGGCGCAGGCGGTCGATGGTGCGCTGGGCGTTGCGGGCGCGGTCGCGTCGACCGGCGTCGGAGGCGGTGAGCAGCACCTGGCCGATCGTGCGGTGGTAGCGGGCGAAGGAACGCCCCCACTGGTGGGCGAGGTGGACCTGGCCCACCGCGGCCGCCGCCTGCTTGGTGGCCAGATCGGTCGGGCGCTGGGTCAGGCCCAGCGGGCCCATCCCGGCGGCCACCGCACCGGAGGAGACGACGATGATGTCCGAGTGGACCATGCGGGCCTGCAGGGCGTCGACGATGTGGTTGATCTTGTTGGGGTCGACCATGAAGTCGTCGTTGGTCAGCGAGGAGGAACCGATCTTGACCACGACGCGCTTGGCCTGCGTGATGTGGGAACGCATCTCCGACTCATGGCCGAACGCGGGGCTTCGTTCCGGCGACACCGACGGGCCCGGGAACTCGACGTCGTCGTCCTGGTTCCGGTAGGGGGACAGGGGCAGTCCAGAAGGTCGCGTAATCATGATCCCCCAGCCTACCGAACCCCTCCGCGGCTAGCCCTCCCAGCGATCGCGGGAGGCCTCCTCGCCGTCACCGAAGTCGAATTCGTCGATGAGTCCACGACGGGCCTGGGACGCGCGCTTACGCTCGGCCGCGGAGGTGCGCTCGGTGGACAGCAGGCGGGCGTCCTGGCCACGGCCGGCCACGGTCGGGTCCACACCGGAACCGGTCAGCGGCTCCCACTCGAAGGAGATGTCACCGATGGTCACCTGCGCACCCTCGTGGGCACCGGCCTTGCGCAGCGCATCCTCGACACCGATCTTGTTAAGGCGGTCGGCCAGGTAGCCGATGGCCTCGTCGTTGTCGAAGTCGGTCTGCTTGATCCACCGTTCGATCTTGGCACCCTTCACGATGAAGGCACCCTCGAACTCGCGGTCCTCCTCGACGGTGAACTCCGGCTGACCCTTCTTGCGGGCGTCGACGGCCTGCGGGCGGATGATGGTGTGCTCGGTGTCCACGGCCACCTTCGGGCGACGGCGGCGGTCCTTCTTGATGATCTCCAGCAGCTGGTACTTCAGCGGCTCCAGACCCTGGTGGGCGACGGCGGAGACGATGAACACCGGCCAGCCGAACTTCTCCTCCAGATCCTCCTTGAGGAACTCCGCCAGCTCGAGCGCCTCGGGCACGTCGGCCTTGTTGAGCACGACCACCCGCGGGCGGTCCCCCAGATCCCCGAGACCGAGGTCACCGTCGAGCACGGACTCGTAGGCGGCCAACTCCGCCTCCAGGGCCTCGATGTCCGAGATCGGGTCGCGGCCCGGGTCCATGGTGGCGGTGTCGACCACATGCACCAGCACGGAGGTGCGCTCAATGTGGCGCAGGAAGTCCAGGCCCAGGCCCTTGCCCTCGGAGGCGCCGGGGATGAGCCCCGGGACGTCCGCCATGGTGAAGGACTCGTGCCCGACATTGACCACACCCAGGTTGGGCGCGAGCGTGGTGAAGGGGTAGTCGGCGATCTTCGGCTTCGCCGCCGAGAGCACCGAGATGAGCGAGGACTTGCCCGCGGACGGGAATCCCACCAGGCCGACATCGGCCATGGTCTTCAGTTCCAGGACGAGGTCGTGCTGCTCGCCCTCCTCGCCCTTGAGGGCGAAGCCCGGAGCTTTCCGACGGTGCGATGCCAGCGCCGCATTACCCAGACCACCGACGCCACCCTCGGCGGCGATGAAGCGGGTGCCGGGGACGGTGAGGTCGGCGAGGAAGTCCCCCTGCTCGGACATGACGACGGTGCCCACCGGCACCTCGAGCACAAGGTCCTCACCACGCGCGCCGTGGCGGTGGCGGCCGGCGCCGTTGGCACCGCGGGAGGCCTTGAGGTGCGGGCGGAAGTGGAAGTCCATGAGGGTGTGGACCTGGTTGGACACCTCGAGGATGATGTCACCGCCGTGGCCGCCGTTGCCGCCGTCCGGACCACCGAGCGGCTTGAACTTCTCGCGGTGGACGGACACGCAGCCGTGGCCGCCGTCACCGGCGGACAGGTGCAGGACAACGCGGTCTACGAAGCGCGACATGGAAATTCCTCCTGGAGGTGTGGTTGTTGTCCCAGACTAGCCGGGATAATGCACGAAGCCCGTCGCTCCCCAGCGGGGGTGCGACGGGCTCCGGGACGAAAAGACGCACTAGGCGTCGACGGTCACAGCCTCGTTCTCGACGATGTTGACCATGCGACGGTTGCGCTTGATGCCGAACTGGACGGCACCGGACTTGAGGGCGAAGAGAGTGTCGTCGCCACCGCGACCGACGTTCTCGCCCGGGTGGAACTTGGTGCCGCGCTGGCGGACCAGGATCTCACCGGCCTTGACCTGCTGGCCACCGAAACGCTTCACGCCGAGGCGCTTGGCCTCGGAGTCGCGGCCGTTGCTGGAGCTGGATGCACCCTTCTTAGTTGCCATTGGTTACCCTCCTTGGCTTACTTGATACCGGTGACCTTGATGACCGTCAGCGGCTGACGGTGACCCTGGCGCTTCTTGTAGCCGGTCTTGTTCTTGTACTTGAGAATGTCGATCTTCGGGCCCTTGGTGTGCTCGACGATCTCCGCAGCGACGCTCACCTTGGCGAGGTCCTCGGACTTGGACGTGACGTTGGCACCGTCGACGAGCAGAACCGGGGTGAGAGCCACGGACGCGCCCTGCTCACCCTCGATCTTCTCGACCTTGACGAGGTCGCCTTCGGCAACCTTGTACTGCTT
>NZ_JAUNRW010000044.1:0-4719 GCF_030535495.1 Corynebacterium sp.
GAGAAGCGCATGCTGGCCAAGGCCCGCCAGATCCTCGTCGGCGAGCTCGCCCTGGCCGACACCGTCGACGAGAAGAAGGCCGACGAGTTCATGGTCAAGGTCGAGGCCTACGTCGAGGCGGACGCGGAGGACACCCGTGACCTGGAGGACGGCGACATCGACGTCGACCTCGATGACCTCACCTTCGACGACGAGGACGACGAGCTCTAGTCACCGGGGGTTACAGCCAGTGCGCGTCATCGCCCTCATCGCCGCCGCCGGGCGGGGGACCCGGCTGGGTGCCGCCGTGCCGAAGGCCTTCGTCCGCCTGCGCGACCGCACCCTGGTGGAGCGATCCGTCACCGCCATGCTCACCTCCGGGGTGGTTGATGAGGTCATTGTCCTCGTCAGCCCCGACATGGAGGAGTTCGCCCGCGAGGTCCTCACCCGCGCCGGCCTGCTCGGCGACGAGGTCCGCCTGGCCCACGGCGGCGGGGAGCGTGCCGACAGCGTGTGGGCGGGTCTGCAGACCATCGACGACGACGAGGCCGTCGTGCTCATTCACGACGCCGCCCGGGCGCTCACCCCGCCCGGCATGATCGCGCGGGTGGCACGCCGGGTGCTCGGAGGGGCTGCGGCGGTGGTCCCGGTGGTGCCGGTGGCCGACACCATCAAGCAGGTCACCGGCGATGTGGTGGAGTCGACCCCGGACCGGGCGGGCCTGCGCGCGGTGCAGACCCCGCAGGGATTCCTGCTCTCCGGGCTGCGGGAGGCCAATATGGCCTACGCCGCCGCCTCTGATCCCGGATTCACCGCCACCGACGATGCCTCCCTCATGGAGTGGCACGGCGTGCCCGTGGTCACCGTGCAGGGTGACCCCATGGCCTTCAAGGTGACCACGCCCATGGACATGATCCTCGCCCGCACCATCACGGACGAGGCCGAACCGACCATCTTCGAGGTGCCCTCATGATCACTCCCCGCGTAGGAATCGCCACCGACGCCCACCAGATCGAGGCGGGCAAGCCCTGCTGGATCGCCGGCCTGCTCTTCGAGGGGGTGGACGGCTGTGAAGGCCACTCCGACGGCGATGTCGTCGCCCACGCACTGGTCGACGCCCTGCTGTCCGCCGCCCAGCTCGGTGACCTCGGCACGCTCGTCGGGGTGGGGCGCACAGAATACGACGGGGTGTCCGGCGCCCAGCTGCTGCGCGAGGCGAAGGAGGCCGTGGAGGCGGCCGGGTTCGCCATCGGCAACGCCGCCGCCCAGCTCGTCGGCCAGTCCCCGAAGATGGGCCCGCGCCGCGAGGAGGCGCAGGAGGTGCTGGGGGAGATTCTCGGGGCTCCGGTGTCCATCTCCGCGACCACCACGGACCACATGGGTTTCACCGGTCGGAGTGAAGGCCGGGCGGCCGTGGCCACCGCCGTCGTCTGGAAAGTGTGAGCCACCCCACTTCTAACCCCGAATTGAGGGGGTTTCACACCATTTATGTCCAGAAGCTTGGTAGAGCCTTGGAGTTGGTAGGACATCAGACATATAGTGAAGAAGTCCCAACCCTCCGGGTGTTACTGACCTGATCAGGCATGACTGGATTTCGGGCACTGCCACCCCTTAGTGGGGCTGCGCGCGTGCCCTCCCGCCGACAACGTGCGAGGAGCCAGTCATGGTCGAAGCGAACTCCACTGGAGACGCTGCACCCCGGATCATCCGGGTGTTCAGCAACAACGCTGTCCTCGTACGCATGCCCGGCGGGGTCCAGGGGGAGGACCAGACGGAAGAACTGGTGATGGTGGGCCGCGGAATCGGCTTCCAGCGCAAGCCGGGGGACGAGGTCTCGCCGACCACCGTCGATCGCCAGTACATGGAGCTCAGCCCCGACAAGGTGCAGTTCCTGCGTTCCGTCAACGCCATTGACGCCGACGTCATGGAGACCATCTCCGCCGCCGTCGATCTGGCTGTTGACCTGCTGGGCGAGCTGCACCCCTCGGTGTATATCGTCCTCGCCGAGCACATCTCCTTCGCCGTGCAGCGCGCCGGCCTGGGAGAGGCGATCCGCAACTCCCTGGTCAATGAGATCCGGGCCTCGTTCCCCCTCGAATTCCGCGCCGCGGAGCTCGTGGTGGGCTACCTCAACTCCCACGTCGAGAACATCGACCTGCCGGTCGACGAGGCCGCCTACATTGCCCTCCACCTCAACGCCGCCCGTCTCGGTGTGACGGTGAAACAACCCCTGGCCACCGCCAATGCCCTGGCCGGACTGATCCGGCTGGTGTGTCTGCGGCTGGGCGCCACCACCACCGCCCTCGACGGAACCCCCGACCGCACACTCGCCATCGAGCTCAATCGACTCAACGCGCGAGCCGAGGCCGGTCTGTTCCGCTCCAATCTTCTGCGACGCTCGGTCAACCGCGAGCTGCCGCGTGAATCCGATCTTGCCCGGCAGGTTCTCTGCCGCATCATCGACGTCCCCGACCTGCCCTCCCACGCCGAGGGGGAGGCCGCCTTCCTGGCGACCTTCCTCCACGGCTGGCAGCAGACGGTACGTCCGAACTGAAAGTAGGAACAACCATGTCCACCTCCACCGCCGCGCCTCCCCGGCAGCGGAAGTCCGCCGGCAACGTCGCCATGACGTCGCTGCAGAAGCTGGGACGCGCCCTCATGGGTGCCGTCGCCGTCATGCCCGTCGCCGCCATCCTCATGGGTATCGGCTACTGGATCGACCCCGAGGGTTGGGGAGCCGAGAACATCCCGGCCGCCGTCCTCATCTCCGCCGGTGCCGCCGTCCTGGACAACCTCGGCGTCATCTTCGCCATCGCCATCGCCTTCGGTCTGGCCAAGGACCACAACGGCGCAGCCGCCCTGTCGGGCTGGCTGGGCTTCACCACGCTGACCGCCCTGCTCAACGAGAACGCCGTCGCCGGCTACCAGGGTGTTGACCTCGAGGCCATGGAGGGCGACGCCGCCGTCGAGTGGGCCTCCCACGGTTGGGCCGCCGTCGGCCCGAAGAACGTCCTGTTCGGTATCGCCGTCGGTATCCTCGCCGCCTGGGTCTACAACCGCTTCCACGCCACGAAGCTGCCGGATGCGCTGGCCTTCTTCTCCGGTCGCCGCCTGGTGCCGATCCTCACCGCGATCTTCGCCATCGTCCTGGCCGGTATCTTCTACTTCGTCTGGCCGTTCATCTACGGTGTGCTCTTCGACTTCGGTACCTGGATCCAGGGCATGGGCGCTGCCGGCGCCGGTATCTACGCCTTCGCCAACCGACTGCTCATCCCGACCGGTCTGCACCACGCCCTGAACTCGATCTTCTGGTTCGACATCATCGGCATCAACGACATCGGTAACTTCCTCGGCGGTGGCCAGACCATCGAGGCCGCTGCCGCCGCCACCTCCGCTGCTGAGTGCCCCGGTGTCTGGGCCAACGGCGTGTGTGAGGTCGAGGGCATCGTCGGCCGTTACCAGGCCGGCTTCTTCCCGATCATGATGTTCGGTCTGCCGGGTGCGGCACTGGCCATGTACCTGCGCGCCGACTCCCCGCGCCGTAAGGCCATCGGCTCGCTCATGCTGGCCGGCGCCCTGGCCTCCTTCTTCACCGGCGTCACCGAGCCGCTGGAGTTCTCCTTCATGTTCGTCGCCCCGCTGCTCTACCTGGTCCACGCCGCCCTGACGGGTATCTCGGTGGCCATCGCCGCAGCCTTCGAATGGACCGCCGGCTTCGGCTTCTCCGCCGGTTTCGTCGACATGTTCCTCTCCGCGCGTAACCCGCTGGCCAACCAGTGGTGGATGCTGCTGGTCATGGGCCTGGTCTTCTTCGCCCTGTACTTCGTCATCTTCTACTTCCTCATCGGCGCCCTGAACCTGCGTTCCCCGGGCCGCGGTGAAGAGGAGGCCGATGCCGGTGCACAGCTCGACGAGGACGCCGAGGTCTCCGATGTCGCCCGCCAGATCGTCACCGGTCTCGGTGGCCCGGACAACATCGACTCCATCGACTACTGCGCCACCCGTCTCCGCGTGACCACCAAGGATCACCTCCCGGTCAACGAGTCCGAGATCAAGCGCGCCGGCGTCGCCGGAATCATCCGCCCCTCGCAGAACAACGTCCAGGTCGTCATCGGCCCGAACGTCCAGTTCGTCTACGACGAGGTCGCCCGCCAGCTCAAGACCTCCGACGCCACCCTCCAGGGCGAGCAGGAGATCTAGATGTTCGGCTTCGGCAAGAAAGCCTCCACCGTTGATCTGCAGGCCCCCTTCCCCGGGGAGGCGGTCTCGGTCACCGAGGTTCCGGACCCGGTGTTCTCCGGCCGGATGCTCGGCGATGGTTTCGCCGTCATCCCGCGTGACGACGCCACCGTGCTCACCGTCTGCGCCCCCGCTCCGGGTCGCCTGGCGACCGTGTTCAAGACCGCCCACGCGTTCTCCCTGACCACAGATGAGGGCCTGGATGTCCTGGTCCACATCGGGCTGGACACCGTGGAACTCAAGGGAGAGGGATTCACCATCCTGGCCGCCCAGGGGGAGAAGGTCACCGCCGGTCAGCCCGTGATCGAGGTGGACCTCGCCTTCCTGCGGGAGCGGGGCAAGAACCCGATCACACCCGTGGTGATGAGCAACAAGAAGCAGGTCAGTTCCGTCAGCCTGTCCACCGGTGAGGTGGCAGGAGGCGATGTCACCGCCGTGGTGACCTTGGCCTGACCCATCTACGCAGAAGCCGCCCGGACCGATGGTCCGGGCGGCTTTGTC
>NZ_JAUNRW010000044.1:4819-18346 GCF_030535495.1 Corynebacterium sp.
TGAGCAAAGTCGGGTCACACACAAAGCCGCCCGGATCGATGATCCGGGCGGCGTGGGCTTGTGGCGTGCTTGCTCAGAGCAGGGAAGGGGTGGCCGCCAACAGGGTGCGGGTGTACTCCTGGCGGGGGTTGTGGAAGATCTCCTCGGTGGTGTTCTCCTCGATGATCTCCCCGGCCAGCATCACGCAGATGCGGTCGGAGACGTAGCGCACGGTGTTGATGTCGTGGCTGATGAACATCAGGCCCAGGCCCAGTTCCTTCTTCAGATCGAGCAGCAGGTTGAGCACCTGGGCGCGGACGGAGACGTCGAGAGCCGAGGTCGGCTCGTCGGCGATGATGATGTCGGGCTCCAGGGCCAGGGCACGGGCGATGGCCACACGCTGGCGCTGACCGCCCGAGATCTGACGCGGCAGCACACCGAGTGCGGACTGCGGCAGACCCACGAGGGAGACCAGCTCCCGGACGCGCTTCTCCTGCTCGCTGCGGGAGCCGATCTTGTGGACATGGAGGGGCTCGATCAGCTGATCGTGCACGCTCATGCGGGGGTTGAGGGACGTGGAGGGATCCTGGAAGACCACGGAGACGGAGCGGCCGAGCTCCGCGCGCTGGCGACCCCGCCCGGTCAGCGGCTCCCCCCGGAAGAACACCTCTCCCTCGGTGGGCTTCTGCAGGCCGACCACGACGCGGGCGAGAGTGGACTTGCCGCAGCCGGACTCGCCGACCACGCCCACCACCTCGTCGCGGTTGATGTGGAAGTCCACGTTGCGGTTGGCATGGACCAGGTCGGGTGTGAAGAGCTTGCCGGTGCGTGACTTGTGGATCACGGAGACGTCGCGAAGCTCGATGACGGGGGTCATTTCTCTCCTCCCAGCTGCAGCAGGGCATCGGTGGTGGCGTAGTAGTGGGAGCCGTCGATGTGTCGCATGGTCGGCCTCTCGTCGGCGCCGACCCCGCGGTGGGCGGAGCGCGGTGCGAAACGGTCACCGGCGACGAAGTCCGCCGGGGAGGGCACGGTGCCGGGGACCTGGTACAGGCGATCCGCACCGGCCTCGATGGACAGGACAGCGCCCAGCAGTCCGCGGGTGTACTCGTGGTGGGGATCGGCAAGCAGTTCGCGGGTGTTGCCCTGCTCGACGACCTGACCGGCGTACATGACGGTGATCTTGTGGCTGAGGCGGCCGACGAGAGCCAGGTCGTGGGAGACGAAGACCATCGCGAAGCCGAGCTTCTCCCGCAGGTCATTGAGCAGTTCGACGACCTGGGCCTGGACGGTGACGTCCAGGGCGGTGGTCGGCTCATCGGCGATGAGCAGACGCGGGTTACGGGTCAGGGCCATGGCGATGAGCACGCGCTGGCGCTGGCCTCCCGACAGCTCATGCGGGTAGGACTTCAGGGTGCGGGCCGGGTCGAGTCCGACCAGCTCGAGCAGTTCCTCGGCGCTGCGCTGCCCACCGCGTCGGGTGAGCTGCTTCATCTGGCTGGAGATGAGCATCGACGGGTTCAGCGAGCTCAGGGCGTCCTGGTAGATCATCGCGATGTCGTGACCACGCAGGGCATTGTGCTGCTTGGGCGTCAGATCCAGGAGGTTCTGGCCGTCGAAGATGATCTCACCGGTGATGCGTGCCGTGGGCGGCAGCAGCCCCATGATGGCCATGGCCGTGATGGACTTGCCACATCCGGACTCGCCGACCAGGCCCATCGTCTGCTCCGGGGCGACGGTGAAGCTGACGTTGTCGACGATGTTGACGTCACCGTGGGCGGAGGGGAAGGCGATGGAGAGGTTGTTGACCTCGAGCAGGGGGGTGTCGTTGCCGCTGAACGTCAGACGGCGATCATCCTGCAGTTCCGCCTCGCGCAGGCTGTCCAGGGAGAGGCGGAGGGAACGGGCCGCCTCCTCCTCGCTGATCTGGCCGAGGGCGGTGGAGGTGTCGGCGACCTCCTCGTCCTTGTCCACGTTGGGGCGGTGCTTGATGGTGGGGGAAGCCAGGGCGTCGGTCAGCCCCTCGGAGAGGATGTTGAGGGAGAGGACGGTGATGAGGATCATCAGGCCCGGGAAGAACGTCGGCCACCAGGCGCCGGAGAGCAGCAGCTGCTTGCCGTCGGCGAGGATGTTGCCCCAGGACGGCTCCGGAGGCTTCACACCGGCGTTGATGAAGGACAGGGAGGCCTCGAAGACGATGGCGTCGGCCACCAGCACCGTGGCGAACACCGCGATGGGGGCGAGGCAGTTTCGGGCCACCTGCTTGATGAGGATGCGGGCCGTGGAGGCGCCGAGCACCTTGTTCGCGGCCACGTAGTCCTCGCCGAACTCACTGAGCACGTTGGCGCGGACCACACGCGAGAGCTGGGGGACGTAGAGGAAGCCGATGGCGAAGACGAGCACGTGCAGCGCGTTGCCGAAGACGGCGACGAACACGGCGGCCAGGGCGATGCCGGGGAAGGACATGATGATGTCGAGGATGCGCATGAGCACCTCGGAGACGACCTTGCCGGCGGTGGCGGCGATGGAACCGAGGACGGCGGCGACCAGCAGGGCGGAGCCTGTCGCGGCCAGGCCGATGATGAGGGAGGACCGGGCGCCGTGGACGACGCGCGAGAAGATGTCGCGGCCGATGGCGTCGGTGCCGAACCAGTGCTCGGCGCTCGGGGGCTGCACCGGGCGGCCGGAGGCGAGCGGATCGTAGCTGGCCAGCAACGGGGCGAAGAGGGCGGCGAGGGCGACGAGACCGATGATGGTCAGCGCGATCTTCGACGACAGGGACATGTTCTTCAGCCCCGTGAAACGGCCGCCTGCCTTGGACTCGAGAGTGGAGGTGGTTTTCCCGCGTAGCATCAGATGCTCCTGATTCGTGGGTTGACGAGGACGTAGAGCATGTCCACGACGATGTTGACGAGGATGAAGGCGATGGCCACGGTGAGGGTGACACCCTGGACGAGGAAGACGTCGTTACGCGTCACACCGTCGAGGATGAGCTGGCCCATGGCCTGGATGTTGAAGATGATCTCGATGATCACCGCGCCACCCATGAGGTAGCCGACGCGGAGGCCGAGCACGGTGATCGGGGTGATCAGTGCGTTGCGCAGGACGTTGCGCGAGACGACCTCCCCCTTGGGGATGCCCGCTCCGATGGCGGTACGGACGTAGTCCTTGTCCAGCTCCTCGACCATGGCCGTGCGCACGACGCGGGCGAGTGAACCGGCGACCGGCACCGCCAGGGCGAAGGCGGGCAGGAACATGTTGTTGATGTAGGCCTGCGGGTCCTCGAAGAAGGGGACCCAGCGGCCGACGAGCGCCGGGAAGATTCCCCATCCGCCGGGGATGGTGCCCAGCCACTGGATGAGCAGGATCGCCAACCAGAAGGAGGGGGTGGCCAGCGCGGCGATGGAGAACACGCGGATGACCTGGTCCACCCAGCGGTCGCGGTAGAGCGCGGCGAGCACACCGAAGATGAGGGCGAGCACCACCGCGATGATCAGGCCGATGAAGGTCAGCTGCAGGGTGATGGGGAAGGCCCGGGCGACGACGTCGGTGACGCTGGCGTTGCCGCTGGTGGTGCCCAGATCGCCCTGGAGCATGCCGACGAGGAAGCGGCCGTACCGCACCAGCAGGGGGTCGTTGAGGCCGTTGGCCTCACGGTAGGCCTCCAGCGCCGCCGGGGAGGCGGACTCGCCCAGGGCCAACCGGGCGGGGTCGGCGGGGCTGAAGGACATGATGAAGAAGACGAGGAAGGTGACGCCGAGAATCATGATCGGCAGTGCCAGCAGGCGGCGGCCGATAAGTCTGATCAAGTTGGACATGGGGGCGGGAAAACTCCTGAGGGAAGGCAGTTCGTTGTCGATCACCGGCGGACTGCATGCAAGAACCGGGGACTGGGCAGACGGTCGGTCTGCGACCGGACCCCGGTTGCGGTGGGTGGAGGTGGACTACTCTGTGGTGCCCACGCCGACGAAGCTGAGGCCGGTCAGCGGGATCGGCTGGAAGTCGACGAGGGTCTCATCGTTCCAGGCGGTCGGCGCCTTGCGGTGGAACAGCGGGTACAGCGGCACCTCCTCGGAGAGCAGGTCGAACAGCTCGTTCCAGGTGTTCTGGGCGGACTCGGTGTCGGTGGCCTGCATGCCGTCGTCGAGAAGCTGCTGGACCCGGTCGTAGGACTCGGTGCCCTTCCAGTTCATGCGGGTGTCGGTCCAGGTGTCACCGGCGTACCACCAGCGCATGAGCAGGTCCGGGTCGTTGCCGAACACGGACGGATCGCCGGGGGCGATGACCACGTCGAAGGAGTCCGGGTTGCCGTCGATGGTGTTGTACACGTCGGCGGACTGGCGCTCGGTGAAGTCGACGGAGATGCCCAGGTTGGACAGGGACTCCTGGATGAGCGGGGTGCAGTTCTTCACCCAGTCATGGTCGGTGCACAGCAGGCGCAGGCTGGTGACGCCGGCCTCCTCGAACAGCTGGGTGGCCCGGGCCTCGTCGTAGGTGTAGACGGTGGAGGCCTCGTTGTAGTTCGGGTGCTCCTTCTGCAGGAAGCTGGTCGCGGCGGTGGCCTGGCCGAGCATGGCGGTCTCGAGGATCCGCTCCATGTCGATGCCGTAGAGGAAGGCCTGGCGGGCGCGGACATCGGAGAAGGCGTTCGACTCGTGGTTGTTGAACATGGCGAACAGCAGACCGAAGCCCTGGATGGACTCGACGGAGCCGGTGGACTCGAGCTGCTCGATGTTGAGGTAGGGCACCGAGTCGATGGCCTGGGTGGATCCGGACTGGATGGAGTTGATGCGGGTGGAGGCGTCCGGGATGATCTGCCACTCCATGGAGGCGGCACGGGCCGGGTGGGGTCCGGTGTAGTCGTCGAAACGCTCGAAGACGATGGTCTTGGAGGTACCACCGTTGTCGGTCATCTGGTACGGGCCGGTGCCGGTCGGGGTGGCGTCGAAGGCGTCGGCGTCGGCCTCGACGATGGCCTTCGGCACGATCTTGACCACGGAGAGGCGGTCGGCGAACAGGCCGGTCGGGTGGGCGAGGGTGAAGGTGACGGTGGTGTCGTCCTTGGCCTCGACGGACTCGATGAAGGGGATGAACGAGGCGTAGAGGGAGCTGTTCTCCTCGTCCATGACGCGCTCGAAGGAGAAGACGACGTCCTCGGCGGTGACGGGCGAGCCGTCGTGGAAGACGGCGCCGTCGCGAAGCGTGACGTCGACGGTGGTCTCATCGCCGGAGTCGGGCAGTTCGGAGGCCAGGGCGGCGTAGGTCTCGCCGGTGGCCGGGTGCATCTCGGTCAGGCCCTCCATCGTGTGCCAGTTGGCGGCGATGGTCAGGGCGGCGGTGGTGACCATGGGGTCGTAGCCGTTGGTGCCCAGCTCGTAGGAGATGGCGGCCTGGATGGTGCCGTCGTCCTGGGCGTCACCGCCTCCGCCGCTGCCGCTGCCGGCGGGGGTGCCGGAGGTGGAGGTGTCGTTGTTGCCGGGGGCGCAGGCGGCGACGCCGGCGGAAATGCCGGCAGCGGCTGCGAGAACACCGGTCAGCCGCAGGAACTGGCGGCGGGAAACGTTGGGGCTCATGGGGTCGTCCTTTCCCTTGATTCTGTGTAAAGGGGCTGGTTGTCGGGGAGCGGATGAGTGAAAGACATATCCTCTGAGTTAAACCATACATCAGACATCTGATGTGTTCTATGATCTAGAGAAAGAAATGTGCGCAACAGCTCACATCGAGAAGTCCGTGCCGAACGAATCACAGTGTCGGTACTTGTATATGTATTAGCCCCGCGGGTTATGATGCGCTCAACTGTGCCGGGAGCAGTGCTCCCTGGATCCCGCCGAGGAGAGGATGACCATGGTCCGCAGACCCCGCAATGCCGCCCGGGAGGCGGAGGAGGGGATCAAGAACTACATCCTCACCCACCGTCTCCGCCCCGGAGATCTCCTGCCGTCGGAGGCGGTCCTGTGTGGGGAGATGGACTGCTCCCGCTCCTCCCTCCGGGAGGCGATCCGCACCCTGTCCAGCCTCGACATCGTCGAGGTCCGGCACGGTCACGGCACCTTCGTCTCCGACATGTCGCTGGCGCCCCTGCTGCGCGGACTCATCCTGCGCATCACCCTGGACACGGAGAACTCCCTGGAGAATCTCTCCCACGTCGTGGATACGCGGGAGGCCCTCGACCTGTCGGTGGCCGAGGAACTGGCCGGGATCTACCACCGGCAGCCCGTCGACCACCTCCACGCACTCGTCCAGGGCATGCGGGAGAAGTACCAGGCCGGCGAGTCTTTTGCCGCGGAGGACCGGCAGTTCCACGCCACGCTCCTGCGGCCCATCGCCAACCCACTGGTCAAGGAGCTGTCCGAGGCCTTCTGGCAGGTGCACATGCAGGTCCTGCCGCTACTGAGTCTCTCCCTGCCCGGCAGCATCGAGCTGACCATCGAGGCGCACGCCGACATGCTCGACGCCCTCACGGACAACGACCCGGAGCGTTACCGGGACGTCGTCAAGCGGCACTACGCCCCCCTGCGGCAGCTCGTGGCCGACAGCCGCCGGCCGCACTAACGCAGGTGCGCCGCGAACTGCGCGGTGATCCAGCCCGGATCGGTGATGGCGGTGCCCACGATGACCGCGTCCGCCCCGGCCAGCAGCCCGTGGGCCGCCTCGGCGGGGGAGCGGTAGCGGCCCTCGCCGATGAGGAAGGCGTCCGGGCCGAGCAGCGCGCGGGCCTGGCGCACGCAGTCCAGATCGGGGCCGTCGGTGGCGGGCCGGTCGGGTGTGTAGCCGGCCAGGGTGGTGGACATGAGGTCGCAGCCGGCCTCGAGGGCGGCGCGGGCCTCGTCCGGGGTCGCGCAGTCCGCCATGCACAGCGCCCCGGCGTCGTGGGCGGCCGCCACCTGGTCCTCCAGGGTGGAGCCGTCCTGGCGGGGGCGGAACGTGGCGTCCACGCACACCACCTGCGCGCCCGCGGCGGCCACGGCCTGCACGGAGGCCACCGACGGGGTGATGTAGACGCCCTCGGTGCCTTCCTTGGTCAGGCCGAAGACGGGGATGTCCTCCCCGAGCTTATCGACGATCGCCCGGATGTCCTCCAGGCCGCCGTACCCGCCGCAGCGGATGGCGGCCGCCCCGCCGTCGACGCAGGCCTGGGCCACGTGGGTCAACGTGCGGGTGTCGCGCATGGCGTGGTGGTCGGGGGCCTGCACGGAGACGATGAGACGGCCGCGCAGGTGGGTGGTCAGGTCGCTGGCATTCATGGGGTCACTCCTGGGATCGGGCGTAGGCGGCGGCAGCGACAAGCGGTGCCGCCGGGCCGAGGCTGGTGGTGCGGACGGGAAGGTCGGCCTTGAGCGGCAGGATCGTCTCGCGCACCCCATCGGCGAAAGGGTCACGCACGATCTCGCCGAGGGAGCCGACCCCGCCGCCGAGGACGATGGCGGACAGGTCGAGGAGGGTCGCCAGCGCGCCGACGGCCCGCCCGAAGCCCCGCAGATTGCCGCGCACGATCTCGCCGGCCAGGCGTTCCCCGTCGCGCATGCGGGAGATGATCTCGGGCAGATCCACCGGCGGGCGGGCCGAACGCGCGTTGTAGTAGGTGGTCAGGCCGGTGCCGCTCGCGGAGGCCTCGCAGCCCACGGCCCGGCCCTCGACGTCCGCGCACACCAGGTGCGCGGCTTCGCCGGCGGTGCCGGTGGGCCCGTCGAGCAACTGCTGCTTATCGACGATCGCGCCTCCCACCCCCGTCCCCAGCGAGAGGTAAAGGACGCGCCCCTGAGAGCCTTCCCCGGCGCCCAGGTGATGTTCACCAAAGGCCCATACCCGGACGTCGTTGTCGCAGGAGACGTGGCGGCCGGTGAGCTCGGCGACGGTGCCGGCCACCTCGGTGCCGGCCCACCCGGGCATGGTGTCCCCGGCGGAGGCGATGACCCCGCCGCGGACCACGCCGGGGGCGCCCACGCCGCAGCGCACGACCTGCAGGTCCCCGGCGGTGGACAGCGCCGTGGCGACGGCGGCGCGGACCTGCTCCAGCGTGCGACGCTCCAGGGCCAGGCTGGGCAGTCGCCCGGCGCCGATGACCTCGTGCGGGGAGTCATCGGGCACCAGGCCGTAGGCGATCTTCGTGCCACCGATATCGAGGGCGAGTGTGGCGGGGCGCATGGGGTGTCAGCGGAGGTCGGCGGCGTCGACGAGGGCGTGGATGGTCGCCAGCTCCGCGTCGTTGAGCGGCTGGTGCGGCGGGGCCATGAGCCCGGAGTCGAACACTCCCAGGTGGGTCAGGGCCGCCTTGAAGCCGCCGAGACCGGAGGAGGATCCACCCATGCGGGCCGGGTCCCCGGCCAGGGCGATGCCGAACAGGCGGGTGATCCGCGTCTGCAGGGCGGCCGCCTCCTCCCACTGGCCGGTGGTGCACAGTCGCGCCAGCTCGACGTAGCCGGCCGGATCGACGTTGCCCAGGCCCGGGACGACACCGTCGACGCCGGCCAGGTAGGCCAGGTCGACGGTGGTCTCGGAACCGGTGAGCACCTGGAAGTCCTCGAGGCCGGCAGCGTGCTTGGCCTCGACCATCAGGCGGGTGGCGGCGTCGACTCCGCCGGAGTCCTTCACGCCCTGGATGTAACCGGCCGTGGCCATCTCGATGAGCAGGGCGGGGTCGAGCACCGAGTGGACGCAGACGGGGATGTTGTAGGCGAAGAGCGGCAGATCCGGCGCCATCTCGTGGATGCGGCGGAAGTGCTCGATGATCTCGGTGCGGTGGGTGCGCACGTAGAAGGGGGCCGTGGCCACCAGGCCGTGGGCCCCGCTGTCGATGGCGTCGGCGACGTGCTCGGCGACCAGGGGGGTGGTCATGTCGATGACGCCGGCGATGACGGGGACGCGGCCGGCGGCCTGGTCGACGATGGTGGACACGACGATGCGGCGGTTGGCGCGGGTGAGGAAGGCCATCTCCGCGGAGGAACCGAGGGCGAACAGCCCGTCGACTCCGGCGTCGATGAGTCGGTCCACGAGGCGGCGCAGGGCGTCGGTGTCGATGGAGTAGTCCTCACGGAAGGGGGTGAGGACGGGGGGGATGACACCGCGGAACGTGGTGGTCATGGTGGGAATTCTCCTGGCTCGGATGAGGGCGGGGTAGGGGCCGAAGTGGCCGGCTACCAGGACATGCTCCTAGACATAAGACATCATACCTCCTGTGGACAGGGGGGCGCAGCCAGGACTATTGTTGGAAACTACCGACACACAGGAGGCGCTTAGTCGTGACAGAGTTCACAGGGCAGGTGGTCACCCCCGCGGGCGTGATCCCCCACGCACGGATAACCGTGGACAATGAGGTGATCGCGGACGTCGAGAAGCTGGACGGCACCCCCGCCGACGACCTCACCTTTGTCCCCGGATTCGTCGACATCCACAACCACGGCGGACTCCGTGGATCCTTCCCCACCTCCACCGCGGACCAGTGCCGCACCGCGGCCGACTTCCATCTCTCCCACGGCACCACCACGCTGCTCGCCAGCCTCGTCTCCGCCAGCGAGGAGTCGATGCTGCGCCAGGTGCCCCTGCTCGCTGAGCTCTGCGAGGAGGGGGTGCTGGCCGGAATCCACCTCGAGGGACCCTTCGTCAACTCCTGCCGGTGCGGCGCCCAGGACCCCGCCGCCATCATCCCCGGCGACCCCGACATGCTCGACCGCGTGGCCCGCGCCGGCGCCGGGCACGTCCGCCAGATCACCTTCGCCCCGGAGACCGCCCACGCCCACGAGCTTCTCGACGTCTGCGCCACCCACAACATCATCGCCTCCCTCGGCCACACCGACGCCTCCTTCGAAGAGACGACAGAGCTCATCGCGGCCGCCCGGGACCGCGGCGTCACCGTCACCGCCACCCACCTGTTCAACGCCATGCCCCCGGTGCACCACCGCGCACCCGGGGCGGCGGCCGCGCTCATCCATGCGGCCGCTCGTCAAGAAGCCTTCGTCGAACTCATCGCCGACGGCGTCCACCTCGACGACGGCACCGTCGACATGGTCATGGCGGCCGTCGGATCCTCCGCGCTGTTTGTCACCGACGCCATGCAGGCCGCCGGCATGCCCGACGGCGACTATGACCTGGGCACCCTGGCGGTCACCGTCGTCGACGGCGTGGCCCGGCTGACCTCCGGCGGGGCGATCGCCGGAGGGACCTCGACCCTCGCCGACCAGGTGGCCCGCCACCTGCGACGCGGCATCCCCCTGACCACGCTCGTCGCCGCCGCCTCCACCACCCCCGCCCAGGTCCTGGGCATGGACGGGAGCATCGGCGCGCTTGCCCCCGGCCACCGGGCCGACATCGTCGCCCTGCGCCCCGACGGCACGGTGGCCCAGGTCATCCGCCGCGGCACCACCGTTACCCCAGCTGAGAGGAACTGACATGGACATTCTCATCCGCCCCGACGCGGAGGCCGTCGCGCACACCGCTGCCGACATTCTCGCCGCCTACGCCAACCGCGGCGCCACCCTCGGCCTGGCCACCGGCTCCACCCCGCTGGGCACCTACCAGGAGCTCATCAACCGCCATCAGGCCGGTGAGGTCAGCTTCGCCGGGTGCACCGCCTTCCTTCTCGACGAATACGTCGGCCTCGCCCCCGGCCACGAGCAGAGCTACCACCACACCATCCGCCACGAGTTCACCTCGCACATCGACATCGACGACTCCCGCGTCCACAGCCCCGACGGCACCGCCGCCGACCCGTGGGCCGCGGCCGCAGAGTACGAGCAGGCCATCATCGACCACGGTGGCGTCGACATCCAGCTGCTGGGAATCGGCACCAACGGCCACATCGCCTTCAACGAACCGGGCGCCGCCCTCCAGGGCCCCACCCACGTGGACACCCTGCAGCCGCAGACCATCGCCGACAACTCCCGCTTCTTCGACCGGCCCGAGGACGTGCCCATCCACGTGCTCACCCAGGGCGTGGGAACCATCCAGCGCGCCGGGCACCTGCTGCTGCTGGCCACCGGCGAGGGCAAGGCCGACGCCGTCGCCGCCCTGGCCGAGGGGCCGGTGACCACCATGTGCCCCGCCTCGGTGCTGCAGCTGCACCCGCGCGCCACGGTCATCGTCGACGAGGCCGCCGCCGCGGGCCTGCGCAACGGTGACTACCACCGCTTCGTCGAGAAGAACAGGCTGCCGCGAGAAATCTAGGGCCGTCTAGGATGGTGAGTTGTGACTCTCCGTATCTATGACACCGCCACCCGGTCGCAGCGCGAGTTCGTCCCGGTCCGCCCGGGACACGCCTCGATCTACCTGTGCGGTGCGACGCCGCAGTCCCAGCCGCACATCGGCCATGTCCGCTCCGGCGTGGCCTTCGACATCCTCCGCCGCTGGCTGGCCGCCTCCGGCCTGGATGTCGCCTTCGTGCGCAACGTCACCGACATCGACGACAAGATCCTCACCAAGGCCGCCGAGCACGATCGCCCCTGGTGGGAGTGGGTGGCCACGCACGAGCGCGCCTTCACCTGGGCGTACGACCAGCTGGGCGTGCTGCCGCCGTCGGTGGAGCCGCGGGCGACCGGACACGTCACGCAGATGGTCACCTACATGCAGCGGCTTATCGACGCCGGTTTCGCCTACGCCGTCGCCGGCTCCGTCTACTTCGACGTCGCCGCCTGGGTCGCCGCCGAGGGCTCCGACTACGGTTCCCTGTCCGGCAACCGCGTCGAGGAGATGGAACAGGGGGAGACCGACAATGCCGGCAAGCGCTCCCCGCAGGACTTCGCGCTGTGGAAGGCCGCCAAGCCCGGCGAGCCCTCCTGGCCCACCCCGTGGGGCGAGGGTCGCCCCGGCTGGCACCTGGAGTGCTCCGCCATGGCGACCTGGTACCTCGGCGCGGAGTTCGACATCCACGGCGGCGGCCTGGATCTGCAGTTCCCGCACCACGAGAACGAGATCGCCCAGGCCCACGCCGCCGGTGACGGCTTCGCCCGCTACTGGATGCACAACCACTGGGTGACCATGTCCGGGGAGAAGATGTCCAAGTCGCTGGGCAACGTGCTCTCCGTGCCCAACATGCTGGAGATGGTCCGCCCCGTCGAACTGCGCTACTACCTCGGCTCCGCCCACTACCGCAGCGTGCTGGAGTACTCTGAGGCCGCGCTGCAGGAGGCGGCCGCCGGCTACCGGCGCATCGAGGACTTCCTCGCCCGCGTCGGCGCCGTCGAGGTGGGGCAGTGGACCGAGGCCTTCGCCGCTGCCATGGACGACGACATCGCCGTCCCCCGCGCCCTGGCCGAGATCCACAACGCCGTGCGCGCCGGCAACTCCGCGCTCGCCGCCGGTGAGCAGGAGGAGGCTGCGCGCCTCGCCGGCTCCGTCCGCGCCATGAGTGCCGTCCTCGGATTCGATCCGCAGGATGAGGCGTGGGCGCAGGGTGCGTCGACAAGCGACGGCGCGCTGGCCGCCCTCGACGTGCTCGTCGACGCCGAACTGGAACGACGCACCACCGCCCGGGCCACCAAGGACTGGGCCACCGCCGATGCCGTACGCGATCGCCTCATCGCCGCCGGCATCGACGTGACCGACACCCCCGACGGCCCGCAGTGGTCGCTGAAGAAGGACTGACACATGGCTAAGCAGGGACGACCCGGCGCCCGACGCACCAACAAGAAGGGCGCCGTCAAGGGCTCCGGCGGGCAGGTCCGTCGCGGCCTGCGCGGCAAGGGCCCCACCCCCAAGGCGGAGGACCGCGAGTACCACGCCGCCCACAAGCGCAAGAGGGCCGCGGAACGCCGCGCCTCCGGCCGCCACACCCAGGAGAACCCGTACGAGCTCGTCGTGGGGCGTAACCCCGTCGTCGAGTGCCTCCACGCCAAGGTGCCGGCCTCGCTGCTCTATGTCGCCGAGGGCACGGGTGCCGATGACCGCCTCAGCGAAGCCGTCCAGATGGCCACCACCCGCGGCATCCCCATCCAGGAGGTGCCCCGCTTCGAGCTGGACAAGATGACCGGCAACGGCCTCCACCAGGGCATCGGCCTGCAGATCCCGCCCTACAAGTACGCCGACGTGCACACCCTCATCGGCCAGGCCGCCGAGCGCGGTGAGCCCGGCATGTTCGTCGTCCTCGACAACATCACCGACCCCCGCAACCTCGGCGCCGTCATCCGTTCCGTCGCCGCTTTCGGCGGCCACGGCGTGGTCATCCCGGAGCGTCGCTCCGCGGGCGTCACCGGTGTCACCTGGCGGACGAGTGCCGGCACCGCCGCTCGCCTGCCCGTGGCCCGCGAGGTCAACCTCACCCGCACGCTCAAGGAGTTCCAGAAGAACGGCTACCAGGTCGTCGGCCTCGACGCCGGTGGGGAGCACACCCTCGACACCTACGACGGCGGCACCGACCCCGTGGTCATCGTCGTCGGCTCCGAGGGCAAGGGCATCTCGCGCCTGGTCCGCGAGAACTGCGACGTCATCATGTCCGTGCCCATGGCCGGTTGGGTGGAGTCCCTCAACGCCTCCGTCGCCGCCGGTGTGGTGCTAGCAGAGTTCGCCCGCCAGCGCCGGGCGGGGCAGCGGTAGTCCACAGTTTGTCGAGGATTCACC
>NZ_JAUNRW010000156.1 GCF_030535495.1 Corynebacterium sp.
CCACAAACAAAAGTACATTGGCACACTATTGAGTTCTCACACAACAACCGCACACAGCTACGCTTCCGGATAATCCGGATTTGTTTCTGCGGCTGGAGATTCGACTTTAGCTGACCGTTTTTATGTTGTCAACATCGTGTTCATCTCACTGTCACCTCGTACCTTCCGCGTTTTTCTCTGCGGCGCTCTCGGCGACTTCCACTAAGTTACTCACGTCCCCCACCTTCAGCAAATCGCCAGGTCACAGCGGGGAACGGGAGCTTCCGGTATCCCCTACGTGGCGACCTTGACGCCGGCGAAGTTCTTCTTCCCGCGGCGCAGAACGAGCCACGACCCGTGGAGCAGGTCAGCCTCGGACGGCTCCCATTCCTCGGTGGTGATTCGCTCATTGTTCACATACGCGCCACCTTCCTTGATGGCCCGGCGTGCAGATCCTCGGGAGTCGACCAGTCCGGACCCGACCATGAGATCGACGATGGTGCGGGCGTCGCCTGTTCCCACCTCGAACACCTCGGTCTCGGACACCGCCGATGCCAGGGTCTTCTCGTCGAGATCCGCCAGTTCGGCGCGGCCGAACAATGCTTGGGAGGCGAGTTCGACGGCTGCGGTCGCATCCTCACCGTGCACGAGGTTGGTCATCTCGCGGGCCAGGCGGCGCTGGGCCTCGCGCTTGAAGGGGCGTTCGGCGACCTCCACCTCCAGCTCCGCCAGCTCCTCGGCGGTGAGGAAGGTGAACCACCGCAGGTAGCGGATGACATCGGCGTCGGAGGCGTTGATGAAGTACTGGTACCAGGTGTACGGGCTGGTCATCTCGGGATCGAGCCACAGGGAGCCTCCACCGGTGGACTTGCCGAACTTCTTGCCTTCGGAGTCGGTCACCAGCGGCACGGTCATGGCGTGGACGGACGCACCGTCCATGCGGCGGTTGAGGTCGACTCCGGCGACGAGGTTGCCCCACTGGTCGCCGCCGCCGACCTGCAGCACGCAGTCGTAGTTGCGGCGCAGTTCCACGAAGTCGTTGGCCTGCAGGAGTACGTAGGAGAACTCGGTGTAGGAGATGCCGTCGGTCTCCAGGCGGCGCTTGACGGTGTCGCGCGAGAGCATGGTGTTGAGCGGGAAGTGCTTGCCGATGTCCCGGAGGAAGGAGATCGCGGAGAGATCCTTCGTCCAGTCGTTGTTGTTGAGCAGCAGGGCGGCGTTGTCCCCCTCGAAGGAGACGAAGCGGGACAGCTGTCCGGAGATACGCTCCGACCAGTCGGCGACGGTGTCGGCGGAGTTCATCGAGCGCTCCCCCACATCTCGTGGGTCGCCGATCATGCCGGTGGCGCCACCGGCCAGCACGATCGGGCGGTGCCCGGCCTGCTGGAAGCGGCGCAGCATGAGCAGCGGTACCAGGTGGCCGGCGTGCAGGGAGGGGCCGGTGGGATCGAAGCCGCAGTACAGCGTGATGGAGGTCCCGTCGGTGGCCTCGCGCAGCGCCTCGAGGTCGGTCGACTGGTTGATCAGATCGCGCCAGGACAGCTCGTCAATGATGTTCATGAAAATCTCTCGTGAATAGGAAGGGGCGTTAGTGGGCGGCGGGCGGCCAGGGCGTTGCTTCGTCGATAAGCATCACGGGGATGCCGTCGTCGATGCGATAGGCCAGACCGAGCCGTTCGTTGACCAGGACCTCGCGGTCCTCCATATAGGTCAGCGGGCCCTTGTCCTTGGGGCAGGCGAGGACTTCCAGCAGCTTCGGATCGAGACTCATGACTCAGTATCGTACCCGGACGCGCCTTAGCACCCGCACTGGAGGCAGGGGGCAGACACGGCGAAAGCCAGGCCGAGGATGCTCCTTGGCCTGGCTTCGTTCGTGGCTATCCGCGTACCGGGGTGGTGGCCCAGGTGTGATGGTCGCGGGACGCCTCGGCCACGCGCTCACGCTGCTCGGTGACGCGCACGCCGGCGGTGCCACCGCGGGTGGCGCGCGACGCCACGGCTCCGTCGATGGTGAGCACCTCGCGCACCGCCGGGGTGAGGCGCTTATCGACGCCCGCCAGCTCCTCGTCCGTCAGTTCATCCAGACCGACACCACGGGATTCGGCGATGCGGACGCACGCGCCGGAGGCCTCGTGCGCCTCGCGGAAGGGCACGCCTTCGCGCACCATCCACTCGGCGAGGTCGGTGGCCAGGGTGAATCCGGCCGGGGCCAGCTCACGCATGCGGTCTTCGTGGAAGGTGAGCGTGGCGACCAGGCCGGTCATCGCCGGCAGGAGGAGGGTGAGCTGCGCGACGGAGTCGACGATGGGCTCTTTGTCCTCCTGCAGGTCACGGTTGTAGGCCAGCGGCTGCGCCTTGAGGGTGGCCATGAGACCGGCGAGGTTGCCGATGAGTCGACCCGTCTTGCCGCGGGTGAGTTCCGCCACATCGGGGTTCTTCTTCTGCGGCATGATCGACGAGCCGGTGGACCACGCGTCCGAGAGCGTGACGTAGCCGAACTCCGGGGTGCACCAGGCGATGATCTCCTCCGCCAGACGCGACATGTCCACGGAAATCTGCGCCAGGACGAAGGCGGTCTCGGCGGCGAAATCACGCGAGGAGGTCGCGTCGATGGAGTTGTCTGCCGCCGAATCGAAGCCGAGCTCGGCCGCGATGGCCTCCGGGTTGAGCTGGAGCGAGGAACCGGCCAGGGCTCCGGAGCCGTAGGGGCTCACCGCCAGACGCTTGTCCAGATCCCGGATGCGCTCGAGGTCGCGCAGCAGCGGCTGGGCGTGGGCCAGCAGCTGGTGTGCGAGCAGCACGGGCTGCGCGGCCTGGAAGTGCGTCTTGCCCGGCATGATGGCCGCGGGGTGGGCGGCGGCCTGGTCGACGAGGGCGTCGATAAGCTCGGTGACACCGACGGCGATGCCGCGGACGGCATCGCGCACCCACATGCGGAACAGGGTTGCCACCTGATCGTTGCGGGAACGACCGGCGCGCAGACGCCCGCCGACCTCGGGGCCGACGCGGTCGATGAGGCCCCGCTCCATGGCGCCGTGCACATCCTCGTCGGAGGGCTCGGGGCCGAAGCTGCCGTCAGCGACGTCGCGACCCAGCTGCTGCAGACCGGCGAGCATCGTCTCCAGGTCGGCGTCGGACAGCAGGCCGGCGGAGTGCAGGACCTTGGCGTGGGCCTGCGAGGCCAGGACGTCATAGGGGGCGAGCACCCAGTCGAAGTGGGTGGACACGCTCAGGGCGAACATGGCCTCCGCCGGGCCGCCGGAGAAACGGCCGCCCCAGAGTGCACCCTCGTTGGTTCCGTGCTGCTCCATCTAGTTGGACGCCTCCCGATCGCGCTTGTTGGCGATCTCCGAGGACAGGCCGTGGAGCTTGACGAAGCCCTTGGCCATGGTCTGGTCGAAGGTGTCGCCGGTGTCGTAGGTGGCCAGGTTGAAGTCGTAGAGCGAGTGGTTGGAGCGACGGCCGTTGATGGTGATGGAACCGGCGTGCAGCACCAGGCGGATGTCGCCGGTGA
>NZ_JAUNRW010000157.1 GCF_030535495.1 Corynebacterium sp.
CCCCGGCACGCTGAGGACGGCGATGGCACTGGTGGGGAATTTGGTGTCGATGCCCTGCCAGCCGGGGTTGTCGTCGCGGACGGCGAGCTCGCGGACAGCCTCCTCGACGCCGGGCCAGTGGGCGAGGAGGAGGGCGGTGCCCACGGTGTCGGGCAGGGGGCGCAACAGCCGCAGGAAGTCCTGCGTGGTGCCGCCGTAGAGGCCGTCGTGGAAGGTGACCTTGTCGGCGGGGGCGTCGATAAGCTCCCAGGTCGCGCGCGTGCGGGTCGACGTCGAGCTGAGGACGCGGTCGATGGATCCGACGTGTCCTCGCAGCCACTCGCCGGCGGCGCGGGCGTCGCGCTTGCCGCGCTTGTTCAGCGGCCGCTGGTGATCGGGCAGCGGCTCCTTCCACGAGGATTTCGCGTGGCGCATGATGATCAGGCGGTTCATGGGATCAGCTTAACTGCGCACCGGCTCCGACGAGCTCCTGGAGTGTGGCCGCGCCGCGCTCCTCGTCGACGGGGGCGCACATGTCGGTGAGCACGCGCACCTCGAAACCCTCCTCGAGGGCGTCCAGCACGGTGGCGCGCACGCAGTGGTCGGTGGCGATGCCCACGACATCGAGCTTCTCGACACCCCGGGCCCGCAGCCACTCCGCCATCCCGACGCCGTCGGCAGCGCCCTCGAAACCGGAGTAGGCGGCGGTGTACTCACCCTTGCGGAAGTAGGCCTCGACGGGTTCTGGCCGGACGGCGGGGTGCAGCTCGGCGCCCTCCGACCCGGCGACGCAGTGGACCGGCCAGGAGTCGACGAAGTCGGGGTTGTCGGAGAAGTGGGCTCCGGGGTCGATGTGCCAGTCCTGGGTGGCCACGATGTGGTCGTAGCTCGCGCCGTGGGATTCCTGGTATTCGCCGATGAGGGCGGCGACCTCCGAACCCCGGTCGGTGGCCAGCGAGCCGCCGGGGCAGAAGTCGTTCTGGACGTCGACGATGACGAGTGCTGTCTTCATGCCCCCACTCTAAGCGTCCAACCACGCCACGATCCGGCTGACCAGCTCCGTGGGGGAGTGCGCGACATCGAAGGAGCACCCGTCCTCGTCAGCCCCCAGCGGTTCCAGCAGTCCCAGCTGCGAGTCCAGCAGGCGCACCGGCATGAAATGGCCCTGGCGACGCTGCATCCGCTCGGCCAACACGACCCGCGCACCGTCGAGGTGGACGAAGCGGACTCCCGGAACGATGGAGCGGAGGAGGTCGCGGTAGGGGCGTCGTAAAGCGGAGCACGCGATGACCCCGCCCGCGGGCTGCTGCGCCAGCCACCGACCGACGGCCCGCAGCCAGGGGTCGCGGTCCTCGTCCGTGAGGGGCACCCCCGCGATCATCCGGGTGATGTTGTCCGGCGGGTGCAGGTCATCGCCGTCGCGCCAGGGGAGGGCGAGCTGCTCCGCCAGCGCCGTGCCGACGGTCGTCTTCCCCGTCCCGGAGACGCCCATGATGACGATGTGATGGCCTGTCATGTCCCGGATCTTATCGTCGGTACTCTCGGTTTCATGAAGATGCCGATCCCGGATTACCTGCAGGAGATCCTCGACCACGTCCGCGACGAGGACGGCGGGGAGGTCGCCGACTACATCCCCGAGCTCGCCGAGGCCGACCCCGACCGACTCGCCATCGCCCTGTGCACCGCCTCCGGGCACGTCTACGCGGCCGGCCCGGACGCCGATGTCGAGTACACCATCCAGTCGATCTCCAAGCCCTTCGTCTTCGCCCTCGCCCTGCAGGAGCTGGGCCCGGAGAAGGTTCTCGATGTCGTCGGCCTCGAGCCCTCCGGCGAGGCCTTCAACGAACTCTCCCTCGACGACAACGACAAGCGCCCGGTCAACCCGATGATCAACGCGGGTGCCATCGCCGTCAACCAGCTCATCAACGGGGAGGATTCGAGCGTGGAGGATCGCGTCGAGAAGATCCGTGACCTCTTCTCCCGCCTGGCGGGGCGCGACCTGCACATCGACGCCGAACTCTCCGCCTCCGAACTCGAGGGCGCGGACCGCAACCTCTCCATCGCGCACATGCTGCGTTCCTACGACATCATCCGGGACGACGCCCACGACGCCGTCCTCTCCTACACCCACCAGTGTTCGATCCTGGTCAACACCCGCGACCTGTCGGTCATGTCCGCCACCCTCGCCAACGGCGGTGTGCAGCCGGTCACCGGCGAGCAGATCCTGAGCAAGGAGGCCTGCCGCCTGACGCTGGCGGTCATGAGTTCCGCGGGCATGTACGACGGCGCGGGCCGCTGGATGGCCGGAGTGGGCATCCCGGCGAAATCGGGCGTGGCCGGCGGGCTCATCGGGACGCTGCCGGGGCAGCTGGGCATCGCCACGTTCTCCCCGCGCCTGGATTCGCAGGGCAACTCCGTGCGCGGCGTGAAGATCTTCGAGTACCTGTCCCGCGACATGGGCCTGCACCTCATGTCCTCCGACCAGCACTCCGTCCCGGGTGTGCGCTCGATCACCCGCGACGGTGATCAGACGGTCATCCGCCTGCAGGGCACCATCAACTTCACCGCCGCGGAGAACATCCTCCACCAGCTGACCACCCACAACCTGGGCGGCTCCGAGCTGGTCCTCGACGTCTCCCGCGTCACCTCCTTCAACCGTATGGGCCGCCGCATGGTCAAGGAGGGCCTGCGCCGCCTGCGCGAGGGCGGGTTCGAGTGCGCCATCTACGACCCGGAGGGAGTGGTCACCGACCTCGAGTTCTCCGACGGCACCCTCGTCGACACTGTCGACCGTTTCTGACACCGGGGTAGTGTCGAGGAATGATTCAGGCCGTCTCCTTCGGGTTGTTGGATTCCCTCAACGCCCTGCTCATCGGCGTCATCGTGGCGCTGGGTGTCATGCTGCCCCGGCGGGCTGCTTATCGACGCATCGTCACCCTCCTCATCCTCGGTGACTGGTTCGGCGTCTTCCTGCTGTCCGTGATCACCATGGTCGTCTTCGACGGCCTCGGTGACCTGGTGCAGCGGGCCCTGGAATCCCCCGTCTTCGGCATCCTGCTCATCGCCACCGGCGTGCTCACCCTCGTGGCCACCCTGCGCGGCGACGGCAGCGGCGACTCCCCCCTCGTCCGCCGCATCCTCGAACCCCTGCAGTCGCCGTCGGCGAAGACGGTGCTCGTCGGCTTCATCCTCGGTCTCGCGCAGTCCGCCACCTCCGTCCCCTTCTTCACCGGCCTGGCGTTCCTCTCGGCCGGGGACTACCACGTGGCCGTCCGCTACCTCGGCCTCATCGTCTACGCCAGCCTGGCGCTGAGCCTGCCGACGCTGTCGGCGGTCTTCGTCGGCATGGTCCGCGCCTATCCGCAGTCGGTCTTCGGCCGGGCCTTCGAGTGGATGCGGGGCCACCGCGAACAGGTGGTCAAGGCCGGCGGCTACATCGTCGCGGTGGCCCTGACGATCTTCGGTGCCGTCCACCTGCTCTGAGCGCGACGCG
>NZ_JAUNRW010000158.1 GCF_030535495.1 Corynebacterium sp.
CTACGCCTTGAGCACGTAGCGCAGGATCTCCACAACCTGGTCGGTGGTCTGGCACCAGGCCTGCGCAGCAGCGTCGACCTCCTTGAGGGGGTGGACGATGTCGGCGTCGTGCAGCGTGACGTAGGGGGTGTTGAGCGCGGCGCAGTAACCGGCGTCGAAGGCGGCGTTCCACTGCTTGTACTCGCTGCCGAAGCGGACGACGACCATGTCGGCGGCGTCGATAAGCGTACGCGTGCGGATGGAGTTGACCTTGGAGGACTGGTGGTCGCGCCAGAACTGGCTTTCGGTCTCACCGAGGTGATCACCGGCGGCGTCGCTGGCGGGATGATCGGTCACCGGGGCGGTGAAGACGACATCCAGGCCCGCGGCCTCGGCGCCGCGCTGGATCTCCTCGCGCCAGTCGGTGTGGATCTCGCCGGACAGGTAGACGGTGAAAGACATGTCTCATTCCTCTCGGGTAGGTGCGTTCACTGCCGCACCCTACCGAAATCCGCTGGGTAGAGTCGGGGCCATGGTGGACCATTTTGAGGAGCACGTGCGCGCGTCATGCCGCGTCGCCGAGGATCTGGCTTCGCGTATCGACGTTGACGGTGCTGCGGCCCTCTTCCCCCGCATCCGGCGCGCGTGGATCGAGGCCGAGATGCCGTCGCGGTGCCCGGAGGCCTGGGCGCGTATCTGGCGCGCGGTGGGTGACGCCGACCCGGCGCGGGTGATGTCGGCCCGTGAACTCCGTGCGCTGGAGGACCTGCCGACCACGGTCACGGCCTACCGGGGATTCTGTGGGGACGGTGCCCGCGGCTGGTCGTGGACCCCGGAACGCGAGATCGCCGAGGACTTCGCCGTGCGTTATGACGAACCCGCCTTCCTCTGCGCCGTGACCGTGGGAAAGGACGCGATCATTGTATATCTGCTGGACGGCGACGAATCCGAACTCATCCTCGACCCGGAGTTGATCGACTGGGATGAGGCACGCATCGAAGCGGTGGAGGACACCGACCGGGATTGGTGAGCTGGCGCGCAGAACCTACAGCGGCCGCTTGAATCCGATGTGGCTGGCCCGGTAGCCCAAGTCCCGGTAGAACGCCTGGGCCTTCTCCCGGGAGACATCCGTGGTCAGCTGCGCCAGGGAGGCACCGCGCACCCGGCCATGTTCGTGGGCCCATTCCAGCATCGCCGTACCCAGTCCCTGCCCGCGCACCTCCGGAGCCACGCGCACACCCTCGATCTGCAGCCGGGTCGCACCACCGCGGGCCAGGCCGGGCAGGACGGTCAGCTGCATGGTCCCCACCACATCGCCGTCCTCATCCACCACCACCGCCAGGTACTGGAAGGGATCGTGGTGGACGGCATCGAAGGCCCGTTCATAGGCGGCGAGGTCGTTGGTTTCGCGCGTTGCACCGAGGTCGTCGTCGGCAAGCAACGCGACGATGGCGGGGACATCGGCGCGGGTCGCCCGCTGGACGCGGTACTCCCGCTCCCCCACCGCCAACAGGCCGCCGACGGATTCCCGGGCCCGGGCCTGCAGATCCGTCTCCAGGGCGTCGAGCCAGGCGCCGACGTTGCGGCGCGCCTGCTCGGTGTCGGGGTAGCGGCAGCGCAGGTGCAGGCCGGTGTCGTCGAGAATGAACCACAGCATCACCCCGTCCGGCCGGATCTGGGCGCCGACGTACTGCGCCTGCAGCCCGGCGGAGTCCACGCGGACGGGCAGGCGGCGCAGGTCCAGCCAGGAGATGGCGAACATGCCGGGTGCCTCGGGCATTCCTCCCCAGGGCTCCATGATCTTCTCCAGGGGCCAGGATCCGAGCTGGACCGCCTCCTTCACCGCCGCCTTACAGGCCAGCGGGTCCGGGTCGGTGGATTCGAGCACGGAGTTGGTGATGAACCAGCCGACCGAGTCGTGCCAGCGCTCGTCGTAGCGGCTGTGGACGGGGAAGACGGCGCGCAGCGGGGCGTCGGCAAGCGCGCTCGTCACTGCCGTCATCGCGGCGACAACGGTGACCAGGGAGGAGACCCCGTCCTCGCGGGCCTGGGCGGAGAAGGCGGCGGCGTCGTCGACGTCGAGGACATCCCGGATCTCCACGCGCTCACGGTGCGGCCCCGGGTCACCGAGCGGCAGCGGGAAGCACGGCATGGCGTCACCGCTGGCCGCGAGCACCTCCGCCCAGCGGGCGTGGATCTCCGGCGGGATGTCCGCCCGATCCTGCAGGGAGGCGGTGTGGTCGGAGAAGGAGGGAACCACCTCGACCTGTTCAGGTTCCAGCAGGTCGCGCAACACCACCAGCATCGACCACATGTCGGTGTGGGAGTGGTCGACGCCGATGATCACGGTCGTCTCCGCGACGGTCTCAATGACACACATCCGGTGCGAGGGCTGCGAGAACGGCGTGCAGTGCGCGTCGAGCACCGCGCGCACCGCATCGTTCATCGACTGCCCCGGCTCAATGGGGTGCCCCACCCACTCTCCCGCACTGACCTCGATCTCCTCGAGCGCCAACTCACCGTCGTCCTCGACGAACACCGAGCGCAGGGTGCCGTGGCGGGCGATGACGCTCAGCCAGGCGTCGGAAAGCTTCTCGACGTCAGCCTGCCCCGGCAGCGTGAAACAGATCGCCATCCACGACCCCGGCCGATCCCCCGCGCTCACGTGACGCCGCTGGTCGAAGGAGATCGGCAGGCGCCGGCCCGTCCGGCGGGTGACCACGTCGAAGCCGCGGAACCGACCGAAGGGAAGGCGCAGGTGCGCTACATTGGTGAGTCTCACCCAGGCAATTCTAGAGGGAGAACAGCTCATGCGTTTCACCGTGCCGGGCGCCGAACTGGCCGCCGAATACAGCGACGAGCACGGCCGCGCGGTCGTCCAGCTCCACGGACTGACCTCCAGTCGGGCGCGCGACCGCCAGCTCGACCTCGATCTGGGACGCGGGCTGAGCGGCACCCGGCTCTTGCGTTACGACGCCCGCGGCCACGGCCACTCCACCGGCCGGCAGGTCCCGGAGGACTACCGCTGGCAGAATCTGGCCTCGGACCTGCTGCTGCTTCTCGACGCCCACTTCCCCGACGAACAGGTCCACGGCGTCGGCCCCTCCATGGGCTGCGCCACCCTCCTCTACGCAGCGCTCGCCGATCCCGAGCGCTTCAGCGGGCTCACGCTCCTGGTTCCGCCGACCGCCTGGCAGACCCGCAAGGCGCGGGCCGGGGAGTACGAGCGCACCGCGGCGCTCGTCGAGAAGCAGGGGGTGGGCGCTCTGCAAGAAGTTGAGGAAACGCGCCAGGTCCCCCCGGCGACAATCGGGGTCCCCGAGACGCTTCCCGACGTCCCCGCGGACCTGCTCCCCTGGGTCCTGCGCGGCGCTGCGCTGAGTGACCTACCGGATCCCCGCGAGCTCGAGTCGATCACCGTCCCCACCACCATCCTGGCCTGGACGGAAGATCCGGC
>NZ_JAUNRW010000045.1 GCF_030535495.1 Corynebacterium sp.
TGTCACCGGCGGGGACGTCCTTGTACTCGCCGATGTGGTTGTGCAGCTCGGTCATGAAGGACTGGCAGAAGCGCATGACCTCGAGCTCGGACTTGCCCTTGGGGTCGAAGTCGGAGCCGCCCTTGCCGCCGCCGATGGGCAGGCCGGTGAGGGAGTTCTTGAAGATCTGCTCGAAGCCGAGGAACTTGATGATGCCCAGGTTCACCGACGGGTGGAAGCGCAGGCCGCCCTTGTACGGGCCGAGGGCGGAGTTGAACTGGACGCGGAAGCCCCGGTTGACCTGGACGACGCCGTTGTCGTCGATCCACGGCACGCGGAAGATGAGCTGACGCTCCGGCTCGCACAGGCGCTGGATGAGGCCGTAGTCGGCGTAGTGCGGGTCCTTCTCCAGGACGATCTTGAGTGAGGCAAGCACTTCTGCGACTGCCTGGTGGAACTCCGGCTCTCCTGCGTTCCGCTTCAGCAGCATGTTGTAGTAGGAGGAGACCTGCTCGTCGATTGACATACGAGTCCTTTCCGGCCCGCAGTCGCGGGCTGCCCGGGGGTGGCTTTTCTAACGGCTAACAGTTTTCACGCGCAATGCCATCGACGCAAGTCACTGCCGAGTTGAATGCGTCACTCACCCTACCCCCTAGACTTGGGTGCCATGGTCCACATCATCATCGCCCCCGACTCCTTCAAGGGCACCGCCACCGCCGATCAGGCGGCGCGAGCACTGGGAGAGGGTGTCCGCTCCGTCATCCGCGACGCCGAGATCACCCTCGCCCCCATGGCCGACGGGGGTGAAGGTACCGCCGCCACTTTCGACGGTCAGACGATCACCCTGCCCACCACCGACGCCGCCGGTCGCCTCACCGAGGCCTCCTACGTCTTCGACGGTTCCACCGCCTACATCGACGTCGCCGCGGCCTCGGGTCTACCGGCGGTGGCCGACAACAAGGTCCCCCTCACCGGCGACACCTACGGCACCGGTGTGCTCATCGCCGACGCCCAGTCCCGCGGCGCCTCGCGGATCGTGCTGTGCCTCGGCGGTTCCGCCACCTCCGATGCGGGCACGGGCATCCTCGTCGCCCTCGGAGCCACCCCGCTCAACGCCGAGGGCTATTCGCTCCCGAAGGGCGGCGGCTCGCTGGGGGATCTGGCCAGCATCGACACCGCGCAGCTCAATATCCCGGCCGCCGCCGTCGAGTGGGTGCTGCTCACCGACGTCACCGCCACCGTGCCGGAGGCCGCCACCGTGTACGCACCGCAGAAGGGCGCGTCCGCCGAGGACGTCATGCTTCTCGACGCCGCCCTCACCCACGCCGCCGAAACCCTCGGCATCGACCCGCACACCCCGGGCTTCGGCGCGGCCGGCGCGGTACCCGTCGGCCTGTACTGGCTGTCGACCATGCTGCACGGCACCAGCGACCACATCCATGTCCTGCCGGGCGCGCCGCTGGTGGCCGATGCACTCGGATTGCCCGACTCGATCCCGCAGGCGCAGCTGGTGATCACCGGCGAGGGTGCCTTCGACGAGCAGTCACTGACCGGCAAGGTCGTGGGCACCGTCGCCGACCTGGTCGAGGGCACGGACGCCATCCTGGCCATCGCGGCCGGACGCATCGACGTCGACCCGGGCGAGGACGTCATCGCGGTGGAGTTGGGTGAGGCGGGGGACGTCGATAAGCAGCTTTTCGACGCCGGCGCCCGCATCGCCGCCGACTACCTGCGTATCTCCACCGCCCAGGGGTAGGTCGCGTCCACCTCGTAGTTGCGTTCCTGCTCGAGGAGCACGGCGTCATTGGGTAGCTCGGCCTGCGGGGTGAGGAAGCGCGAGAGCACCATCGCCAACTGATTCATGGACCCGGTCTGCCCTTCGACACGGATGAGGTAGCGGTGCACCTGCGCGTCGTGCAGGTCATCGCGGTCCTCCCGCAACCCCTCCTCGATGCCGTCGTAGAGGCGCGGGTCATGATCGTGGAGGACGTCGGCGGCGGTGAGCTTTCCGGCGTCGATAAGCTTGGCCATCGCCTTCTCGAACACCCCCTGGAGCTCGAGGGCGGCGGCGTCGGGAATGAGGACATCGAACTGGATCGCAGGCATGAGCACAGCGTAGCCAATAACCTGGTGGGTATGAACCTCCCCGCCAATGCGCACCGCGATCCCATCACCATCATGGCCGACGGCACGATCAAGCAGGTCAACCCGTTCTCCGGGACCGAGGTGTGGACCGTGCCCGGCCGCGGGAATCGCCCTCTGTCCAAGCCCGCCGTCGACCCGGCCCCGCTGGGCCCGCACGACCGCGACCACCGTTGCGCCTTCTGCGCGGCGACCCCGCTGGCGACGCCGCCGGAGAAGTCCCGCATCGTCCGCGACGGCTCGGACTGGCGGATCCTCCACGGGCTCCACCCGCACGAACTCGCCGACACCGTGCCGGAGTTTCGCCGGGTGCCCAACCTCTTCGAGATCATCTCCTACGACTACTGGGTGAAGAACTACGGCTATGAGATGGACGACGCCACCCTCCACCGGATGGCCTCCTACCTGGGTGATCCTGAAGGTCGCGAGCACGTCCTCGACATCGTCCGTACCCGTCTCACCGCGGGTGGCAAATCCGCGGACGTCTCCGAGGAGGAACTGCTCGAACTCGTACCCGCCTACTTCGGCGGTGGTCACGACGTCATCATCGCCCGTCGTCACTTCACCGACGAGGCCACCCACGACAACGAACTCGCCGCCTCCGGCACACTGACCCCCGAGGAGCATTTCGCCTTCACGCTGTTCACCATCGACGGCATCGACGACCTGTACCAGCGCAACCGTTACGTGCCCTACGTCGCGGCGTTCCAGAATTGGCTGGCCCCGGCGGGTGCCTCCTTCGACCACCTGCACAAGCAGCTGGTGGCCATCGACGCCCGTTCCGTCCAGGCGGAGCTGGAGATTGCGCGGTTGCGCACAAATCACAACATCTACAACGAGTGGGGTGTGGACTACGCAGGTTACCGCAACCTCATCATCGCGGAGAACGAGCATGCCGTGGTTCACGCCGGTTTCGGCCACCGCTACCCCACCCTGACGATCTACTCCCGCTCCGCCACCCCGGAGCCCTGGCTGCAGTCGAACGACGAGATCCGCGCGATGAGCGATCTCATCCACGCCTGCCATGCCGCGACCGGTCCCGATGTGGCCGTCAACGAGGAGTGGCACCACCGACCCGTCGATCTGGACCTGCCCATGCCGTGGCGCGTGAACATCAAGTGGCGCGTATCGACGCTCGCCGGATTCGAGGGTGGCACCAAGATCTTCGTCAACACCCTGTCCCCCGACAATGTGCGTGACCGTATGGTCTCCGCGATGTACCGGCTTCGCGACGAAGGGAAGATCGCCCAGGACATCAAGATCGCCACGGAATGTTCGGCGCGCCGTAATTCCCTGCTGTACAACCCGTTGCTGAAGTAGGCCGGTTGTGCGCCGTTGCGCACAACCCTTGCCGTTGTCGAACAGGTTTGCTACACTCGAAAGTGATCGAACACCAATTCGAGCACTGGGGGAAACATGCTCGCCACGACCACTTCTTTCGCCAACCTCAACGACCATGACCTGACCGCATCCATCACGACCGCCACCACGTCCCTCACCCGTTACAAGGCAGAATTCATCACCGCGATCGCCGAGTTCGACGACCGCACTCTGGCCCGCTCCCTGGGGGCACCGAGCACCACCGCCTGGCTGGTGCGCACCCAGGGGATGTCCTCCCGCACCGCCTACGAGTACCTCAGTGTCGGCCGCAGACTGCGCCCGTTTTACGATCTCACGGGCGCTTTTCTCGACGGGGACCTCAGCTACTCCAAGGTTCGTCTGCTGCTCAAGTACATGACCGACGAGAACGAACAGTCCCTCATCGCCCTGGCCCGGGCCCACACCGTTCCCGAGCTGGAGGCGCTGCTGGCCGGGCATTCCCAGGTGGGTGGCGGCAACAGGAAGGCGAAGAACCGCCTGTCGGTCACCGTGTGCCCCGACTCCGGTGAGGTGAAGCTGTGGGGAACGCTGGACCCCGAGAACGGCGCGGAACTTCTCGCCGCACTCAAGGCAGCTGAGCTGGCGAACGAGGAGCAGGCGGAGGTGGAGGGCCCGGATTCCTCCACCACCCGCTTCGGCACACCCACGTCCACCGGCCTCCTGAGCTCCTTCCTCAGCCTCGTTCGCCTGGCCCGCAACAACCCGGAGGCCAAGACCATCGCCCCCGGCGCGCAGGTGAACGTCATCATCGACACCCACGACCACGCCAGCCTGCCCACCCAGCCGGGCGCGCCGGCCAAGGACCTCCTGCGCAGTATCATCAACGGCTTCCTGTCCGTGCAGATCCGCGGCAGCGGCGGGCGCATCCTCAACCTCGGACGCAGCTCTCGACTGGTCACCCGCGCCCAGGAGAAGGTACTGCTCACCCGTTGGAAGCACCGCTGCGCTGCGCCGGGGTGCAACCACACCCGCTGGTTGCAGTTCCACCACATCCTGGACTGGGCCTCCGGCGGATTAACCGACCTCGACAACCTCATACCTCTGTGTTCGCTGCACCACGCCATGATCAGCAGTGGTGAACTGGTCATCGTGCCTGACACCGTCGATCCTGCGCTGCTGAGGTTCCGTTTCCCCGGTGGCGAATCCTGGACCTCCGTGGACAACGGCCCGCCAGTGCGCGATGACGCCATGGGGCAGCACAGCGACGGATACACGCACGGCCCGGTCCCCCGCGGCGATGAGGATCTGCTGGATATCTGGGAGCACGAGGACTCCTTCGACGACGCGGTCCCCTGATCTGTGCGCAACAGCGCACACCCGCTCCACTAGAGTTGACTACACACCATCCGGACCACGAAGGAGTATCCGAACACCCCCATGAGCGACATCTCCCGTCTACTCGCCCACCATTCCGCCGACCTGTCCTGGCAGCAGGCCTTCTACGAGGATCTGCACGAACGCCCGGAGTTGTCCGGCCACGAGTACGAGACGGCGGAGAAGATCGCCCGGAAGCTCGCCGACTTCGACTGCGAGGTGACCACCCACATCGGTGGTTACGGCATTGTCGCGGTGTTCCGCAACGGTGACGGCCCCACCGCGCTGTTCCGCGCTGACTTCGATGCGCTGCCCATCAAGGAGGAGACGGACGTTCCTTTCGCGTCCACCCGCGTGCGGCCCACCTCCGACGGCTCCCAGACGGGTGTCATGCACGCCTGCGGTCACGACATGCACACCACCGCCCTGCTGGGTGCGTGTGCGCTTCTCGACGCCCACCGCGAGGCTTGGTCAGGCACCTTCATCGCGCTGTTCCAGCCCGCCGAGGAAACGGGCGAAGGCGCTGCCGCCATGGTCTCCGACGGACTGGTCACCCGGATTCCCCGCCCGGACGTCTGCCTGGGACAGCACGTCATGCCCGGCCGCGCCGGCGAGGTGCAGACCATGTCCGGCCCCCAGTTCGCCGCCTGTGACTCCATCCGCATCACCATCCCCGGCAGGTCGGCCCACGGCTCCATGCCCCACAACGCGATCGATCCCACCTACATTGCCGCGATGGTGGTCATCCGGCTGCAGGGCATCGTCGGCCGCGCCGTTGATCCGAATGACTTCGCTGTCGTCTCTGTCGGCACCCTGCGCGCGGGCTTCACGAACAACATCATCCCGGCTTCTGCGGAACTGGTCCTCAACTGCCGCTTCTACGACGAAACCACCAAGCGCCGCGTCTACGCCGCCATCAGGCGGGTCGTGGAAGCGGAGTGCGTGGCCTCCGGGTGTGAGGAGGAGCCGACCTTCGAGTTCTTCGGTCACGGCGAACTGGTCAACAATGACCAGGGTGTCTTCGACACCGTGCGTCCCGTCTTCGACCAGGTCTTCGGCACAGAATCGGTCGACGGGCAGCGCACCACGGTGTCCGAGGACTTCGCCAACATCCCCCTCGCCTTCGGCGCCCCCTACCTGTACTGGGTCGTCGGCTGCACCCCGCAGGACCTGTGGGACCGGGCGGTCGCGGAGAACCGCGTCAAACAGGACGTGCCGGTCAACCACATGACCACCTTCCTGCCCGAGTACGGTCCCACCGTCGACGCCACCACCAAGGCCGCTGCCGCGGGCGTGCTCGCCTATCTCGGACACTGAGGCGCGCAACAACCGGCCTGCCTATATGCTGAAGCGAGTGGCCACCTGAGGTGGCTTTCACACCTGTTGCCAGTTTTCGACAACCCAGGAGCAATCCCCATGAGCGACTCCCTGCCCGCGCTGAACACGACTGTCGGCGGCCACGTCCGCGCTGCCTCCGGCGCCTCGCCGGAGACCGCCACCGACTACAAGTTCTGGTTCGGCCTCTCCCGCGGCGTGATGGAGCAGATCGCCGACAAGTGGGAGGCCACCACCGCGGCCTACGCAGGTGTCCGCCAGCAGCACTACTTCTCCGCAGAATTCCTCATGGGTCGCGCTCTGCTGAACAACCTCACCAACCTGGAGATGGTCGAGGACGCCACCGCAGCGGCCCGCGAGCTCGGCCATGAGCTCGGTGATGTCCTCGAGGCAGAGAATGACGCCGCCCTGGGCAACGGCGGCCTCGGTCGCCTGGCCGCCTGCTTCCTGGATTCCTCCGCGACGCAGGATCTGCCGGTCACCGGCTACGGCATCCTCTACCGCTACGGCCTGTTCAAGCAGGCCTTCGACAACGGCTTCCAGACCGAGAAGCCGGATGCGTGGAAGGAGAACGGCTACCCGTTCTACATCCGCCGCGAAGAGCAGCCGCGCATCGTCCAGTTCGATGACATGACCGTCCGTGCGGTGCCCTATGACATGCCGATCACCGGCTACGGCACCGACAACGTCGGCACCCTGCGCCTGTGGAAGGCGGAGCCGATGGAGGAGTTCGACTACGACGCCTTCAACTCCCAGCGCTTCACCGACGCCATCGTCGAGCGCGAGGCCGTCATGGATCTGTGCCGCGTGCTCTACCCGAACGACACCACCTACGCCGGCAAGGTCCTGCGCGTGCGCCAGCAGTACTTCTTCGTGTCCGCCTCCCTGCAGGCGATGATCGAGTCCCACCTGGACAACCACGGCGACCTGTCCACCTTCGCGGACTACAACTGCATCCAGCTCAACGACACCCACCCGGTGCTCGCCATCCCGGAGCTCATGCGACTGCTGCTCGACGAGCACGACATGACCTGGGAGGACGCCTGGGACATCGTCACCCGGACCTTCGCCTACACCAACCACACCGTGCTGGTGGAGGCCCTCGAGCAGTGGAACGTCACCATCTTCCAGCAGCTGTTCAACCGCGTGTGGGAGCTCACCGTCGAGATCGACCGCCGCTTCCGCGATGATCTGCGCGAGCGCGGCTTCGACGAGGAGCGTATCCACCGCATGTCCCCGCTGCAGGACGGTCACGTGCACATGGCGTGGATCGCCTGCTACGCCTCCTACTCCATCAACGGTGTGGCCGCGCTGCACACGGAGATCATCAAGCGTGACACCCTCGGTGACTGGCACGAGATCTGGCCGGAGAAGTTCAACAACAAGACCAACGGTGTCACCCCGCGCCGCTGGCTGAAGATGTGCAACCCGCGCCTGTCCGATCTGCTCACCCGCCTCGTGGGCTCCGACGAGTGGGTCACCGACATGGATAAGCTCCAGGAGATCGCCCACTACGCCGACGACGAGTCCGTCATGAACGAGCTCCTCGAGATCAAGGAGGCCAACAAGGCCGACTTCGCCGAGTGGATCAAGGACCGTCAGGGCATCGAGGTGGACCCGCACTCCATCTTCGACACCCAGATCAAGCGTCTCCACGAGTACAAGCGCCAGCTGCTCAACGCCCTCTACATCCTGGACCTCTACCTGCGCATCAAGGAGGACGGCCTCACGGACGTTCCGCCGCGTACCTTCATCTTCGGCGCCAAGGCCGCCCCGGGTTACTACCGGGCGAAGGGCATCATCAAGCTCATCAACGAGATCGCCACCGTGGTCAACAACGACCCGGAGGTCAACGACGTCATCCGCGTCGTCTTCGTGGAGAACTACAACGTCTCCCCCGCCGAGCACATCATCCCGGCGACGGACGTCTCCGAGCAGATCTCCACCGCCGGCAAGGAGGCCTCCGGTACCGGCAACATGAAGTTCATGATGAACGGCGCCCTCACCCTGGGCACGATGGACGGCGCGAACGTCGAGATCCACGATTCCGTGGGCGATGACAACGCCTACATCTTCGGCGCCCGCGAGGAGGAGCTGCCGGAGCTGCGCGCCACCTACAACCCGTGGCACGCCTACGAGACCGTCCCGGGCCTCAAGCGCGCCCTCGATGCGCTTATCGACGGCACCCTGGACGACAACGGCACCGGCCAGTTCCACGACATCCGTTCCTCGCTTCTCGACGGCGGCGGCTGGGAGACCCCGGACGTCTACTACGTCCTCGGTGACTTCGCCGACTTCCGTGAGACCCGCGACCGCATGGCCGCCGACTACGTCGCCGACCGCCAGCACTGGGCACGGATGTGCTGGGTGAACATCTGCGCCTCGGGCCGCTTCTCCTCTGACCGCACCATCGGCGACTACGCCCGTGAGGTCTGGAAGCTCGACCCGACCCCGATCACCAGGTAGCGACGCGAAGAAGCGGCGGAGAGGATGTCCTCTCCGCCGCTTCTCGTCTGAACTACTACTTGCGGGTGCTGGCCGTCGGCGAGCTGGTGTCCTCGCCCAGCAGGTGGACGTGGATCATGTTGGTGTTACCGGAGACCCCGGGCGGGGTGCCGGCGACCACGACCATCATGTCGTCACGGTGGTAGTCGTCCATGGCGAGCAGCGAGCGGTCGAGCTCGGCCATCATGTCGTCGGTGGAGCGGGCCTGGGCACAGAGGAAGGTCTCGGCACCCCAGGTGAGCGCCAGCTGCGAGCGGACGGCCTGGTGCGGCGTGAACACCAGCAGTGGCAGGTGCGAGTGCAGGCGGGCCACGCGGCGGGCGGTGTCACCGGAGGTGGTGAAGCACACCAGCGCGCGGGCGTTGAGGCGCTCGGCGATGTCGCGGGCGGAGTAGGAGATGACGCCGCGCTTGGTGCGCGGGACGTGACTCAGCGGCGGCACGTGGCCGTCGGTCTCCGCCTGGGTGACGATGCGGGCCATGGTCCGCACGACGTTGTGCGGGTCGACGCCGATGGAGGTCTCGCCGGAGAGCATGACGGCGTCGGCACCGTCGAGGACGGCGTTGGCGACGTCGGAGGCCTCCGCGCGGGTGGGCGTGGAGTTCTCGATCATGGAGTCGAGCATCTGGGTGGCCACGATGACGGGCTTGGCGTTCTCGCGGGCGATCTGGATGGCGCGCTTCTGCACCAGCGGGACCTGCTCGAGCGGGACCTCGACGCCGAGGTCACCGCGGGCGACCATGATGGCGTCGAAGGCGAGGACGATGGACTCCAGCGCGTGGACGGCCTCGGGCTTCTCCAGCTTGGCGATCACGGGCACGTGGCGACCGACGCGGTCCATGACCTCGTGGACCAGGTCGACGTCCGCCGGGGAGCGGACGAAGGACAGTGCGATGAAGTCGACGCCGAGCTCGAGGGCGAACTCGAGGTCGGCGATGTCCTTCTCGGACAGGGCGGGCACGGAGATGTCCATGCCGGGCAGGGAGACACCCTTGTTGTTGGAGACGGGGCCACCCTCGGTGACCTCGCAGACGACGTCGTTGCCGTCGACCTCGAGGCAGGTGAGGCCGACCTTGCCGTCGTCGACAAGCAGGCGATCGCCGGGCTTGGCGTCGAGCGCGAGGTTCTTGTAGGTGGTGGACACGCGGTCGTGGGTGCCCTCCACATCGTCCACGGTGATGCGGACGACCTCGCCGGTCTCCCAGACGGTGGCACCGTCGATGAAGCGGCCGAGGCGGATCTTGGGTCCCTGCAGGTCGGCGAGGATGCCGACGGCGCGGCCGGTGACATCGGTGGCCTCGCGGACCCACTTGTAGTTCTGCTCGTGATCGGGGTGATCACCGTGGGAGAAGTTCAGGCGGGCGACGTCCATGCCGTCCTCGACCAGGCGCCGGATGGCGTCCTTCGAGGCGACGGCGGGACCGAGGGTGCACACAATCTTGGTTCGTCTAGACACGGCTACCAACCTACTCTGTTTCGTCGACGTGGGCCCGTCGACGTCGTTGAAGCCACAGGAACACGCCCACTGCGGTGAGGAACACCACGGCGGACACCCAGGTGTTGACGCGCTGCCCGAGGATCATCGTGGCGGAGTCGTCGCGCATGAGCTCGATCCAGAATCGGCCCAGCGTGTAGCCCGCGACGTAGAGGGCGAAGATGGAACCCTGTGCCAACTGGAAGCGACGGTCGATCACCAGCAGCAGGGCGAAGATGAGCAGGTTCCACAGCAGTTCGTAGAGGAACGTCGGGTGGACGGAGGTGATGATCTCGCCCGTGGATCGTCCCGTGAGCGGTGCGAACTCGCCGTTGCTGTCGACGCGGTAGTAGATGTCCAGCGCCCAGGGCACGTCGGTGGGGCGCCCGTAGATCTCCTGGTTGAACCAGTTGCCCAGCCGGCCGATGGCCTGGCCGAGGATGATCGCGGGGGCGACGGCGTCGGCGAAGGGCGCGAGCGGCACCTTCTTCCAGCGGAACAACAGCGCCACGCCGACGGAGGCCAGGGCCACGGCTCCCCAGATTCCCAGCCCGCCGGCCGCGATGTTGAAGGCGCTGGCCGGGTTACAGGTCTCGCAGAAGTACTTGTCGGCGTCCGTGATGACGTGATAGAGCCGTCCGCCGATGATGCCGACGGGAATGGCCACCAGCGCCGCATCCCACACCATGTCGGCGTCTCCGCCGCGCGCCGTGTAGCGACGGTGGGTCACCCACAGCGCCAGAAGGATGCCGATCATGATGCATATCGCGTAGGCCCGCAGCGGGATGGGGCCGAGGTACCACACGCCCTGGGGCGGGGAAGGGATGTTCGCGAGGATAGTGGTCTGCACGGTGTAACAGTGTGCCAGAGTCCTCAGCGCGAGGGGCAGGAGGGATGCTGTCCGGTGGCGACCAGGGTGCGCGTCAGCCGCGCGGGGTCCTCGGCGGTCATGAGTTCCTCGCCGACGACGACGGCGTCGGCACCCGCGGCGGCGTAGGCGAGCAGATCACGCGGCGAGTGCACCCCGGACAGGGCGATGCGCACCGTCGACTCGGGCAGGCCCGGGGCGATGTCGGCGAACAGCTGCTTATCGACGTCCCCGCCCACCAGCGGCCGCGCATTCACCGCGACGACGCGCGCCCCGGCATCCATGGCACGATCGGCCTCCGCGGGGCTGCGGACCTCGAGGACGGCGGTCATCCCGAGGGACTCGATGCGGTCCAGGAGGGAGACGAGGCGGTTCTGGTCGAGGAGTTCGACCTGCAGGGGAACCAGGTCGGCTCCGTAGCAGCGGGCCTCGTGGATCTGGTACGGGTCGAGGATGATGTCGCGGCAGAACATGGGCACCTGGACCGCCTCGCGGGCGACGCGCATGTCGGTGAGTGAGCCGTGGAAGCGCAGGCGCTCGGTCTGGCAGGCGATGAGGTGGGCCCCGCCCTCCTCGAACTCGTGGGCCAGGTGGGCGATGGGGGCGGTGTCGGCGATGAGGGTGCGGCCGGGGACCGCGCGCTTGATTTCGGCGATGACGCTGCAGCCGTTGCGCAACAGCGCGCGGTAACCGTCACGGGTGTTGTCCGTGTCGCGCGAGCGGGCCTTGATCTCCTGGAAGGAGACGATGGCCTCGCGGGCGGCGACATCCTTCAGGACGTCGGCCACGAGCCGCTCCAGTGCACTCATCTGCACCTCCCATCGAGATCCCATTAAGGGTATCCCGTGACCTTCCTCACGAAGAAATCAGGGCCGGGAAGTGTCCGTGGGGTCGATGTCCGCATCGAGGGCATCCCACATGACGCGCCCGGAATCGGGCTCTGCCTGGAGGTCGTCGGCGATCTTGGCTTCGCGGGCCTGGCGGGTCTCGTAGCGGTTGAGTTTCGCGGAATCCTGCCCGGGTCGCATCGCCAGCAGGACCCCGGCGAACAGGGCGAGGGCGGCGCCCACCATGGCCAGGGCCGGTCCCGCGGTGTGGACTTCCAACCCGGCGATCTCGGCCCAGGAGGCGATGACGGTCTCGTCTCCCGTGGACAGCAGCTGATGCACGCGCTGCGGGTCGGGTTCTCCGGCCAGCAGGCCCAACGGCGCCCAGGAGGCGCCGATGCCGGCCAGGGCGGAGACGATGCCGACGATGCGTCGTCCCATGCGCCGCAGTGCCAGGCCTGCCACCGCCCCGGCGAGCAGCAGCAGTGCCACGGCGGTCTGTTCGGTGGACCAGAGGCCGCCGATGACGGCGTGGGAGGCGTTGCCGGACTTGTCGTCGAAGGTGTCGGCGGTGATCCACGCCATGCGGGACGCGGCCCAGAGGATGAGCGCGGACAGGGCGAGCAGGAGTGCGGAGATTCGGTGGAGGTTCTTCATGGCTCTACAGCAGTTCGTCGGCGTCGAAGCAGGTGCGGTCGCCGGTGTGGCAGGCGCCGCCCACCTGGCGGACGGTGACCAGGACGGTGTCCCCGTCGCAGTCCAGGCGCACGCCGGTGACCTCCTGGGTGTGGCCGGAGGTCAGGCCCTTGATCCAGTACTCGCCGCGGGAGCGGGAGTAGTAGGTGCCCTGCCGGGTGGCCAGGGTGTACGCCAGCGCGTGGGTGTCCATCCACGCCAGCATGAGCACCTCTCCGGTGCCCTCGGCCTGGACGACGGCGGGCAGCAGCCCGGCGTCGTTGAGCTTGAGGCGGGCGGCGATGGCGGGGTCGAGATCGTGGTCGGCGGGGTTGCTCATCGGCGGACCTCATGGCCGGCGTCGGCCAGCGCGTCCTTGACCTCACCGATGCTCACCTCGCCGAAGTGGAAGATGGTGGCGGCGAGTACGGCGTTGGCCCCGGCGTCGACGGCCGGCGGGAAGTGCGCTGCCTCACCGGCACCACCGGAGGCGATGACGGGGACGTTGACGGCCTCGCGGACCAGGCGCAGCAGCTCCAGGTCGAAGCCGTCCTTGGTGCCGTCGCCGTCCATGGAGTTGAGCAGGATCTCCCCCACCCCGAGCCGCTCACCGGTCTGCGCCCACTCGATGGCGTCCAGGCCCGCGGACTTCGAGCCACCGTGGGTGGTCACCTCGAAACCGGAGGGCTGGTCGGGGGCACGGCGGGCGTCGACGGACAGGACGATGCACTGGGAACCGAACTGGTCGGCCAGTTCACGCAGCAGCTCCGGGCGGGCGATGGCGGAGGTGTTGACGGAGACCTTGTCCGCGCCGGCGCGCAGCAGCTGGTCGACGTCCTCGACCGAGCGCACGCCACCGCCGACGGTCAGCGGGATGAAGACCTGCTCGGCGGTGCGCCTGACCACCTCAAGCATGGTGCCGCGGCCGTCCTTGGAGGCGGAGACGTCGAGGAAGGTCAGCTCGTCGGCACCCTCGACGTTGTAACGGGCGGCCAGTTCCACGGGATCCCCGGCGTCGCGGAGGTTCTCGAAGTTGACGCCCTTGACCACACGACCGTTGTCGACGTCCAGGCAGGGGATGACGCGGATGGCCACGGCCATGGGGAACGCCCCTTTCACTCTAGGAATTGAGGATCCCACTCATCGTACTCATGATGGCCTCGTGGGCCCGCGCGGTACCCGCCACCACCCCGATGGACCGCGGGGTCCACTCGTTGCCCTCGATGTCGGTGACCACCCCGCCGTTGGCGCGGATGAGCATGACACCCGCGGCGTTGTCCCACACGTGCGGGGAGAAGCTCACCGCGCCGCCGAAGATCCCCTGCGCGGTGAAGGCCAGATCAACACCGACGGAGCCGGTGATCCGCGGGCGCAGGTACGTCGCGGCGAGTTCCGCGAGCAGCCCCTGGCGCAGCAGGGAGGGGAACTGGGAGCGCACCTGGGAGGCCACGGAGGAGAACCCCACCTGGGTCACCAGCTGATCCGCCTCGCTCAACGGGGTGAGCGGCTGGCCGTTGAGGCGGACCTGCCCGCCCTCGAAGGCGGTGAGACGGCGGCCGAGCAGGGGCATGGAGGTGATGGCGGCGACGGGGTGGTCGTCGATAAGCAGGGCGATGAGGATCGCGCACATCGGGTTGCCCGCGGCGTAGTTGGCGGTGCCGTCGATGGGATCGACGATCCACACGGCGTCGTGGTTGTAGCTGCCACCGGCCTCCTCCCCCAGGACGGGGATGCCGGTGAACTGGGTGAGCGTCTGCCGCAGGTGGGCCTCGATGGCCAGATCGACCTCGGTGGCGAAGTCGCCGGGGCTTTTCATCGCGGCAGGATCGGAGCCGACGCCGGCGAGGAACATCCTCTCCGCGTCATCACACACCGCCTCCGCGACGGCCAGCAGCTCCCGGGCGTCCATGCCGCTACTGCTTATCGACGGCCGCGAGTGCCTCCCGCAGCGTGAAGCGTCCTTCGTACAGTGCCTTGCCGATGATGGCGGAGTCGATGCCCTCCTCGGTGTACTTCGCCAGCTCCACGACGTCGTCGAGGACGGAGATACCACCGGAGGCGACGATCTTCGCGTCGGTGGCGGCCGCCACCTCGCGCAGGAGCTGCACGTTGGGGCCGGCGAGGGTGCCGTCCTTGGACACGTCGGTGACGACGAAGCGTCGGCAGCCGGCGGCGTCGAGACGCTCGAGGACCTCCCACAGGTCGCCGCCGTCGGAGACCCAGCCGTTGCCGCGGGTGCGCCACTCGCCGTCGATCTCGCGGACCGCGATGTCCACGGCCACCTGATCGCCGTGGGAGGCGAGCACGTCGGCGATCCACTCCGGCTTCTCCAGCGCGGCGGTACCGATGTTGACGCGGGTGGCGCCGGTGGCCAGGGCGCGCTCGAGGGAAGCGTCGTCGCGGATACCGCCGGTCAGCTCCACCTTGATGTCCAGCTGCCCGGTGATCTCCGCCATGAGCTCGTGGTTGGAACCACGGCCGAAGGCGGCGTCGAGGTCGACGAAGTGCAGCCACTCCGCACCCTGGGCCTGCCACTCCAGAGCCGCCTCCAGCGGCGAACCGTAGGACTTCTCGGTACCGGCCTCGCCCTGGTCGAGTCGCACGGCCTGGCCGTCGACGACATCCACGGCGGGAAGAAGGGTGAAATCGCTCATGGTTCCCAATCCTATCCTCTAGAGAGTTGCCACCCAGTTGCCCAGCAGCTGCAGTCCGGCATCACCGGACTTCTCTGGGTGGAACTGGGTGGCCCACAGCGGACCGTTCTCCACGGCGGCGACGAAGCGGTCGTTCTCGTGCTGCGCCCACGCGACGGACGGCGGGGTGGTGAGGTCATCGGTGACCAGCGTCCAGTCGCGGACGCCGTAGGAGTGGACGAAGTAGAAGCGCTCGTCGTCGGGGAGCTGGGCGAACATCTGCGAGTCCGGGTCCCGCGACACCGTGTTCCAGCCCATGTGCGGCAGGATGTCCGCCTGCAGGCGCTCGACCGCACCCGGCCACTCCCCTGCCCCGCGGGTGTGCACGCCGTGCTCATCGCCTTCGTCGAAAAGAATCTGCATGCCGACGCAGATCCCCATCACCGGGCGCCCACCGGCGAGGCGCTGGCCGATGATGCGGCCGCCGTGGACGGCGTTGAGCCCGGCCATGCAGGCGGCGAAGGCACCGACGCCGGGGACGAGCAGCCCGTCGGCGTTGACGCAGATCTGCGGATCGGAGGTGACGGTGACCTCGGCCCCGACCTTCTCCAGTGCCCGGTGGGCGGAGCGCAGGTTGCCGGAGCCGTAGTCGAGGAGGGCGACGGTTTTTGCCATGAGGGAAAGTGTAGCGCGGGCTACAACTCCCACTCCTCGACGGGTGTTCGACGGGCTCCCCACAGTTTCCACTGGGGCCAGGCCGCGCGTTGTTCCAGCAACGTCGGCTCGCTCAGGCGGGGGATCGACCGTGCCGCGCCAATGTACTCGGCGAGCGGCCTTATTTCCTCGTGCACTCTTTGTTCCTCATGCCACTTGAAGGCTCCGGCGGCGTAGAACTCACGGTAGAGGTCACACAATGTCTCCAGGTCAGCAACCGCACAATGATAACGAAACTCTTCCAGCGTGTATTCCCCGAAGAAGGAGTCACCCATCAACGTCAGTCGCACGATCAGATCCGGATCGGGTTCGGCGATCTCGGTGAGTCTCCAGAGAGGCACAGGGCATACCCTCATGCGGCTTCGTGGCTTACCTGTCACGAGTTCTCGTTCTCTTGCCCGCCAAGCGGCGGGGCACGTGGATCTGCCGCAGGCGGGTGCGGATGTTGTTGTGTTCGGTGACGCGGTGCGCGCCGAGGAAGCGGTCGGTGGCGGTCGCGACGATGCCGACCGCGACAATGGCCGCCGCCACCGTGTAGGCACCCGAGTAGGCGGCCTGCGCCGCGACGAAGCCGAGGACGAAGGAGCCGAGGCCGGTGCCGGCGTCGTAGGCCATGTTCCACACCGCGGAAGCCTCGGAGACCTTGGTGCGCGGCAGGCGCTGGAACATCTCCAGCAGGGCCTCGTTCTGGACCATGCCGAAACCACCGCCGAAGAGGATGCCGGCCAGCACCAGCCACCACACGGACCAGCCGTTGGCGATGACCAGCGCCATGAGCGCCACGCCCGAAAAGCCCATGACCTGACCGGGGATCATGGTGATGCCCGCGCGGCCGGCACGGTCCGCCACCATGCCGGAGACGTAGCGCAGTGCCATGGCCGCGCCACCGGTGATCGACAGCATGAAGCCACCGATGACCGCACCGGTGACGGGATCCAGCTCCAGGACAGCCGCGGGCAGGAAGGAGGAGACCGCGCCGAAGCTCATCGAGAGGGTGTTGACCGCCACCGCCGGGACCAGCACGAGCTTCCACATGGAGACATCGCCGGGTGCCCGCTCGCGGGAGGACTCCTGTGCCCGGATCCGCGGGATGCGCAGGCACATTACCGCGGCGATCAGCGCCACGATCGCGGCGGCCACATACACCGAGCCGAAACCGAACTGGCCGGTCATCCACAGGCCCAGCGGCAGGAAGACCATCTGGGCCACACCGACGAAGACCCCGAGCATGCCCGACGCCTTCCCCAGGAAACGGGCGGGCACCAGCTCCGCGATGAGCGCGGATTCGGCGACCGTCAGCGCGCCGAAACCGACGCCGCGCAGAGCGGAGAAGAGCAGCAGCGCCCAGACGGCGTCGTCCAGCAGGTGGCCGAGCGCCGGTACGCCGAGCATGAAGGCGGAGGCCACCATCACCGGGTTGTAGCCGATGCGGCGCAGCATCGCCGGGGTGAAGATCTGGGTGAGCACCGTCGCGGCCATGAAGACACCGGTGGTGGCACCCGCGATCGTGGCGGAGTGGCCGGCGTCGAGCGCGGCCAGCGGGATCACCGGCAGCAGCAGCGACCAGGCGCCGAAGGCCGCGAAGACCGCGACGAGAGTGGGCACAAAACCCGGGGCCTTCCACATGCTGTCAAGGTTCTCGATCTCCGCACGTGTCAGTCCCGTCTGTGCCACTTACTCCATCGCTCCCATCATCCAGAACACGGCTCCCACGAACGCGACTGCAGAACACAGGGCCAGAAAAATCGTCATCGGTCGGCTCCCGGACTGGTAGGCCGACCAGGTCGCGCCGACCAGCAGGCCGGCGACGATGAACAGCAGGTAGACCAGCCAGTTGCCGGAACCGTCCATGGTCTACAGCGCTCCCTTGGTAGAGGGTACGCCCTCCACCCGGGGGTCGCGCTCCACGGCCTCGCGCAGCGCCCGGGCGACGGCCTTGTACTCCGCCTCGGTGATGTGGTGCGGGTCGCGGCCGTAGTGGCAGATGACGTGGAGGGTGA
>NZ_JAUNRW010000159.1 GCF_030535495.1 Corynebacterium sp.
CTGCTCGAGGTCTCCACCGACAAGGTCGACACCGAGATCCCGTCCCCGGTCGCCGGCACCCTGCTGGAGATCCTCGCCGATGAGGATGAGACCGTCGACGTCGGCGCCGTCATCGCCCGCGTGGGTTCCGGCTCCCCGAAGAAGGCGGCCAAGAAGGACGCCAAGGACGAGGACAAGAAGGACACCGACGACGCCAAGGCTGAGGCTGAGAAGCTGGCCGAGGAGAACAAGAAGGAGGAGCCGAAGAAGGAGGCTCCGAAGTCGGAGGACAAGGCCGAGAAGAAGGCCAAGCCCAAGGAGCCCAAGGAGGACGACGAGCCGGCAGAGAAGAAGTCCAACGCCGACGTCCCCTACGTCACTCCGCTGGTGCGCAAGCTCGCCGACAAGCACGGTGTTGACCTGACCACGGTCGAGGGCACCGGTGTCGGTGGCCGTATCCGTAAGCAGGACGTCCTGGCCGCCGCCGAGGGTGGCGCCGACGTCAAGGCCGACCAGGCCGCGGACAAGGGTGCCCGCTCCAACTGGTCCACCAAGTCCGTGGATCCGGAGAAGGCCGAGCTCATCGGCACGACCCAGAAGGTCAACCGTATCCGCGAGATCACGGCGAAGACCATGATCGAGTCCCTGCAGAAGTCCGCTCAGCTGACTCACGTGCAGGAGGTCGACATGACCCGTGTCGCGGAGCTGCGTAAGGCCGCCAAGGACGAGTTCGTCTCCAAGCACAGCGCGAACCCGACCTACCTGGTGTTCATCGTCAAGGCTGTCGCCGAGGCCCTGGTCTCCCACCCGAACGTCAACGCGTCCTACAACGCGGAGACCAAGGAGATGACCTACCACTCGGACGTCAACATCGGCATTGCCGTGGACACCCCGCAGGGGCTGCTGGTGCCGGTGATCAAGAAGGCCCAGGATCTGTCCCTGGTCGAGATCGCCACCGCCATCACCGATCTGGCTGAGCGTGCCCGCAACCGCAAGCTGCGCCCGGACGATCTGTCCGGTGGCACCTTCACCGTGACCAACATCGGTTCTGAGGGTGCCCTGCTCGACACCCCGGTGCTCACCCCGCCGCAGGCCGGCATCCTGGGTACCGCGGCCATCGAGAAGCGCCCGGTCGTGGTCACCGACGACGGTGTCGACTCCATCGCCATCCGTCAGATGTGCTACCTGCCGTTCACCTACGACCACCAGGTCATCGACGGTGCGGACGCAGGTCGCTTCATCACCACCATCAAGGACCGCCTGGAGACCGCGGACTTCCAGTCTGATCTGGATCTCTAGTCTCAGCTGAGATTAACCGTCACCCCGCCGGGGTGGCGGTTTTTCTTATACTTGGTGTCATCAGTTCCCCCACCGAGGAGTCGATCCCGCATGGCCCTGCCCCCGATCACCGATTCTGCTTCCTACCTGGCCCGACACACCGGCCCCGATGGTCCGGAGGAGAAGGTGATGCTGGAGGCGCTGGGATATCAGTCCCTCGATGCGCTTATCGACGCCGCCCTCCCCGCCGACATCCGCCTGCCCGGAGAGCTCCCCGACCGCCCGGCGCTCAGTGAGACCGCTGCCCAGGCCCGGCTGCGTGCCTACGCCGACGCCAACACGGTGCTCAAGTCCTTCTACGGGCAGGGCTTCTCCGACACGATCACCCCGCCGGTGATCCGCCGCAATGTGGTGGAGGATCCGGGCTGGTACACCGCGTACACGCCCTATCAGCCGGAAATCTCGCAGGGCCGCCTCGAGGCGCTGCTCAACTTCCAGACGATGGTTTCCGAGCTCACCGGCCTGCCCATCGCCAACGCCTCGCTTCTCGACGAAGCCTCCGCCACCGCCGAGGCCATCGGCCTGATGTCCCGGGCGAAGAAGAAGGGCCGCCGGGTTGCCCTCGACGCCCGCCTCCACCCGCAGGTGCTGTCCGTGGCGGCGGAGCGGGCCCGCGCCATCGACCTGGAGGTCGCCGTGGAGGACCTCTCGCAGGATCTGGTGGGTGAGGATTACTGCGGTGTCGTCATCGCCTATCCCGGCACGGAGGGGGATATCACCGATCCGCGTCCGGTCATCGACGCCATCCATGACCGCGGCGGTCTGGCCACCGTGGTCACCGATCCCCTGGCGCTCATGCTCATCGAGTCCCCCGGTGAGCTGGGCGCGGACATCGCCGTGGGTTCCTCCCAGCGCTTCGGCGTGCCGCTGTTCTTCGGCGGCCCGCACGCTGCGTTCATGGCCGTCTCCGACGCCCTCAAGCGACAGATGCCGGGTCGTCTGGTCGGTGTCTCCGTCGACGCCGAGGGCGCCCCCGCCTACCGCCTGGCACTGCAGACCCGTGAGCAGCACATCCGCCGCGAGCGGGCGACCTCCAACATCTGCACCGCCCAGGCCCTGCTGGCCGTCACCGCCTCCATGTACGCCGTCTACCACGGCCCGGAGGGTCTGCTGCGAATCGCCGAACGCATCCATTCCCTGGCCTGCGACTTCGCCGCCTCGGTCGACGGCGTCGTGCACGAGCACTTCTTCGACACCGTCGCGGTGGAGGTGGCGGACGCGGCCGCGGTCGTCGAGAAGCTCGCGGACGCCGGTTACCTCGTACGCCCTCTCAGCGACACCCGCATCGCGGTGAGTTTCGGTGAGTCGGCGACGGAGGCGGACGTCGATAAGCTCGTGGAGGTCTTCGGCGGTGCGCGGCAGGAGGGCAGCTCCGCGCTGGCTGTGCCGCGCGAGACCCCGACGCTGACCCACGAGATCTTCTCCTCGATCCATTCCGAGACGCAGATGCTGCGCTACCTGCGGCGTCTGTCCGACAAGGACCTGGCACTGGACCGCACGATGATCCCGCTGGGCTCGTGCACGATGAAGCTCAACCCCACGGCCGGGATGGAGACGATCACCTGGCCGGAGTTCGCCAACATCCACCCCTATGCCCCCGAGGAGCAGGCCCGCGGGTGGATCGAGCTCATCGAGGAGCTCGAGGGCTGGCTGGCGGAGCTCACCGGCTACGCGAAGGTGTCCGTGCAGCCCAACGCCGGTTCCCAGGGCGAGCTGGCCGGTCTGCTGGCCATCCGGCGATTCCATGTGGCTAACGGTGACACCGAGCGCGACATCTGCATCGTGCCGGCCTCCGCGCACGGCACCAATGCGGCCTCGGCGACGCTGGCGAACCTGCGGGTGGTGGTGGTCGCCACCGCGGACGACGGTTCCGTCGACCTCGCGGACCTCGACGCCAAGCTCGAGGAGCACGGGCCGCGGGTCGCGGCGATCATGATCACCTACCCCTCGACCCACGGCGTCTTCGAGGACACCGTGCGGCAGGTGTGCGACAAGGTCCACGCCGTCGGCGGGCAGGTCTACATCGACGGGGCCAACATGAACGCCCTGACGGGGCTCGC
>NZ_JAUNRW010000160.1:0-1199 GCF_030535495.1 Corynebacterium sp.
TGACCGAGTCGACCGACCCCACGGAACCGACGGAGCCGACGGAGCCGACCGAGACTCCGGTTGCCCCGGCTGGTCCGTCGAGTGGTTCCAGTGTTCCGTGGATTCTGCTCCCGCTGCTTCCCTTGCTGCCGCTCCTGGGTTCGAGCGCAGTACCTGGTTCATCCGGCTCCTCTGATGGTGAACCGGTGATCACCCCGTCGGCAGGTCCCACCGCACACCCACAACCGACCGTAATGCCGACTCAGGTCCAGCAGCCGCAGCCCCAGCAGACTCAGTCGCAGGTGCTGGGTGCCCAGCAGACACCTGCGAGGAGTGCGCCGCCCCAGGTGGCGCCCCAGCAGGCGCAGCGGGCCCAGCAGAACCCGCATCGAGTGCTCGCGAACACGGGTGCGGACACCATCGCTGTCGTGCTCATTGCCCTCGTGATGGTGCTCATTGGTGGCGCGATCATCATCAGCCGTCGCCGCGCTGAGTAGCTGGAAGCGGAGCCCCGGCGATGATCACTATGGTCGGCGCCGGGGTTTGTGTGGAACGATGAGCCCATGCAGCATGTGGGAGTTGATCTCGTGCACGTCCCGGGCTTCCGGGAACAGTTGGCGCGGCCGGGTTCGCGATTTGAGGCGGTGTTCGCGGTGGGGGAGCTGCGAACGGCTGCGCAGCGGCATGATCGGGCAGTGCACCTGGCGGGGCGGTGGGCTGCGAAGGAGGCGTTCATCAAGGCGTGGTCGCAGGCGATCTACGGTCGGCCACCGGTCGTTGATCCGGACGGGGTGGATTTCACCGAGATAGAGGTCCGTGCCGACCGGTGGGGGCGGGTCGCCATCGAGCTACGAGGCGAGGTGGCACACGCGGTGCTGTCCAGCGTCGGCGAGATCCGGACGAGTCTGTCGATCAGTCATGACGGGGACTACGCGACGGCGATCTGCCTGCTCGAGCAACTGTAGCCCGCTCCTGCAGACCAAAAAATCCACCCGGACCGCGGTGGGGCCGGGTGGACGTCGAGAAGCGGGCAGCGACACCTATTCGCCGGACTCCTCCGACTGGTAGTTGGGATCGTCGATCGGAGGGTTCTCGGCGACCTTGTGGTCGTCGTCCGGGTGCTGCTGCGGAGCCTCGGAGTCGGCGATGGGGGCGGGGTCCTTCGGATCAGTGTTCATGGGGCCATTCTACGCGCCTGATGTGGTGGGCGTCACGAAAAA
>NZ_JAUNRW010000160.1:1299-3363 GCF_030535495.1 Corynebacterium sp.
ACTAACTTGTTGCCACCGCGAACAGGTACGCGACAAGCATCCGCTTGATCTCGTTGACGATGGTCTCGAAATGATCCGCATCCTCTGCGTCACGGATCGCGAAATTCAGCAGCGAGGACACCGTGTGCACCAGGAGCGCGGCCAACTGAAAGCGCTCCTCGTGGGTGGCATCCGCCGCCAGGGGGGCGACCACCTCGGAGATGATGTCGAGCATCTGCTTCTCGGTGGCCGCCGCCGTCGCGCGGGTCGCCGGGGTGGACTGGACGGCGTGCCAGACGGCGCGCCGGGAAGGATCCTCCCGCCACAGACGGGCCAGGTGGTCGATGAACTCGTCGAGAATGTCGGGCCACTGCGGGGCCGGCACCCGCCCGGAGAACTTCTGCAGCTCGGCGACATTCTCTGCCGTATCGACGCGGTCGAGCTCGCAGATGAGCACGTACTTGTTGGCGAAGAACTGGTACAGGGTGCCGATGGGCACCTCGGCGCGCTTGGCCACCTCGTCGAAGGTGAAGGACTCGAAGCCGACGTCGACAAGCACGGTGCGCGCGGCCGCCAGAATGCGGTTGAAGCGTTCGCGGCTGCGGGCCTGGGCGGGTCGTCGACGGGGGACGAGCAGGCCTTCCTCGTCGCTCATCAGGCGGCGGCGACCTCTCGCAGGATGCGGGCGACATGTCCCGACGCGCGGACGTTGTAGCGGGCCAGGCCGATGGTGCCGTCGGGTTCGATGAGGAACGTCGACCGGATCACGCCCTGCACGACCTTGCCGTAGTTCTTCTTCTCGCCGAACGCGCCCCACTGCGTCATCACCTGCTTATCGACGTCCGACAGCAGCACGAAGTTCAGCCCGTGATCCTCGCGGAACTTCGCCAGCTTCTCCGGTTTGTCGGGGGAGATGCCGATGACGGTGACGTCGAGGTCGTTGAGCTCGGCGAGGGAATCCCTAAAGTCGCAGGCCTGCGTCGTGCAGCCCGGGGTGTTGGCGCGCGGGTAGAAGTAGACGAGCACACGCTGGCCGACGACATCCTGGAGCGAGACCTCCCGACCGGTGTCATCGGGCAGGGTGAAATCGGGTGCAGGGTCGCCTTCGGCAAGACGTGAGGAAACAGTCATGTCCTACACCATACCGCCCTGCACCGACAGATCGCGTTACACTACTCTGAAGTAGAACAGACGACCTTCAACTACCCGGGAGATCCACGTGGCACGAGACATCAACGATATCCAGCGAGACATCGAGCGCACCCGTCGCCAGCTGGCCAGCACCCTCGACGAGCTGGCCGTTCGCACCAAGCCCCAGGCCCTCGCCGCCGACGCCCAGCGCGAGGCGCAGGCCAAGCTGCAGGACCCGCAGGTGCAGAAGATCCTCGCAGGTGTCGGCGTGGCTGTCGTCGGCCTGGTGACCCTCGTCGTGGTGCGCAACCGCAAGCGCAACAAGGATCTCAAGGAGATCCAGCGCCTGCTCGCAGGACGCGCATAATTTCCTACCGCTTATCGACGGGGCGACGCTAAGGTAACTACCTATGCGCGCCCCGTTCGTCGTCCTCGCCGCCGCCCTCCTCCTGGCAGGTTGCACGCCCACCGAGCCGTCAGCGCCTGCCGAGCAGATGCTCTCCGAGCGCACCGACGCCATGCCCGCTGAGGCCAACGACACCGACGTCCACTTTCTGGGAATGATGGTGCCGCACCACCAACAGGCCATCGACATGTCGGAGGTGCTGCTGGCCTCGGATGTGGAGGATCCGGACGTGCGAGACCTCGCCGAACGCATCCGCTCGGGCCAGGAGCGGGAGAACGCACAGATGCGCCAGCTCGCCGACGACTGGGCCATCGACGCCGACATGGAACTGCACTCCCACCACATCGCCAACGGCATGGTCTCACCCGGTGTGTTCGAGACCTTTGCGCAGCTGGACGGTGAGGAGCTGCGGACCCGCTTCCTCGAGCTCATGCACTTCCACCACGCGGAGGTCATCGCCATGACCCAGGATCAGGTGGACAACGGCGGATACGCTCCGCTGCGGGAGCTCGCAGAGGAGATGATCGAGGTGCAGACCGCCGAGATGC
>NZ_JAUNRW010000046.1:0-14927 GCF_030535495.1 Corynebacterium sp.
GGTCATCCGGGGTGGCCATGCCGGTGGCGTTGAAGAAGTCCTCGTACTGGCGGATACGCGCCGCGCGGGACTTGTCGGACTCACCCTTGGGGGCGATGCACCAGATGGAGACCTCGGTCTGGTCGACGGAGACCGGCTCGAGGCGGCGGATCTGGGTGGAGAACTGGTCCATGATGTAGACGTTCGGGTACAGGCACAGGTTGCGCGAGGCACCGACCATGAAGTTGCCGCGGGCCTCGCCGTGCAGCTCCTTGAGCTGGTCGAGGCGGTCGTACATGGGGCGGTCCTCCGGGTTGGCCCAGTCGGTCCACAGCACGAGGTGGCCGTTGGGGAAGGAGAAGTAGCCGCCGCCCTGCTCGCCCCACTTGCCGGCGTCCATGGCCTTGGTCTCGTTCTTGGACTCGCCGGTGTTGCGGCGGGAGGTGGTGGCCGCGTAGTTCCAGTGGGTGGAGGAGACGTGGTAGCCGTCGGCGCCGTTCTCGGCCTGCAGCTTCCAGTTGCCGTCGAAGGTGTAGGTGGAGGTGCCCTTGAGCACCTCGAGGCCGTCGGGGGACTGGTCGACGAGCATGTCGATGATGACGCGGGCGTCGCCCAGGTGCTCGTCGAGGGAGACGACATCGTCGTTGAGGGAGCCGAAGAGGAAGCCGCGGTAGGACTCGAACTTGGGCACGCGGCGCAGGTTGTGGGAGCCGTCGGTGTTGAACTGCTCCGGGTATCCGCCGTCCTTCTCGTCCTTGACCTTGAGCAGGGTGCCGTCGTTGGAGAAGGTCCAGCCGTGGAAGGGGCAGGTCAGGGTGGTGCGGTTGTCCACCTTCTTGCGGCACAGCATGGCGCCGCGGTGGGAGCAGGCGTTGATGAGGCAGTTGAGCTCGCCGTCCTTGCCGCGGGTGATCACGACGGGCTGGCGGCCGATGTTGGTGGTGAAGTAGTCGCCGACCTCGGGGATCTGGGACTCGTGGGCGAGGAAGATCCAGTTGCCCTCGAAGATGTACTTCATCTCGAGGTCGAAGATCTCCTGGTCGGTGAAGATCTCGCGGTTGACGCGGACGACGCCTTCTTCGGGGCGGTTCTCCAGTGCGCGGGAGAGGATTTCGCGGGTGGTGGTGGTCATGAGGTGGTCTCCGATCTGCCGGACGGGCCGCGTGACTGAGGGCCCATGAAGTGTGACGGGACCCATCATCAGCCAGATGTGCGGCGGGCCACATCGGGGGAACGCCTAGGGGAAGTTAGGGGGTTGGCGTTCAAAACTGCTTTGCGACGTTCGGTCAGTGCCCGCACGCTGCAGGGATGTCTCCCAGGGGTGCCCTAGGGGCTCGGGAGGATCTTTTCGGGGGCGGGGCTGGCGGGCGGGGGTGAGCGTCCGCCTGCGTTTTCTGGATAATTGCGCTGTCAACTGCGTTTTTGTCGATGTGGGGAAGCGTGCGTTCGGCGCGCACGGTCGCCGCACGTGGCGAAACCGGGGGTATGCGGGGGTAGAAATGGGCCCGCCAAGCGGCCCCAAACATGAGGGGGATACCTAGGCTTCAGCCAGGGTGGTGTGTACGGTGCATGAAGCGATCGTGCGCAAAAGCCGCGGTGACCTGCGCTGATGTTCCGGGGCCCGGCGGGGCGTCGAGAAGCTGAAGGATTCACCGACATGAAAGTCCTTGCGTCGACCCCGTGAGGTGGGACACAGTGAAGTCACACCAGCGAGCAGTTCACCCCGAACCTCCCTGGACCCCCTTCCTCTTCACCTTTCTGAACCACCACACCAAGGAGTCTCCATGTCCTTCGAGAACCTCTCCACCCACGACGGTGACCCCACCGCCAAGGGCTCCGGCAACGCCGCCACCGACAAGTTCAAGGGCGAGGCCGTCAAGTCCGACACCTCCAAGGAGCGCGCCAACGCGATCTACACCGATCTGCTGGCCGCCATCGCCGAGGTCGCCCACAAGCACCAGGTCACCTACGACGAGTACCGCGTCCTGAAGAACTGGATGATCCAGGTCGGCGAGTACGGCGAGTGGCCGCTGTGGCTGGACGTCTTCGTCGAGCACGAGATCGAGGAGATCAACTACAACCGCAACGACTACACCGGCACCAAGGGCTCCATCGAGGGCCCCTACTACGTCCCGAACTCCCCGGAGCTGCCGTGGAAGGCCGAGATGCCGATGCGCGAGCAGGACAAGGCCGCCAAGTCCCTCATCTTCAAGGGCCAGGTCACCGACGTCGAGGGCAACGGCCTGGGCGGCGCCACCGTCGAGCTGTGGCACGCCGATGAGGAGGGCCTCTACGCCCAGTTCGCACCGGGCATCCCGGAGTGGAACCTGCGCGGCACCATCCGCACCAACGACAACGGCGAGTTCGAGATCACCACCCTGTTCCCGGCTCCGTACCAGATCCCGGCCGACGGCCCGACCGGCTGGTTCATCGACTCCTACGGTGGCCACCCGTGGCGCCCCGCCCACCTGCACCTGATGGTCAAGCAGCCGGGCTACCGCGAGATCACCACCCAGCTCTACTTCGAGGGCGGCGAGTGGGTCGAGAACGACGTCGCCACCGCTGTGAAGCCGGAGCTCATGCTCAACCCGCAGCCGAACGCTGAGGGCACCCAGGAAGTCACCTACAACTTCGCCCTGGACAAGGAAGACTAGTCTTTCCCTGACCGGCCCCACGTCCCTTCGGGCGTGGGGCCTTTCCCCATATATAAGGAGTATCCCCGTTGTCTGATCTGACAATCGCCAAGGTTGAGACCCGGCTTCTCGACGTCCCCCTCTTCCGCCCCCACGGCTTCGCCACCTACACCGCCACCGCCCAGCCGATTCTGCTGGTCTCCGTCGTCCTCGAGGGCGGGGTCACCGGCTTCGGCGAAGGCGTGGTCCCCGGCGGTCCGTGGTGGGGTGGCGAGTCCGCCGAGACCATGAAGGTCATCATCGACGGCCACCTGGCCCCCATCATGGTCGGCCGCCCGGTCAGCGATCTGGCCGGCATCATGGCGGACTTCGAGCGCTCCGTGGCCAACATGCGCTTCGCCAAGGCCGCCTGCGACATCGCCATGCACGACGCCTGGGCCCGCGCCCTCGACATCCCCGTGCGCGACCTCCTCGGCGGCCGTGTCCGCGACGACATCGAGGTCACCTGGGCCCTCGGTGTGCTGCCCCTGGCCGAGGCGGTGGAGGAGATCGAGGAGCGCATCGCCTCCCACGGTCACGCCTCCTTCAAGCTGAAGATGGGCTCGGGCGATCCGGCCGTCGACACCGCGCGCATCGCCGAACTGGCCCGCGAGCTCGACGGCAAGGTGGGCCTGCGTATCGACGTCAACGCCCGCTGGGACCGCATCACCTCCCTGAAGTACCTGCCCGTCCTCGCCGAGGCCGGCGTCGAACTTTTCGAGCAGCCCACCCCGGCCCATGACCTGGCCACCCTGCGCGAGATCACCCGCCGCATCGGCGTGCCCGTCATGGCTGACGAGTCCGTGTGCTCCCCGGCCGATGCCCTGGCCGTGGTCCGCGAGGAGGCCGCCGACGTCATCGCCGTCAAGACCACCAAGCTCGGCGGCCTGCTGGAGTCGAAGAAGACCGCCGCCATCGCCGAGGCCGCCGGCCTGGCCTGCCACGGCGCCACCTCCCTCGAGGGGCCCTTCGGCACCGCGGCGTCGCTGCACTTCGCGTGCTCGACGAAGGCGATCTCCTACGGCTCGGAGCTTTTCGGCCCGATGCTGCTGCGCGAGTCCTACACCACCGAGGATCTCGTCTACGCCGACGGTGTGGTCACCCTCCCCGAGGGCCCGGGCCTGGGGCTGGAGCCCGACTGGGACAAGATCAACCACTTCACGCGTAAGTAGGCCGACGACCCCCACAGGGTTCCCACGTAAGGATTATCTCGGCATCTCCGCGACCTGCGGAAACGCCGGGAGATGGAAATCCTTACGTGGGAACCCAGTGGGGGTTTCGCTATCCTCTGAGTCCATGTGGCTCATCCGACTCGTCGCCGATCTCCCCCTCGACATGGACCCGGAGGTCCGCGCCGACCTCGTCCAGCGCAGCCGCGACCTGCTTGCCCAGTGGCCGGGTCAGCTGTGGCGCATCCCGGGCGGCCTCACGTGGGTCGCGCTTATCGACGCCCCCGAGCCCCACGCCCTGGTCAGCGCCCTGCCGTTGACGCCCTGGCTCGACGTGAGCGTGGAGCCGCTGGTCGGTGGGGCGGGATAAACAGCGATACACAAAATAAACAGCGATACACAACGGCCCTTGCTACCCTCGTGGACATGGTCAAAAAGAACCCCTTCCGGGCTGGGCTTGGCGTCGATCCTCCCGTTCTGGTGGGGCGAGCGGACGATCTGGAGGATTTCGGCTACGCGCTGGAAACGGGGCCCGGTGCTCATGAACGGATTTCTGTCGTCACCGGAGCCCGTGGTGTGGGGAAAACTGTTCTTCTTAACGCCCTGCAACGTGTGGCGCTCGAACACGGCTGGCTTTATTTCTCTGAGACTGCCACGCCTGGGTTCGTTCAGCGCCTCGTGGAAGCCGTGCAGCGAGCACACGGTCAGTTGGTTGCCACCGAAAAGCACCGATTGAGTGGAGTTTCCGTCGCCGGATGGGGTGTCGAGTGGGACAATCCAGGCACATCGGCGTCCTCCGATCTCAGGCAGTCACTCACCGTATTGCTTGATGCCCTGGAGGATGTTTCCCGGGTGGCCGATCAAGAGCCCACCGGGGTGCTTATCACCCTCGACGAATTGCACCAGCACAGCAGGGACGATGTCATTCAGTTGGCAACGGTGATTCAGCATCTGGTGCGTGAGGATAGGCAGATCGCGTTGGTGATGGCCGGGATCCCTTCAGCGGTGAAGCCGCTTTTGGCGAGCAATGAGAATGCCAATCCCATCACCTTCATCCGACGGGCACATCGGATTTCGCTCGGCTCGGTGGGGGACGAGGACGTTCAGCGTGCCCTCGAGGAACCGGTGCGCCTCGAAGGGATGGCGTGGGACCCATCTGCTCTCAGTCATGCCGTATTCGCGTGCGGGGGTTACCCGTTCCTTATTCAGCTCGTCGGGTACTGGTCATTCCGATACGCGGGAGACAGCGACGAGATCTCGACGGATGCCGCGGAAAGGGGCGTGGTGAAAGCACGCCGTACGTTGGGACAACTGGTGCATGAACCCGCGGTTGATGATCTTTCCGATGTGGACAGGACTTTTCTCGCGTACATGACGAAGGATCGGGGGCCTTCCAGGGTGGCCGACATCGCGCAACGTATGGGGGTAAGCCCGCAGTATGCCTGGAATTACCGGCGTCGGCTGCTGGACGCGGAAATGATCGAGGACAGGGGAAACGGGAGTGTCGACTACACCCTTCCGTACATGCGCGACTACCTCAGAGAGCATGTGGTATCCGACGTCATCGCGGGCATAAACAGCGATACACAAAATAAACAGGACTAAATAGACGAGAGCTACACCTTCACCGCCGCGCGCGACTCCACCGGCGCGGTGTAGGCCCGCACGCCCATGAGCACCAGGGCCGTGGAGCCGACGATGACGGCCGCGGCGGAGTAGAGGGCGGTGGGGGACCAGCCGGCGTCGAGAAGATATCCGACGACGATGGGGGCCAGCACCGCGCCACCGCGGGCGATGCCGATGGCGGAGCCGACGCCGGTGGTGCGCAGCTGCGCGGGGTAGGCCTGCGGGGTGATCGTGTACATGCCGGTGACGCAGCCGTTGAGCAGCATGCCCACGCCCACGCCGAGGGCGAACATGAGCGTCGGCCAGGCGGCCGCCGACACGAAGCCGACGAGGGCCACGGCGCCGAGGAGGCAGAAGGCGGTGAGGACGCGGCCGGCGCGGATGCGCGTGGTCAACGAACCGAACACCAGCGAGCCGATGGTGCCGCCGAAGGAGAGCATGATGCCGCCGATGATGCCCTGCTGGGCGGAGAGCCCGTACTCGGTGAGCAGCTTCGGGGTCCACTGGTTGGCGAACTGGAAGCCGGCGGTGATGAGGGAGAACGCGATCCACAGTTTGATGGTGGTGGCGCGCAGCGGCCCGCGGAAGAGTTCGACGATGCTCGCGGACTGCTTATCGACGCCCCCCTCCCGCACCGAGAAATCCCCCTCCAGGCCGAGGCGGTCGGCGACGGCGCGGACCTTCTCACGCTCGCCGCGGTTGCGCAGGTAGTCGACCGATTCGGGCAGGGTGAGGGCGGTGAGCAGCAGGGAGGCGGCGGTCAGGGCTGCGCCGATGGCGAAGATGGAGCGCCAGCCGTAGGCGGGAATGAGCTGCGCGGCCAGGATGCCGCACAGGGAGGCGCCGAGGCCGTAACCGGCGGAGTAGATGGAGATGGCCAGGCCGCGGAAGCGCAGGTTGGAGAACTCGGAGACCACCACGGTCACGCACGCCAGGATGCCGCCGACGCCGATGCCGGTGACCACGCGCCAGACAAGCAGCTCGGTGAAGGTGTCCGCCAGCGCGGACATGGTCAGACCGAGCAGGTCGATGGCCAGGGCGGCGAGAATGAGTGTCTTGCGCCCGTAGCGGTCGGCCAGCGGCGCGAGGAACAACGAGCCTAGGCCGATGCCGATGAGGGCGGCGGACAGCAGCCATCCCAGCGGGGCGCCGGTGAGGGCGAACTCCTCGGAGACGGCGGAGGAGGTGAACGCCATGGCCACCAGGTCATAGCCGTCCAGGGCGTTGAGGAAGGCGGCGAGCCCGATGATGAACCACTGGTAGGTGCCCATACGGGTGGTGTCGATGAGTTCTCGGATATCCACGTCGGCTGAGATTACGGCAGCTGCCGCCGGGCGCCGCATTAATATTCACGCCGTCGCCCGGAATCGGGTACTCCCCGCCCCGAGAGAACGAGGGGCGGGGAGTGGATCGGGGTGGGTCAGGAGGACAGTGCTGCGGATCCGGCACCGAGAACGGAGGAGCCGCCGCCGAGAACGGAGGAGCCGATGTTCCAGGCCAGCCACGCCGCTCCGATCTGGAGTCCGGCGTGGACCTGGTCGGCGGGAACCTGGATGACGTCCTGGACGGTCTGGACAAGGCCCTGATCGACCGGGATCAGGGAGCTCGGGTAGGGAGCGGCCGACTGGGCGTGGGCGGTGGCGCTCGTGCCTCCCAGGATGAGGGCGGTGGTGGCGACGGCGACGATGGACTTGCGGAACATGGTGCCTCCTCAGGCTCTGGTGGTGACGTGGTTGGGTACTGGCCTCGAGCGTAACGGGCAGTGGCGCCCCGGGGTCGGCCGCGGGGGTGGTCCAGGTCACACCCGCGGCCCCTCCGGCGGGCCGTGCTGAACCCCGCCGCCACAATGGTGTCGCATCACCCATCGCGCCGACCCCTGGCGCACACCCCTGACTAACCCCTGGGCCAGTCGCCCGGCCCAAACGCGCTGGCCAGCGAGTTGTCGGTAGCGCCCACGAAGTTCGCAGAGCGAACCCCTTGCCAACATGTGAACCAGGTCTCTAGCGTCATGCGGTATCACCTCATCATGATCAGCAGGAGGACCACCCCCATGAGCACGCCCCTCAACGCCGCGACCGACGGCTTCTTCGCCCCGCTCCACTTCCCCGAGTACCGCACCACCATCAAGCGCAACCCCACCAATGACCTCATCATGGTGCCTGAGCGCCTGGGCGAGACCTCCGGCCCCGTCTTCGGCGACCGAGACCTCGGCGGCATCGACAACGACATGACCCAGGCCAACGGCGGCGAGGCCATTGGCCAGCGCATCCTCGTCCACGGCCGCGTCCTGGGCTGGGACGGCAAGCCGGTCCCGCACACCCTCGTCGAGGCCTGGCAGGCCAACGCCGCCGGCCGCTACCGCCACAAGAACGACTCCTGGCCGGCCCCGCTCGACCCGCACTTCAACGGCGTGGCCCGCACCATGACGGACGAGAACGGCCACTACAACTTCCTCACCGTCATGCCCGGCATGTACCCGTGGGGCAACCACCACAACGCCTGGCGCCCGGCGCACATCCACTTCTCCCTCTACGGCCGCCAGTTCGCCGAGCGCCTGGTCACACAGATGTACTTCCCCGGCGATCCGATGTTCTTCCAGGACCCGATCTACAACTCCGTCCCCGCCGGCGCCCGCGAGCGCATGATCGCCGTCTTCGACTACGACGAGACCCGCCCCAACTACGCCCTGGCCTACAAGTTCGACATCGTCCTGCGCGGCCAGCAGGCCACCCCCTTCGAGTAGAAAACGAGACCACCATCATGATTGACACCCACCAGACCGGCGAGTTCCGCTACGAGGTCTCCGACATCCGCGACCAGGACGAGGCCGAGTTCGGCATCACCCCCTCCCAGACCGTCGGCCCCTACGTGCACATCGGCCTGACTCTTAAGGATTCCGAGGTCATGGCCACCGAGGGCGAGACCATCGAGGTCACCTTCGACGTCATCGACGGCAACGGCGACGCGGTGGCCGACGCCATGATCGAGATCTGGCAGACCGGCCCCGACGGCACCTACCACACCACCGACGCCGAGGGTTTCCGTGGCCTGGGGCGCGGCATGGTCGACGAGACCGGCGCGGTCACCTTCACCACCGTCATGCCCGGCGCCACCGCCGAGGAGGCCCCGCACCTCAAGGTCGGCGTCTTCGCCCGCGGCATGCTCGAGCGCCTCTACACCCGCCTCTACTTCCCGGGCCACGACAACGCGGCCGACCCGGTCCTCGCGCTTGTCGACGCCCCCCGACGCGACCTCCTCATCGCCGAGGAGACCGACGGTGGTTACCGGATGACCATCGTCGTGCAGCACGCCGATCCGGGGAAGGAGACCCCGTTCTTCCGTGTCTGATCGCAGCACCTACTCCGACCTCGCCTCCGGCGACACCGCCGTCCACGAGCGGCTGTCCGACGCGGCGTTCCTCGCCGCGATCGTGGAGTTCGAATCGGCGCTTATCGACGCCGCCCTCACCACCAACCACATCACCGCCGACGCCGCCCGCGCCGCGCACGAGGCCATCGGCTCCTATGACATTGACGTCGAGGCCATCGCCGCTGCGTCGGCGGCCGGTGGCAACCCGACCATCCCCATCGTCGCGGAGCTGAAGCAACGCGCCACCGACACCACCGGCATTCATGTCGGCGCCACCAGCCAGGATGCGATCGACACCGCCCTGGTGCTGTGTGTGCGTCGCGCCGGGCGGGTACTCGATGAGCGGCTGGCGGGCGTCGAGAAGCTGTTGTCGGACCTGGCCACCACCCACCGTGACACCCCCGTCATGGGCCGCACACTCGGTCAGCAGGCCCTGCCGACGACCTTCGGCGTCATCGCCGCCGGTTGGCTGGAGGCCGTGCGCGAATCCGCCCGCCAGATGGGCCTGGCGCTGGAGGCGCTGCCCGTGCAGTACGCGGGGGCCACCGGCAACCTGGTGGACACCCACCCGCACGGCATCGACATCCATGACCACCTGGCCGCCTCCCTGGGGCTCAAGGCCCGCCCGCTGGTGTGGCACACCAACCGCCTGCCGCTGGTCAGCGTCGGTCTGGCCGCCGCCCAGGTGGCCGGGGCTGCGCGCAAGATCGCCGGGGACATCATCGCCTCCTCCGCCACCGAGATCGCCGAGCTCGCCGAGGCCACCCCCGGCGGATCCTCCTCCATGCCGCACAAGGCCAACCCCGCCGCCGCCGTCGCCTGCGACGGCTACGCGCGGCGCACCCCCGGCCTGGCCGCGACGATGCTCGACACCCTCGACAGCCGCTGGCAGCGCGGAACGGGCAGCTGGCACGCCGAATGGCAGACCATCCGCGAGCTCATCGCCACCACCGCGTCCGCCGTCAACCGCCTCCACGCCAGCCTCGACGGGCTGCGCGTACACACCGAGACCATGGCGCAGCGCACCGCTGACGCCCCCACCGGCCACGCCGGTGAGATCACCGACCTCATCCTGGAAGGGGACAACCGATGACCAGCTACGACGAGGGCCGCGCCGCGGCCTTTGAGACCGGCATGCGCAACCGCCGCGCGGTGCTGGGGGACGCGCACGTGGACGCGGCCGTCGATAAGCAGACCCCGGTGACAGAGAAATTCCAGGACTTCATCACCCGCACCGCCTGGGGCGACATCTGGAACCGCGAGGGGCTCGACCACACGCAGCGCCGCCTGCTCACCATCGCCATCCTCACCGCCGTGGGCAACGACGGCGAGCTCGACATGCACATCCGCGCCGCCCTGCGCGCCGGGGTCGATCCTGAGCTCATCGGCGAGGTCCTGCTCCACACCGCCGTCTACGCCGGCGTGCCCAACTCCAACCACGGCTTCAAGCTCCTGCAGCAGGCCGTCACCGACTATGAAGGAGACAAGTAGATGTCCCACACCCCCGTAGCCATCATCGGTGCCGGCCCCGCCGGACTCACCCTGGCCCACCTGCTCCACGTCACCTACGGCATCGAATCCGTCATCTTCGAGTCCCGCACCCGGGCCGAGGTGGAGGAGACCGTCCGCGCCGGCGTCCTCGAGCAGGGCACCATGAACCTCATGCGCGAGACCGGCGTCGGCGAGCGCATGGACGCGGAAGCCGACATCGACGACGCCATCGAGCTGGCCATCGACGGCGAGCGCACCCGCATCGACCTCGCCGGTCTGACCGGCCACCGCATGGCCGTCTACCCGCAGCACGAGTACCTCAAGGACTTCATCGCCGCGCGCCTGGCCGCCGGCCAGACCATCCACTTCGAGACCGAAGTCACCGACGTCACCGGCTACGACGGCGACCAGGTCACCGTCACCTACACCAAGGACGGGGTGACCGAGACCCTCACCGCCGATTACGTCATGGCCGGCGACGGCTCCGCCTCCCCGCGCCGCAAGCTCATCACCGAGCTGCCCGGTGCCGTGCGCGCCAAGCACGAGTACCCCTACGCCTGGTTCGGCATCCTGGTCAACGCCCCGCAGACGCAGAAGGAACTCATCTACGCCAACTCCGAGCACGGCTTCGCGCTCATCTCCACCCGCACCCCGGAGATCCAGCGCTACTACCTGCAGTGCAACCCCGATGACACCGTCGACATGTGGTCGAACGAGCGCATCTGGTCCGAGCTGCACAAGCGCGTGTCCACCGATGACCTGCGGGTGTCCGAGGGCGAGATCTTCGACAAGGCCGTCCTGCGTTTCCGCTCCGCTGTCACCGACCCCATGCAGCGCGGACGCCTGTTCCTCGCCGGCGACGCCGCCCACACCGTGCCGCCCACCGGCGCCAAGGGGCTCAACCTGGCCGTCGCCGACGTCTCCGTCCTGGCCCCGGGCCTGGCGCGCGCCATCAAGCGCGGGAACACCGACCTGCTCGACCAGTACTCCGCACTCGCCGTTCCGCGCGTGTGGAAGGCCCAGCACTTCTCCTACTGGATGTCCTCCATGCTGCACACCGTGCCCGAGGACTCCCACTTCCAGACCCAGCGCTCCCGCGCCGAACTGCGCTCCGTCCTGTCCACCGAAGCCGGCCGCACCTACCTGGCGCAGCAGTACGTCGGCCTCGACCTGCCCCGTTTCGAGGTATAGATGAGCACGCTCACCCGGACCCAGACCCCGAGCGCCGTGCGCTCCACGTTCACCGTCACCCTGCTGCTGTGGATCGCCGTGCTTCTCGACGGCTTCGACATGGTCGTCATCGGCGCCGTCCTGCCCTCCATGATCGAGGACCCCGCCTGGCAGGTCACCGCCGCCGAGGGCACCCAGATCGTCACCGCCGGCCTCATCGGCATGACCGTCGGCGCCCTGGCGATCGGCACCCTCACCGACAAACTCGGCCGCCGCTGGGTGATGATCGTCTCCGTCTTCGCCTTCTCCCTGCTCACCCTGGGCATGGGCTTCGCGGACTCGGTGTGGATGCTCATGCTCCTGCGCTTCCTCGCCGGTGTCGGCCTCGGCGGCTGCCTGCCCACCGCGATCTCCATGGTCACCGAGTTCCGCGGCCGCGCCAAGGCGGGATCGTCCACCACCACCGTCATGACCGGCTACCACGTCGGCGCCGTGCTCACCGCCCTGCTGGCCATCGTCATGATCGAGCCCTTCGGCTGGCACTCGCTGTTCATCGTCGGCGCCATTCCGGGGCTCATCCTCGCCCCGATCATGTACGTCATGCTTCCCGAATCCCCGCAGTACCTCCTGGCCAAGGGGCGTATCGACGAAGCCGAGGAAATCGCCGGCCGCTACGGCATGGAACTGACCGACGAGCTCGACCGCAACGCCGCCGAGGCCGCCCAGGCCGACAAGCAGCGCAGCTCCCTGGCCTCCGTGCTGGCGCCGAAGTACCGCCGCAACTCCCTGGCCATCTGGGCGACCTCCTTCATGGGGCTGCTCCTGGTCTACGGACTCAACACCTGGCTGCCGCAGATCATGCGCGCCGCCGACTACGACCTGGGTAACTCGCTGGGCTTCCTGCTGGTGCTCAACGTCGGCGCCGTCGTGGGCCTCATCATCGCCGGCAAGGTCTCCGACACGCACTCCCCGCGCAAGACCGGCCTGCTGTGGTTCGTGCTGTCCGCGGTATTCCTGGCGCTCATGGCCATCAAGCTGCCGCTCATCGCGCTCTACGTCGTCGTGTTCATCACCGGTGTGTTCGTGTTCTCCTCGCAGAACCTCGTCTACGCCTTCGTCGGCGAGAACCACCCGTCCAACATGCGCGCCACGGCCATGGGCTTCTCCGCCGGTATCGGTCGCCTCGGCGCCATCTCCGGCCCGATGCTCGGTGGCCTGCTCATCAGCTTGGGCCTGGCGCACCCGTGGGGCTTCTTCGCCTACGCGGCCGTCGGCCTGGCCGGTGCGGTGATCTTCTCGCTCACCCGGCCGCTGTACCAGCGCTAGTCGGGGCTCGGGGCTCGGCTTCACCCGTTCGGCCTCGCTACCTCGGCAGGACCGCGATACCGAGCCCACGGAGGCCCCCACCGGGCGACCCCTACCGGGAGCCACCGCGCTCGCGATACCTACCCCGCCAGCGCCTCCCGCAGCCCCTGCCGCGAACCCACCCCGAGCTTCTTGTACACCCGCGTGAGGTGATACTCCACCGTCTTGGTGGACAGTGACAGCTCCCGCGCCACCGCCGCGTTCGTCGCCCCCTCCGCGACGAGCGCGGCGATCTGCTCTTCCTGCGGGGTCAGCCCGTGCGGGTTGGTGTGGTGGACCAGGCCCACGCCACCCACCCGGCGCTCGGCCGCGCAGCGCTCCACCATGACGCTGGCACCCATCTGGGCGAAGATCTCGGCGGCGTGGGAGAGCACTTCGTCGGCACGCTGGCGGCGACCGTGCCGGCGCAGCACCTTGCCGTACTCGAAGAGGATGCGCGACTGGTAGGCGGGCATGGGGGTGTCCAGGATGGCGTCGACGGCGTCCTCGAAGGTGCGCAGCCCGGCGCCGACCTCCCCGCGCTGGATCTGGATGGTGGCCCGCGGCACGGCGTTCTTCGCCATGAGCGAGACCAGACCGGAGGGGGAGTGGCGTGCCTCGGTGGCGGTGATGAGGTCGTCGGCGGCGTCGATACGCCCGGCCCGGATGAGGGTCTGCGCGTAGACGTCCTCCCACGGCCAGAAGCCGGGGTGCTGGGTGTCGGTGGACGCGACGGTGCGGGCGAGCAGGCCGCCGGCGCGCAGGGCGGCGGGCAGGTCGGCGGAGTTGGCGGCGACGATCATGCGTCCCATGGCCGCGGGCAGCGACTGCAGTAGGAAGGCGTCGGCGCTGATGGTCAGCCGCTGCAGGTAGCTGCGGGCCAGCAGGTCATCGCCCTGCATGGCGGCGATCTGCACGCCGGTCCACAGCAGCATCGGCTCGAGCAGCTCCATGCCGTGTGCTTCGCTGGTGGCCAGGCCGCGCTCCACGACGCGCGCCGCGGTGGTCCATTCGCCCAGCACGTAGAGGGTGCGGGAGAGCCAGGCGTCCTGCCACACGCCCGTGATCGGCGACTGCCCCGGCAGATGCTGCAGGCGTTCGCGGGCGGTGAGCGGATCATCGAAACTCAAGGCCAGCCAGCCGTGGACCATGGCCAGGCGCTGGCGGTCGGTGGCGGTGTGCGTCGTGAGGTCCAGGGAGGGCATGCGGCCGGACAGGGCGGCGTCGGCGACGAGGGAGAGGATCCGGGCTTCGTCGATAAGCAGCGTTGACGTTTTCTCCTGCACCGCGGGCAGATCCCAGTCCGCCAGGGACAACAGCACGCTGCGCACACGGTGGCGCGGATCGGGGCCGGGGTCGGCGAGGTACTCGTGTGCGCGGCGGCGCAGGCCGCGGTTGAGCGCGAGGTAGCCGCGCAGGGAGTTCTGCTCGGCGACGTCGTGCTCGGGGGAGCACTCGTTGAGGTGGAGCTCGGCGGTCGGTAGCTCGCCGTCGGCGACGAGTTCGCGAGCCAGGGCCAGATGATCCCGCTTATCGACGCCCCGCCACAACTCCCCCTCCCTCATCACCGTCACCAGCGCGTTGATGGCCCCGGGCCAGCCGCCCGTCTCCGCGTGGATCTGCTCGACCTTCGCGACGGGGATCCGCCGACCGGTGATCGCGTGCAGATACCCGGCCGTTTCCGCGAGCGTGAGCGGCGGGAGCTGGAAGGTGTCCGTGGCCAGGTGATCCAGGTAGGGACCCTCGACAGTGGCGATGATCGAAATGCTCGAATTCGGGTGCCGCGCCGCCGAGATGAGCTGGCGCAGCGAACGCTCATCCGCGTGGTGCAGATCATCGACGACGACGAGCGTGTCCGCCAGGGGAGTAGGCAACAGCGCCGCGAGCGCGCCGGGCTCCTCCCGATTCCACGGGAACAGCGCCACCCGGTGCTGGTGCTGGGCACCCAGCCGGGCGAGCACCGCCTCCAGGGCCCCCTTGCGGTCCGCCCCCTCCGGCCCCGTGATGAGCAGCACCGCACCGGAACCCGCGGCCTGGATGTGCAGGGCCGCGCGGTGCAGCAGGCGGCGGTGGATGTGCCGCAGGTACTGGGAGGTCATGGTGGGAT
>NZ_JAUNRW010000046.1:15027-17630 GCF_030535495.1 Corynebacterium sp.
CGGTGCAGCAGGCGGCGGTGGATGTGCCGCAGGTACTGGGAGGTCATGGTGGGATTGACGCTACCGTAAGACCCATGGACCTCACCTACGATGCTCACGCCAACACCGCCTACCTCACCCTCGGCACCCCGGGGCAGCCCAGCCACCGACTCTTCGGCGGGCTGACCATGCAGGGGATGAACGGCGAGGTGATCTTCGAACTCGACCGCTCGGGCCGCATCATCGGCATCAAATTCGACGGGGCGCGGGAGCTGCTCAACCCGGAGGTGTACCAGGGGTAGGCACACACGGTCGCCATCTTTGGCATTGTGGTGTGACGGGGATCTCACGCGGATCCCATCGCCACGACAAAGGACCTCATCATGACCGACTACTCCCACCTCATCTCCTCCCAGCTGCTTATCGACGGCTGGGTCGACGGCACCTCCGAGCGCGAGGCCACCACCTCCAATCCCTTCAACGACGAGCCGATTGCGACGATCCGGCAGGCGTCGCAGGCGGACGTCGATAAGGCCTATGACGTGGCGAAGGAGAAGCAGCGCGAGTGGGCGGAGCTGCCGCCCAAGGACCGTGTCGCCGTGCTGAACAAGGCCGCGGACTTCATCGAGGAGAATCGGGAGGCCATCGTCGCGCTCATTCAGGCCGAGTCCGGGTCGACGGCCGCGAAGGCGGGCAAGGAGGTCGCGTTGGCGACCGGGTCGCTGCGCGAGTCCGCCCAGTTCCCGACCCGCATCAAGGGCTCCATCCATCCCTCGGACACCCCGGGCAAGACGAACCTGGTGTTCCGGGAGCCGGTCGGCGTCGTCGGCGTGATCAGCCCGTGGAACTTCCCGTTCACTCTCTCCATGCGCTCGGTCGCACCGGCCCTGGCCTGCGGTAACGCGGTGGTGCTCAAGCCGGCGTCCGACACCCCGCTCGTCGGCGGGCTCCTCTTCGGCAAGATCTTCGAGGCCGCCGGCCTGCCGCAGGGCGTGCTCAACGTCGTCGTCGGCGCCGGTTCGGAGATCGGTGACTACTTCGTCGAGAACGAGGTCCCCTCCCTCATCTCCTTCACCGGCTCCACCCCGGTCGGCCAGAACGTCGGCGCCAAGGCCGTCGGCGGCAAGCGGATGAAGAAGGTCTCCCTGGAGCTCGGCGGCAACGCCCCGCTGGTCGTGCTTGACGACGCCGACCTCGACCAAGCCCTCGGCGCCGCCACCCTGGGCAAATTCCTCCACCAGGGACAGATCTGCATGTCCGTCAACCGCATCATCGTGCAGGCCCCTGTCTACGACGAGTTCGTGGAGAAGTACGCCGAGCGCGTGAAGAAGCTCACCTACGGTGACCAGCACGAGCCGACCACCGTCGTGGGCCCACTCATCAACGATCAGCAGGTCGAGTCCGTCACCGCCAAGATCGACAAGGCCCGCGAACAAGGAGCCCGCGAGGTGGTCTCCGGGCCGATCGAGGGTCGTGTCGTCGCCCCGCACGTGTTCGCCGACGTCACCCCGGACATGGAGCTGTTCCGCGAGGAGATCTTCGGCCCCGTCGTCGGCATCATCAAGGCCGACGACGAGGAGCACGCCCTCGAGCTGGCCAACGACACCGAGTTCGGACTCTCCTCCGCCGTCTACACCCGCGACCTCACCCGCGGCGTGCGCTTCGCCCGCCGCGTCGAGGCCGGCATGACCCACGTCAACGACATCACCGTCAACGACGAGGCCCACGTCATGTTCGGCGGCGAGAAGAACTCCGGCCTCGGCCGCTTCAACGGCGAGTGGGCCATCGACGCCTTCACCACCGAGCACTGGGTGGGCGTGGCGCCGGGGGAGGCGGAGTTCCCGTTCTAGGAACCGGGCACAACACATCTCAAGAGAGTTTGAATTAGGAGTGGTGACCTGTAACGCAGTCGAGGCGCTTGTTCGAAGGAAGGTATCGAGTCGATGTCGGATTCAATGGCCCGAGAGGTGAAGATATGGAAGTACTACAAACTCGCGAGGGATCTAGCAGAGGAATACGGTAGCCCCGCTACAGAGGAACACGCGCGTCTACGTTTCTGGGCCGCAATGTCTGACGTTCACAAGACGCAACTGGATCCACGCGCTAAGCCGAAGGATTCGCGGCGAATTCACCCAGTGTCGGGCGACAAGCGGGTGGGTGCGGTTTCCCACCCCACGAAGACCGCACGTCAAACGACTGGTTTTCGTAGGTAGGGGATTTGTCCTCACGCGGAGTCGACCGATATCCGGACCATGGAACGTCCCTCCTGCGAGGCCAGGGACGCTTGATTAGTCAAGTCCGTGGGGGTGGTGGTTCTGTCTTTCGACAGTACTTGCGGCATGACGGTGACAGGGACGGTCACGTGGTCGAAGTCGGGTCTGGTTCCTGTCACCTCCGGGGTGGTCTCGGCCGCTTCAACGGCTAGTAGCCATCGACGCCTTCACCACCGAGCATTGGGTGTGCGTGGCGCCGGGGGAGGCGGAGTTCCCGTTCTAGGTGCTTATCGACGGTGGCGTGAGGTCAGAAAAGCGTGTCGGGGAGAGGATCCTTCTCTGTTCGGGTGGGAGCGGAGTCGGTGGTGATGGTTGAGAAGAACCTGCCCATGTACTCACGCAGCGCGGGAT
>NZ_JAUNRW010000161.1 GCF_030535495.1 Corynebacterium sp.
CGCGCCATCCGCCATTTCCCCAGCTCGCGGAAGAAGCTCGATGCTCCTTACGTGGGAACCCTGCGGGAGGATCAGGCGTGCTCGTCGACGAAGTCGCGGGCGATGACCGGCGGCTCGGCCTTCTCCTCACCGATGTTGCGCAGGTTGAGCTCGACGAGGACCTCGGTGCTCAGCTCTCCCGAGATGCCGTTGATGGCGTCGAGGGCCTCCTGCGGGATGGCGTCGGCACGCATGAGCGGCAGGACGTTCTGCGGCAGGATGAGCTGCTCCGGATCCTCGAGGGTGACCAGGTCCACCTCTTCCCCGTCGGAATCGAGCAGCGGGGAGGTGGTGTAGATGTCGGCGACCTCGGCCGTGCCCTCCACCACGGCGGCGATGGTGAGCGGGCCGCCGCCGTCGGAGATCGGCACGACGGAGATCTTGTCCTCTGCCACCCCGTAGACGGAGGCCAGGCCGGGCGGGCCGTAGGGGCGCTCGGCGAACTCGGGGTTGGCGGCGATGCGCACCTGATCGAGATTCTCCAGGTCGCCGAGATTCTCCAGGTTGTACTCCTCGGCGAGCTCGCGGGTGACGCGGTAGGAGTCCTTGGACTCGCCCTCCGCGATCTCCCCGGCCACCAGGCCCTCGGGCAGGACCTCGTCGAGCGCGTCGACGACGCCGTCGGCATCGGTGCCGGCGTCGAGTTCCGCGCCGTAGAACTGGGCGAGGTTGCCGGAGTACTCGGGCACGAGGTCGATGCTGCCCTCCTCGAGGGCCTGGAGGTAGACCTCGCGGGAGCCGATGCCGGAATTGACCTCGACCTCGAAGCCGGCGTCCTCCAGGGCAGCGGCCCAGATCTGGCCGATGATCTCGGATTCGGGGAAGTTGGCGGTGCCGATGGTGATGACCTCGTCCCCGGCCTCGGCCGTAGGCGAGGTGGCCAGGGGATCGTCCCCGGAGGAGCAGGAGCTCAGAGCCAGGGCGGAGAGGGCGAACAGGGTGGTGGTGAGTCGGAGTTTCATGACACACGTCCTTTCGGTTGAAGTGTTTTCTGAACGAGGGCGAGCACGAGGTCGACCACCAGGGCGAGCCCGGTGACCAGCACCGCCCCGGCGAGCATCTGGGGATAGTCACGCAGGGCGAGGCCGTCGATGAGGTAGCGGCCCAGACCGGAGAGCCCGATGTAGGCGACGATGGTGGCCGTCGCCAGTACCTGGACCACGCAGGAACGCAGACCGCCGATCATGACGGGCAGGCCGAGGGGGATCTCCACCCGGCCGAGGATCTGGGCTTCGCTGTAGCCGGTGGCCCGGGCGGAATCGATGACCTGCCGGGGAACGGCCACCATCCCGGCGACGATGCCCGCCAGCAGAGGGGGCACCGCAAGGATGATGAGCACAATGGTGGAGGGAACCAACGGCAGACGCACACCCATCGACATGGAGATCGTCAACCAGGTGAGCAGGCCCAGCGAGGGCAACGCCCGCAGGGCCCCGGCCGCCGACAGCACCACGTCCGCGCCGCGGCGGGTGTGTCCCACCCACAGCCCTAGCGGGATAGCGATGAGCAGGGAGATCCCCACCGCCAACGCGGTGTACCCGAGGTGGTCGAGGGTCCGCGCGAGGATGAGGGGCCAGCGCTCCGGATCGGAGAGGAAGGCCCACGTGGGCTGCAGCTGGTTCATCCGACCCTCCGCGCCCACGGCATGAGGAGGCGTCCGAGGAGGACGAGGGCGGCGTCGATAAGCACGGCGAGCAGCACGGTACCCACCAGGCCGACGATGATCTGCGTCGGGAACGAACGCTGGAATCCCTCGGTGAACAGCGTGCCCAGCGAGGCGACGCCGATGAGCGCACCGACGGAGACCAGGGAGATCGTCGATGCGGCGACCACGCGGATGCCGGAGAGCAGCGCGGGGCCGGCCAGGGGAAGTTCCACGGTGAGCACACGTCGCCAGGCCGGGTATCCCGTCGCGATTGCCGCCTGGCGCACGTCCCCCGGCACGGTGCCGAAGGCGTCAACCGTGGCGCGGACCTGCAGCGCCAGCCCGTAGAGCGTCATGGCGACGATGACGTTGAGCGGCGAGAGGATCGACGTGCCCAGGACCAGCGGCATGACCACGAACAACGCCAGCGAGGGGATGACGTAGAGCAGCCCGGTGAGCACCACGACCGCCTCCCGCGCCCAGCCGTGGCGGTGCGCAAACCATCCAAGCGGCAGGGCGATGAGGAAGGAGGCGAGGATCGCCGGCCACGACAGGGAGAAGTGCGCCCACGCCAGCTCACCGATGCGGCCGAAGTTGTCGACGATCCAGTCCCATCTCATTCCAGCACCCCGCGTACCCGGCCGCGGGAGTCAACGACGACCTCGCGCCCGTCCCGCTTCTCGACGCGCAACGCCCGTCCGTCGGCACCCGTGAACTCGCGGACGCGGTCATTGGCCGGCGCGGTGAGGAACTCCTCGGGCGGCCCGACCTGCTCGATGTGGGCGCGCTCACCCAGCAGGACGACGGTGTCACCGAGGAGGAAGGCCTCGTCGATGTCGTGGGTGACCATGAGGATCGTCTTGGACATCCGCTCCTGCAACGCGAGGATCTCCTCCTGCAGGCCATGTCGCACGACAGGGTCGACGGCGCCGAAGGGTTCGTCCATGAGCAGGATGTCCGGGTCGGCGACGAGGCCGCGGGCCACCCCGACGCGCTGCGCCTGTCCGCCGGACAGTTCCGCCGGGTAGCGCCTGCCCAGGGCCGGGTCGAGGCCCACCAGCCGCAGCATCTCGGCCGCCCGCTCGCGGGACTCTTTCCTGCCGACCCCACCTAGCTGCGCGACGGTGGCCACATTGTCGATGACCGTCCGGTGCGGCAGCAGCCCGGAGTGCTGCATGACGTAGCCGATGGAGCGCCGGAGCTGCACCGGGTCGAGCGTGGCGACATCCTTCCCGCGGACGCGCACGGCGCCGGTGTCCGCCGGGACCATCCGGTTGACCATCCGCAGCAGCGTCGTCTTGCCGCAGCCGGAGGGCCCGACGAACACGGTGGTCGACCCCGGCTCCACATGATGGGAGAACTCCGCGACCGCCGGTTGCCGCGTTCCCGGGTAGGTGCGGGAGACGCGGTCGAAGTCGATCATCGCGGGATACCTTGGTGTCGGGGACGGGTGTCATGCAAGTCTAGCCACGTTTATGTGTGCGCCTCCGGGTGTGCCCGTCAGGCGAGGGCGTCCCGCATCAGATCCTCCGCCGCATCCGGATCCTCCCGGAGTTCTGGGACAGCGCCAAGCAGCACCCCACCCCTTGACCTCGCCCCCGAGCATGCGGGCACAATGGATCCCATGCAGACCCTGAGCGAGAGCGGCACCCTCC
>NZ_JAUNRW010000162.1:0-1746 GCF_030535495.1 Corynebacterium sp.
CAGGTCCCGCCCCTCGGCCACCGCCCACTGGTGGATGGCGCACCCGGTGCCTGTCTCCCAGCCTGCGCGGTTGGCGAAGATGCACGCCCCGCCCACGGTCCTCGTCTTGAGGGACGGCTCCTCCACGTCGTCATCCCACTCCAGCCAGGGCTCGAGGTCGACGGCTTCGCTCGTCGCGAAGTAGTCGTCCACCCCCTGAGGGCGGTGCTGCCAGTATGTTGCGGGCATGTCGTGGACGGCGTTGTAGAGCTGATCGCGGTCGGTCTCGTCGGCCAGGTAGGCACCGTGGACACAACAGCCGATATCCGTCTGGGAGAAGTCGATGCTCTGGCACGCCTCCTGCCCGAAATGGCAGGTGTAGTGCGACTCGACCCAGGTCAGATCGATCTGGAAGGTGTGCAGTGGATCATCCGGGTTGACGAACTCGTACCACTCGCGGGGGAAATCGGGGGCCACCTCCGCCGCGGCGAGAATCTGCCTGCCGGCCGGCGACGTGTGCGGGAACCCGAGAAAAACCGGGGAGGAAAGTGGGCGATTCACACTTGGTCACGTTAGACCGTCTACCCTTGGACATGTGCGACTAGGTGTATTGGACGTGGGCAGCAACACTGTCCACATGGTGGCGGTCGATGCCCGCAATGGCGGACATCCGACCCCCATGAGCGACTGGAAGACGAGCCTGCGACTCGTTGAGCTTATCGACGGCGACGGCGCCATCGGCGACAAGGGCATCAAGCGGCTCACGAAGGCGGTGGCCGAGGCCTCCGACCTCGCGACGACGCTGGGCTGCTCGGAGGTGATGTCGTTCGCGACATCCGCGGTGCGTTCGGCGACGAACTCCGCCGATGTGCTGGACTCCGTCGAGAAGGATACGGGCGTGCGCCTCGAGGTCCTCTCCGGTGAGGACGAGGCGAAGCTGACCTTCCTCGCGGTGCGCCGTTGGTACGGATGGTCTGCCGGGCGTATCACCAACCTCGACATCGGCGGTGGGTCCCTCGAGCTGTCCACCGGTTCCGATGAAACCCCCGACGTGGCGATCTCGCTTGACCTCGGTGCCGGGCGCCTCACCCATCAGTGGTTCGACACCGACCCGCCGGAGCGCAAGAAGATCAACCTGCTCCGCGACTACATCGACGCCGAGCTGACCGAACCCGCCCGTCAGATGCGTGCCTACGGTGCCGCCGGCCTGGCGGTGGGCACATCCAAGACTTTCCGCACCCTCGCCCGCCTCACCGGTGCCGCCCCCAGCGCCGAGGGCCCCTACATCAAGCGCACCCTCACCGCTCCCGGCCTGCGCCAGCTCATCGCCTTCATTTCGCGCATGACCGCCGCCGACCGCGCCGAGCTGGAGGGCATCAGCTCCGACCGCTCGCACCAGATCGTCGCCGGTGCGCTCGTCGCCGAGGCGAGCATGCGTGCCCTGGGCCTGGAGAGCATCGAAATCTGCCCCTGGGCGCTGCGCGAGGGAGTTATTCTCCGTCGCATCGACAAGGGGCTTGATCCGCTCCCCGAGGAAAGGACGTGACCATGAGCGACGAGAACAAGCAGTTGACTGTCGCCGAGCTGCTCGCCCGCGCAGGACGCGAATCGGGGGACACAGAGGCCCCGCGCCGTCGTCGTCGCCGCAGCCTGGAGGAGGGCGGTATCTCCGTCGCCGAGCTGACCGGCTCCATCCCGGCCGTCAAGGAGAAGCCCCCGGAGTCGAAGCACTCCTCGGTGCCCATTGACGCTCCCGCCCCGCCGAAG
>NZ_JAUNRW010000162.1:1846-3335 GCF_030535495.1 Corynebacterium sp.
GAGAAGGCCGAGCCCAAGCTCAAGACCGACAAGCTCGTCAAGGATGAGGCCCCGGCCCCGGCCGACCGCCCGGAGCCCCCGACCCCGACGACGGAGGACACGGCCGTCCTGGAGAAGGTCGAGCCTGCTGAGCCGTCCGCGGATACCGCCGTCACCGGTGAGATGCCGGCCGTCGAGGCACCGGTGGAGAAGGTCGCCGAAGCCCCGGACGAGGCCGAGGCTGACGCTGACACTGACGTTGCGACGGAGTCCGAGGAAAAGACCTCGATCACCGGTGTCGTCCTCATGGCGCTCATCGGCGTCGTTCTCGGTGTCGTGGTGTTCAAGGGCTTCGAACTGCTGTGGGACAACCTCTCGCGACCCATCGTGGCGGGCCTGGCCATTCTGGTGACGGTGGGCATCGTGGCCGTCGTCAAGGCGCTGCGTACGGCGAATGACGGACTGTCCATGTTCCTGGCGGCTGTTGTCGGCATCGTCATGACCTTCGGACCTCTCGCGGTCGTGATGATCTGACCCGTTGTGGCACTCTGGGAACCATGACGAAAATTGTGGTTATCGGAGGAGGCAAGATCGGCGAGGCGTTGATCTCGGGTCTTGTCAACGCGGACGTCGATCCGCAGTCGATCACGGTGACGGGCCGTCGCCCGGAGCGCGGTGAGGAGTTGCGGGAGCGCTACGGGGTGCGCGACAGCACCGACAACCGGCAGGCCGCCGAGGACGCTGACGTGGTGTTTCTGTGCGTGAAGCCGAAGATGATCGTGGACGTGCTGGGGGAGATCAGCGGGGCCCTCGAGGAGAATGACGTCACCACGGTCCTGGTGTCCATGGCGGCGGGTATCCCGCTGGCGGCGATGGAGGACGCGGTCGTCGCCGGGACCCCGGTGGTGCGCGTGATGCCCAACACCCCGATGCTGGTGGGGCGGGGCATGAACGCCGTGGCGGCCGGCAGGTTCGTCAGCGACGAGCATCTCGAGCACGTTCAGCAGCTGTTGTCCGCGGTGGGTGAGGTCATGCCCGTGGCGGAATCCGACATGGACGCTGTCACCGCTCTGGCGGGCTCCTCGCCCGCGTACTTCTTCCTCGTCGCCGAGTCGCTTATCGACGCCGGCGTCTCCCTCGGGCTCACCCGCGACGTGGCAGAGAAGCTGGTCGTTACATCTGCGGCGGGTGCAGGCATCATGTTGTCGGAGTCGGGTAATGATCCGGCCACCCTGCGCGCCAACGTCTCCTCCCCGGCGGGAACCACCGTCGCCGCGCTGCGTGAACTGGAGGAATCGGGTATCCGGGGGGCCTTCTTCCGGGCCACGGAGGCCTGTGCGCGGCGCTCCGCGGAGCTCGGTGGCACCCCCTGAACGAAGAAACTCACAAAAATTCGGGCACTTAAGTCGCAGCAGTCACACAATTCACGCTAAGCTAGCCCAAGCACGTGCGTGTCCGTCCTGCGGGAGGGGAAGCCTGCAGCGCGCCACATGCTGAAGGGTTGAATGAA
>NZ_JAUNRW010000004.1:0-17330 GCF_030535495.1 Corynebacterium sp.
CGTTCCTCGGCGTCACCGCCGATCTCCCCGATCATGACGATCGCCTCGGTGTCCGCGTCCGCCTCGAACAAGGCGAGCGCGTCGATGAAGTCGGTACCGATGAGGGGGTCGCCGCCGATGCCGATGGCGGTGGAGATGCCGACGTCCGACAGCTCGTTCATCATCTGATACGTCAGTGTCCCCGACTTCGAGATGAGCCCGACGGGCCCGCTACCGGTGATGGAACCCGGAATGATGCCCGCCAGCGAGGCGCCGGGGGTGATGATGCCGGGGCAGTTCGGCCCCACGATCCGCGAGCTTGTCGACGCCCGCGCCAGCATCTCGGCGGTATCCTGCACCGGCACGCCCTCGGTGATGACGACGATGAGCGGCATGCTGGCCTCGATGGCCTCCAGTACCGCATCCTTGACGAAGGGTGCGGGGACAAAGACGACGGACACATTTGCGTCGACCTCCTCGCGGGCCTGGGCGACGGTGGCGAAGACGGGGAGTTCCGCGTCGCTGATCTCCAGGGTCTCCCCCGCCTTCTTCGGGTTGGTGCCGCCGACCACACGGGCACCGGCGGCGAGCATGCGCTCGGTGTGCAGGCGACCTTCCCGTCCGGTGATGCCCTGGACGATGATGCGGGAGGCGTCGTCGAGAAGCACAGCCATGTCAGTTCCTTTCCGCTAGTTCGGTCACGCGATCTGCTGCCTCATCCATGTCGCTGATGACGGTGACCGACGGGTGGTCGAAGTCCTCGAGGATCGCACGCCCGGCGTCGACGTTGTTGCCGTCGAGGCGGACGACGATGGGCCGGGAGTCATCCTCCACCTCACCGAGCGCCTCGACGATGCCGGTCGCGACGGCATCGCAGGAGGTGATGCCGCCGAAGACGTTGACGAAGACACTGCGCACCTGCTCATCGGACAACACGATCTCCAGGGCGGCGGTCATGGTCTCCGGAGAGGCACCGCCACCGATGTCGAGGAAGTTCGCCGGCTTCTGCCCGCCGTGCTTCTCCCCCGCCCCGGCAACGACATCGAGTGTCGACATGACCAAACCGGCGCCGTTGCCGATGATGCCCACCGAGCCGTCGAGGGTGACGTACTTCAGCCCGTGCTCGCGGGCGCGTTTCTCCAGGGGGTCGAGGTGGCCGGCGGCGTCGGCAAGCTCGCTGCGATTGTCGTGGCGGAAGGCCGCGTTGTCGTCGAGCGTGATCTTGCCGTCGAGCGCCAGCACCCGGCCGTCGACGGTGAGGACCAGGGGGTTGACCTCGACGAGGGTGGCATCCTCGGAGCGGTAGACGTCGAGAAGCTGGTGGAGGACGGCGGCAACCTGCGGGCGAATGTCCCCCGGCAGCGAGGCAACGAGCGACTCGGCATCGAGATCACCAAGCGGGTCGACCTCGACGCGGGTGATCGCCTCGGGGCGTTCCTCGGCGAGCTGCTCGATGTCCACACCACCCTCGCGGGAGAACATCGCCACCACGGTGCGGGCGGAACGGTCGAGCAGGAGCGCGGCATAGTATTCCTCGTCGATGTCGACGCTTTCGACAACCATGACCTTCTCGGCGCGGTGGCCGCGGATGTCCAGGCCGAGGATGGCTTCGGCGGCTGTCAGCGCCTCCGCGGGTGTCTCGGCGACGCGGATGCCCCCAGCCTTGCCGCGACCACCCGTTTTCACCTGCGCTTTGACGACCACCGGGCCGCCGATCTGCTCAGCCACGTCGCGGGCGTCCTCCGGGGTGCTCACGACGGCACCCGGCAGGACTGGCACCCCATGCGACTCGAAGACGTCGCGGGCCTGATACTCGAAGAGGTCCATGCGGCGATTCTATAGATCATGTCATTCGTGCGGCGGAGTCGAACTAGCCTGGACACATGGAACGCAACGAGGTTCGGGACTATTTCGGGGACCGCGACGCGGAGCGGGAGATCTACGAGACCTTCGAGGCCGCCGTACTCAAGCGCTGGCCGGAGACCCGCATTAAGGTCCACAAGACCCAGATCAGCTTCTACAACCGACACCTGTTCGTCGTCGCCTCCCTGCCCTACCGGAGGATGAAAGACTGGCCGGAAGAATGCCTGCTGGTGACCTTCGGGCTGGAGCACGAACTCGATCACCCTCGCATCGCCGTGGCCACCGAGCCCCACCCGCGCCGGTGGACGCACCATGTCGTCGTGGCGTCGCCGGAGGACGTCGACGAGGAGCTCATGGAGTGGGTCGCCGCAGCGTGGACGTTCTCGATGGAGAAGTAGCGGTCTCTCTTCCTGAAAGATAACGAAAGTGAAACCCTTTACCGCCACCCTGCGTTAACCCTCCGTTAAGTATGTACAGTGGGAAACACAACTGAACACTTATGTTTCCCCATTACTTTAAGGAGTTATCATGACCAACCGACTGATCAAGACCATCGCTATCGCAGCCTCTGCCGGCCTGCTCGTCACCGCCTGCACCGACGCCGATGACACCGCGACCGACGACCCGGGCACCGTGACCACCACCACCCCGGCGGGCGAGGATCCGACCGAGACCACGGTGACCACCGCCGATACCGCTGATCAGGTCGAGGGCGAGGACCCGGTCTTCCGCGTCATCGACGCCGTCAAGGCTGATTACCCGGACGCTGTCATCGTCGATATCGACCGCGAGGACGACGCCGACAGCTACTCCATCGAGGCTGTCGAGGGTGAGGACGTCATCGAGCTGCAGGTCGACTTCGACGGCACCCTCGACGAGCGCGAGCGCGGCTCCGACGACGAGACGGTCCGCAAGTCCCAGGACGCCACCGTGGATGTCACCGACGCCATCAACCAGGCGCTCGAGCTGCACCCGGAGGGTCTGCTCGACGAGGTTGAGCTCGACGAGGACAACGACACCCTGCAGTGGAAGGTCTCGCTTGACGACGCCGACCGCAACGACCTGGCCGAGGTGGACGTCGCAGCGAACTAGTCTGCCGACGCCCGACCCCAGGCCCGCCCCGGTCACCGCCTTCCCGGTGACGGGGGCGTCACCATTTCTGAAAAGTCCTTCCCGCTCGTTTCATGCTGGCTTCATCTGGGCCACCTACCGTCAGCCTCAGGAACCAGAATAAGGAGAACATGATGAACACCCGCAGCACGCTCGCTCTTATCTGCGTCGGCGGTCTGGCGCTGGGTGCCTGCACCGATTCCGGCACGACGACCACGACGGTCACCGAGACGACCACGGCCACGGCAGCCGCCACACCCACCACCGAGCAGACCACCGCTACGGAGACCACTACCACCGGCGACCCGGTCTTCGCCGCCATCGATGCAGTGCTGGCCGCCTACCCGGGGGGTGTCATCACCGACATCGACCGGGAGGACGGGCGCGTGACCTACGACATCGACGTCGCTGTCGGTGACACCATCGTCGAACTCGAGGTCGACGGTGACGGCACCATCCGGGAGGATGAGCGGGACAGCGACTCGGACGACGTCGCGAAGTCACGCGCGGCCACCGTCACCGTCGCCGACGCCATCTCACAGGCACTCGACCAGTTCCCGGACGGGGTGCTCGACGAAGCCGAACTCGACGAGGATGACGGCGTCCTCCGCTGGGAGATCGACCTCGACGACGCCGACGGCAACGACCTCGCCGAACTCACCTTCCCCGCCACTTAAGCCGCAACGGCAAACGCCGCCACCCGAAGGTGGCGGCGTTGCTGCGCGGGGGCGTCGATAAGCAGCTCGTGCTTAACGGGCGGCCTCGACCTGGACGGTCTGGGCCACTGCCTGGACGACAGAGGCGACCTTGACGGCCTCCCAGACCTGCTCCTTGGTCAGACCCTCCTCGCGGACGGTGTTGGAGTGCGCAACGGCGCAGTGCTCGCAGCCGTTGATGGTGGACACGGCGAGCGACCACAGCTCGAAGTCGGCCTTCTCCACACCCGGCTTGGAGATGATGTTCATGCGCAGGCCGAACTTGACCTGGGCGAAGTCATCGCCGAGCCAGTGCTTGGCGCGGTAGGCCACGTTGTTCATGGCCATGACGGTGGCGGCACCGAGAGCGGACTCGAAGGCCTCGTCGGAGAGGTGCTCCTTGGCCTCCTCGGCGATCTCGGCGAACACCGTGTCATTGCGGGTGGCGGCTGCGGAGGCGAGCAGGGTGCCCCACAGCTGCTGCTCGGAAAGCTCGGTGGACCGGGTCAGCGAACCCAGGTTGAGCTTCTGGTCCTTGGCGTACTCGGGAAGTGCGCTACGCAGGTTATCGATCGACATTTACTTCAGGGACTCCTGGACGACATCCATCTTGTTGATGTTCTTGGTCGGGTCGTTGGCCTGCCAGTTGCAGGCGCAGACCTCTTCGGACTGCAGGGCGTCGAGGACACGCAGAACCTCGTCGACGTTACGGCCGACAGCATCCGGGGTGACGGAGACGAACTGGATGATGCCGTCCGGATCGATGATGAAGGTGGCGCGGTCGGCGACACCGTCGGCGTTCTCCACACCGAGGGCGCGGATGAGCTCGTGCTTGATGTCGGAGAACATCGGGAACGGGATGTCCTTGAGCTCGTCGTTGGTGGCACGCCAGTTGAAGTGGGAGAACTCGTTGTCGATGGAACCGCCGAGGATCTGGGTGTCGCGGTCCTGGAACTCCTCGTCCAGCTTGCCGAAGGCGGCGATCTCGGTCGGGCAGACGAAGGTGAAGTCCTTCGGGTAGAAGAAGACGACCTTCCACTTGCCCGGGTAGGTGTTCAGGGACACGGTCTCGAAGTAGTCCTCCGGCTGCTGGGCGTTGGCCTCAGACAGGTTGCCGCCCTTGAGGGCGAGCAGCTCGAACTCGGGGAACTTCTCTCCAACGGTCATGATTGCCATGCGAATGTCTCCTCAGCATAAATGGAATGTGACGGCCGTCACGGAAAGGTCTTACTTTTGCGCCTCTCCGAAGCCGCCATCCATTATGCCCCCGAATCCCCCTCCCGTCAATAGCCAATGCCGATACCCTTGCTGTAGAGTCATAGGCATGAACAATAAGGAGTACCGTCCCACGCTCTCCCAGCTGCGGACGTTCGTCACCATCGCCGAGAACAAGCACTTCGGCACCGCGGCCGCCAAGCTCAGCATCTCCCAGCCCTCGCTGTCCCAGGCGCTGGTGGCCCTCGAACAGGGACTGGGCATCCAGCTCATCGAACGCTCCACCCGCCGCGTCATCGTCACCCCCGCCGGCGAGGAGCTCCTCCCCTACGCCAAGGCCACCCTCGACGCCGCCGACGCCTTCCTCGCCCACTCCCGCGGCGCCCACGGCACCCTCATCGGGCCGCTGACGATCGGCATCATCCCCACCATCGCCCCGTATCTCCTCCCCGATCTTCTGACAGCCGCCATCGAGGAGTACCCGGAGCTCGAACCCCGCATCGTCGAGGACCAGACCCACCACCTCGTGCAGATGCTCCGCGACGGCCAGATCGATCTCGCCATCATGGCCCTGCCCTCCGAGACCACCGGCGCCACCGAGATCGCCCTCTACGAGGAGGACTTCGCCGTCGTCGTCCCCGCGGACCACGCCCTCGCCGGCCGCACCGACCTCGGGCTCAGCGATCTGGAATCCCTCGACCTGCTGCTTCTCGACGACGGCCACTGCCTCCACGACCAGATCGTCGACCTGTGCCGCAAGGCCGACCTCAACCCCACCGAGGCCACCAATTCCGTCACCCGCGCGTCCTCGCTGACGACGATCATGCAGCTGGTCGCCGCCGGGCTCGGCGCCACCCTGGTCCCCGTCTCCGCCGTGGAGACCGAGTGCCACCGCCCCGGGCTGGCGATGGCCACCTTCCGCGAGGACGTCACCGCCTCCCGCCAGATCGGGCTGGTGTTCCGCAACTCCAGCTCCCGCCTCGAGGAGTTCCAGGCCCTCGGCGACATGGTCACCGCGGCCTTCCACAACTCCCTGCGGGCCGTTTCGACGTCCTAGGCGGGCTGCCGCGCGGGCAACGGGCCCTGCGCGGCCTGGCGGAACATGTAGGCCTGCGCCAGCGTCAGAGCCGGGGCGACAATGATCATCGCCAGACCGAAGGTGATCAGTGTGAGCACCAGCGCGGCCAGGCCCGCGAGCAGGCTGAACAGCAGCAGCGTCAGGTAGTTGCGGGCTCCGGCCCGGAAGCCGGCGCCGAAGGAACCGCCGAAACTGGCGCGCCGGTCGACGGCGTACCAGACCATGAACATCGTCAGCGGGGAGATCAGCAGCGCCAGCACCATGACGATGCCCAGCGCCGCGAACAGCTGGGCCAGGACGGCGAGCGCCTCGTCCTGGGAGGCCATCTGGGCGTCGGCGATCTCGGTGCCGCCCATCATCAGCGGGATCAGGACGGCGGAGAACACGAGGCCGGAGGCCACCTGCAGGACCACCAGCACGCCGAACGACGGCCAGAAGTTCACGTTGCCGCCGAAGTCGCCCCAGCCGATCTTGTCCTTGTCCACCTGCCGCAGCGTGGCGTGATAGATGAAGACCGACAGCGCGCCGTAGATCACCCACATCACCACCTGCGAGACCTGGTAGCCCGGGCTCAGTTGAGCGGCCGGATCTGCGGCATTGGTGCCGAAAACCGCGCCGGTGATAAACGAGAAGGCGATGGCGGAGACGATCAGCAGCAGCATGCCGATGATCCACACGTGCCAGTTGCGGAACGTCTGCCGGAATCCCCAGCCGACGGCCTCCATCGGACGCACCTTGCCGTCACCGGTGGTCTGCCCCTGGGATCCCGCAGCACCCGGGGTCCCGGAATAACCGGCATAGCCCTGGTAGCCCTGGTAGGGCTGGCTGCCGTAGCCGGGTGAGTCCTCCGGATGCGGGGTCGAGGGGTAGGACGGGTAGGGGTTGTCCGACTGGTTCTCGGGATCGTGCGGGTTAGTCATGCGCACCACGATAGGCCACAGCCGGACAGACTGTAGGATGAGGCGTCAGTCATGACTACCCGTGAAGATCTCTACGCCCGTCTCCAGGACGTCTCGCTTATCGACGAACGCTCCTTCCGCCGCCGTCTGCACAAGGCGCGCGCGCCGCAGGCCCTCGCCGCGATTGCGGCGGACCTGGAGCGGGCCGTCGATAAGCAGGCGCTTATCGACGCCGCCATCCCCTCCATCACCTACCCCGAGGCCTTGCCCGTCTCGGCGCGTCGCGACGATATCGCCGAGGCGATCGAGAACAACCAGGTGGTCATCATCGCCGGTGAGACCGGCTCCGGTAAGACGACGCAGATCCCGAAGATCTGCCTCGACCTGGGCCGCGGTCGTCGCGGCCTCATCGGGCACACCCAGCCGCGTCGCCTCGCCGCGCGCACCGTCGCCGAGCGCATCGCCGAGGAGCTCGGCCAGGACATCGGCGAGACCGTCGGTTACGCCATTCGTTTCGACGACCGCGTCTCCCCCACCTCCGCCGTCAAGCTCATGACCGACGGCATCCTCCTCGCCGAGATGCAGCGCGACCGCTTCCTCAACGCCTACGACACCCTCATCATCGACGAGGCCCACGAGCGTTCCCTCAACATCGATTTCATTCTCGGATACCTGCGCAGGTTGCTGCCGAAGCGACCGGATCTCAAGGTCATCATCACCTCCGCCACGATCGACCCGGAGTCCTTCGCCCGCCATTTCGCCTCCCCCGACGGTGAACCGGCCCCCATCATCGAGGTCTCGGGGCGCACCTTCCCCGTGGAGATCCGCTACCGTCCCATGGAGTTTGAGCGCGACGGCAAGGTCATCGACCAGGACCCCCTCGACGCGCTGTGCGAGGCGTGTGAGGAACTCATGCTCGAGGGCCCCGGCGACATCCTCTGCTTCTTCCCCGGCGAGCGCGACATCCGCGACGCCATGGAGGCCATCGAGGGGCGCAGGTGGAAGTCAGTGGAGGTCACCCCGCTGTTCGGACGGTTGTCCAACCAGGAACAGCACCGGGTGTTCCAACCGCACTCGGGACGCCGCATCGTGTTGTCGACCAACATCGCGGAAACCTCGCTCACCGTGCCCGGCATCCGCTACGTGGTCGACACCGGCACCGCGCGTATCTCGCGCTACTCCACCCGCAACAAGGTCCAACGCCTGCCGATCGAGCCGATCTCCCAGGCCTCGGCGAACCAGCGCTCGGGGCGTTGTGGTCGTGTCGCCGACGGCATCGCCATCCGCCTGTACTCGCAGGAGGACTTCGAATCCCGCCCCTTGTTCACGGACCCGGAGATCCTGCGGACCAACCTGGCCAGCGTCATCCTCCAGATGGCTCTCATGCGCCTCGGCGACATCGCCGAGTTCCCTTTCGTCCAGGCGCCGGAGAACCGTGCCATCCGCGACGGCCTGCTCCTCCTCCACGAACTCGGGGCGCTCACCGACGAGGAACGCGACGGCCAGCCCGTGCTCACCCAGACCGGCCGGGACATCGCCCGCCTCCCCGTCGATCCGCGTATGGCCCGCATGCTGGTGGAGGCCAACCGCCTCGGTGAGCTCGACGCCGTCATCGTCATCGTCGCCTCCATGACCATTCAGGACGTGCGCGAACGCCCCCTGGAGCAGCAGGCGCAGGCCGATCAGAAGCACGCCCGCTTCAAGGACACCACCAGCGATTTCCTCAGCTCCCTCAAGCTGTGGGACTACATCAACCAGTCGCGTGATGATCTCTCCGGCAACGCCTTCCGCCGCCGCATGAAGGCCGAATTCCTCCACTACATGCGCATCCGCGAGTGGTACGACCTGGTGCGCCAGCTCCGCGAGGTCACCCGCCAGCTCGGCTGGTCCACCCGTAACGAGGTCGCCGGCGAGCGCAGCGCGGACGCGATCCACCAGTCGCTGCTGTCCGGATTGCTCTCCCACATCGGCTCCCGGGACGGCAACAGCCGAGAGTTCAAGGGCGCGCGCGGCACCCGTTTCATGGTCTTCCCCGGATCCTCCCTGGCGAAGAAGCCCCCGGAGTTTCTCATGGCCGCCGAACTCGTCGAGACCTCGCGCCTGTGGGCACGCGATGTGGCCAAGATCGAACCCGCCTGGGTGGAAAAGCTCGCCGGTCCCCTGCTCAAGCACCAGCACTCCGAGCCGACGTGGTCCCGCAAGCGCGCCTCAGCCATCGCCCACCAGAAATCGACGCTCTACGGCGTGACGATCGTCGCCGACCGGATCGTGCCCTACCACCGCGTCGATGCAGAGGCCGCGCGGGACATGTTCATCCGGCACGCGCTTATCGAGGGTGACTGGACCACGCACCACACGTTCTTCCACTCCAATGTGGACAAGCTCGAGGCTGCCGCGGAGATCGAGGACAAGGCCCGACGTCGTGGCCTGGTCATCGACGAAGAGGCGCTCTTCGACTTCTACGACTCCCGCCTGCCCGCCTCCATCACCACCGGACGGCACTTCGACTCGTGGTGGAAGAAGCAACGTCAGGACAACCCCGACCTCCTCGACTTCGATCCGGAGTCACTGCTGGGGGACGAGGCCGAGTCGATCACCGAGGAGGCCTTCCCCGACCGCTGGCGCAAGGGCAGCATCGTCTATGACCTGGAGTACCGTTTCGAGCCCGGCCATCCCCAGGACGGAGTGACCATCCTCGTGCCGGTTCCCCTGTTGGCCGGCATGGACCGCGAGGGTTTCGACTGGCTGGTCCCCGGCCTGCGGGAGGAGCTGCTCACCGAGCTCATCCGCACCCTGCCGAAGGACAAGCGGCGGGCTGTGGTTCCCGCGCCGGACGTGGCGGCCCGTGCGCTCCCGCGCCTCATCCCCTATGAGGGATCCTTGGTCGAGCAGTTCACGCAGGTCCTACACGCCATGGGCGGGCGCCACATTACAACGGACGACTTCCGTCCCGCTGCCCTGCCGGCCCACCTCAAGATGACCTTTGGTGCTGTCGACAAGCGCGGCAAGGTCATCGACGCCGACAAGGACCTCGCCGCCCTGGTCAAGCGTCAGGCCGGATCCATCACCTCGTCGGTGAGTAAGGTGTCGCGCTCCTCGGAGGCCAAGGCTGTTCCGACCTGGACCGCTGAATCTCTCGGCACGGTAGCCGAGGAAGTGAGTACCGTCGTCGACGGCCACGAGGTCACCGCCTACCCGGCACTGGTGGCCACCAAGGACGGGGTGGAGATTCGGGTCCACCCCACCAGGGCGGCCGCCGATGCCTCCATGATGACCGCCACGCTCACCCTGCTGCTGCGTGACATCACGGTCAATGCCGCACAGATGACGAAGGGGCTGCCCCTCCAGCAGCGGGTCGCCGTCGACAACTATCCGCACGGCGGTGCCGCCGGCCTGGTGGAGGATGCCCGGGTGGCTGCCATCCGCGACCTCATGATCACCCACGGCGGGCCGGTGCGCTCCCCGGAGGAGTTCGATCAGCTACGCCAGAAGGTGGCACCCGAGGTTCCGGGTGCCGTCCGTCGCACGGTGGTCTCTCTCGCGCCGGCCCTCATCGAGTACCAGTCGGTGGCCGAGGAACTGAGCCGGTGGAGTGGCGAGGCCATCGACGACATGCGGGCACAGCTGGACTTCCTGCTTCCCCGCAATGCCGTCACCGTCCACGGTGCCGCCCACCTCCGCCATCTGCCGCGCTACCTCCAGGCCATGCGCATCCGTCTGGAGGAGATGGCCCAGGACCCGGACAAGGACGCCGACCGCCAGGACGAGGTGGAGGAGGCGCTGTCGTACCTGCGTCTGCGCTTGGCCAAGCTGCCGGCCGGCAGGGAAAAAACCCGCGAGGCCAAGGACATTCGCTGGATGGTGGAAGAGCTGCGCGTCAGTCTGTTTGCACAACGGCTGGGAACCGCGCGTCCCATATCCCTGCGTCGAATCCAGAAGGCGGTGGACAAGCTCCGCTGACGGTCGCCTCCGCCTGACTCAGCCGTCGAGAGCGGTGGCGTCCTCGCGGGCCCGACGGCGCATGAGGCGAATCTCTGATTCGAAGTCCTCTGCCGATTCAAAGGACTTGTACACGGAGGCAAAGCGCAGATAGGCGACTTCGTCGAGGACTCGCAGCGGCTCCAGGATGGCCAGGCCGATGTCGTTGGCGTTGACCTGGGAACTGCCGTGTGAACGAACCGTTTCCTCGACCTCCTGTGCCAGGCGCTTGAGGGCGTCGTCGGAGACATCCCGACCCTGGCAGGCGCGGCGCACTCCGAGTACCACCTTGTCGCGGCTGAAGGGCTCAGTCACCCCGTTGCGCTTGATCACCAGAAGGACAGCCTTCTCGATGGTGGTGAAGCGCCCTTCGCAGGCGGTGCATTCGCGACGACGGCGGATGGAGGCACCGGAGTCGATGATGCGCGAATCGATGACGCGCGAATGGTCGTGGTGGCAGAACGGGCAGTACACGGCGCGCTGACGACACCTTTCCTCAGGCCGGGAGCAGGAGATGAAGCGCCCCCGATCCTACTCCTGTCCGGTCCGACCCCCGCTATCCCTAGCGCGCCTCGACCACCGGCACATGAGTCGCGGAGTAAGGTGCGGACGCCGGGTCGGAGGCTTCCCCCACCAGGGCTGCACCGATAAGAGCGCTACCGAACAGAGCGCCGACCAGGTAGGTCATCCAGGTGTCACGGCGACGCCGTGAACGCTCCCTCCACGTGGCATTGGATGACGCCAGGACGGGATCAGATATGCGTCGCTGCGTTCGATCAGCGGGCTGGAGGGTTCGAACACCGCGCTGCTCCGCGCTACCCTCGAGGTAACCGGAAGGTTCCCAGACCGCGGCGGCGGGAACACGCGAAGCCTGGATACGGGGGGCGCTGCCACCTGCACGGGAGTCGTTGATGAAGATAGTCATGACGGTTTCCTTTCGATGTCTGCGGTGAGAATATCGGGTGGGTCCGACACGCTCGAACAGCCGTACCGTTCAGATGTTCGAACTAGCTGCTATGTTCGATTTATAGCAGTCGTTCGAAACTTTGTCCACACACGGAGAAATAGTCGAACATTCGTACCAGGACGTGGTAGACATGTATCAGGCCGATGGCACAGTCAGACCTCGCCATCCGAACCCGGTTCGCCCTACCGCGTCTGACGCCCACACTCCAGCCCCGACAAGGAGCACACGACCATGACACCCTCCACCCCCATCCCCACCGGAAAGCCGGATCCGTCCTCCCTCTCCGATCGACAGCGCCGCATCCTCGAGGTCATCCGGGACGCTGTTGTCCTGCGTGGTTACCCGCCGAGCATCCGCGAGATCGGTGATGCCGCCGGCCTGCAGTCGACATCGTCGGTGGCCTATCAGCTCAAGCAGCTGGAGAAGAAGGGTTTCCTGCGCCGCGACCCGAACAAGCCCCGTGCTGTTGACGTGCGCACGCTGCCCTCGACGGAATCCTCCCGCAAGCCCGGCCGCAAGGCTGCCCCCAAGACGGCTTCGGCTCCGGAGGATGCGAGCCCGGCGAACTTCATCCCGGTGCTCGGTCGGATCGCCGCAGGTTCGCCGATGTTGGCCGAGCAGACCGTCGAGGACTACTACCCGCTGCCGGCGGACCTGGTCGGGGACGGGGAGTTGTTCATGCTGCAGATCGACGGCGAGTCCATGCGCGATGCCGGCATCCTGCACGGCGACTGGGTCGTCGTCCGTTCTCAGCCGGTGGCTGAGCAGGGCGAGTTCGTCGCAGCGCTTATCGACGGAGAGGCCACCGCCAAGGAATTCCACAAGGACTCCACCGGCGTCTGGCTACTGCCCCACAACGAGGACTTCTCCCCCATCCCGGGTGACCAGGCGGAGATCATGGGCAAGATCGTGTCCGTGTTCCGCAAGCTCTGACCCTCCGGTCACCACCCCCGCTGGATCGGACACTGCGCGCCGCGCAGAGCCACAGCTTCCCACGCGAACGGGCATGTCACGGCCTCATGGTCGGCCGTGAACTATGCCCGTTCGCGTTTCGTTTCGCCCCCGTACATGCAGGACACCGGCAAACATCAGACCTTCGCAGCGGAAATTTGCGACAATGGCAGAAACGGACATTCCCGGATGTCCGTTTCCCACGGACAGGGAGCCAGAGGAGACGCCATGTACGCAGAAGAGCGGAGACGACAGATCGCCTCCCTCACCGCCGTCGAGGGGCGGGTCAATGTCACGGAATTGGCCAATCGATTCGATGTGACGGCTGAGACCATTCGTCGTGATCTTGCCGTGCTGGACCGCGAGGGTGTCGTCCATCGCGTCCACGGTGGCGCCGTCGCCAGCCAGACCTTCCAGACGACCGAGTTCTCACTCGACGCCCGCTTCCGCTCGGCGCCTACCGCCAAGTCCGCCATCGCGCGCGCGGCGCTGCGCTACCTCCCGGATCCGCACGGGGGTCTTTTCCTCGACTCCGGTTCCACCATCAGCACGTTGGCTGATCTCATCGCCGAACAACCGACCGCCCCCCAGTGGTCGATTGTCACCAACAGCCTGCCGATCTCCCTCAATCTGGCCACCCGCGGCCTCAACGAGGTGCAGCTGCTGGGCGGATCCGTCCGCGCCATCACGCAGGCCGTGGTGGGTGACACCGCCCTGCGCACGCTGGCGCTCATGCGGGCTGACGTCGCGTTCATCGGTACCAACGCCCTCACCCTCGATCACGGCCTGTCCACTGCGGACGCTCAGGAAGCCGCCATCAAATCTGCGATGGTCACCAACGCCCACAAGGTGGTCGTGTTGTGTGACTCCACCAAGCTGGGTACGGATTACCTTGTCAGCTTCGCCGGCATCGACGACATCGATGTCGTCATCACCGATCCCTCCGCACCCGAGTCGTTCATCAGCGCACTGCGCGAACGAGAGGTCGATGTCATCATCGCCGAGGATTGACCACCACACGATGACGCTCCCGCCCACCTACTAAGGAGGGACGGGAGCGTCGGTGTGTCTGGCTAGCCGAGGATCATCTTCGCCGCGATCTCCCGCGCAGCGGTGGCCCCCGAGGCGTTGAGCACCGCCTCTGCCACCTCCTGGCACTGCGCGAGGTCGAGATCGGCCAGTTGAGCGCCCACCCCGGCGACGGCGGTCGAGGCCGCGGACAGTGACGTCACGCCGAGACCGGCCAGCACGCAGGCCAGCTTCGGATCCGCGGCAGCCTCGCCACAGACGCCGACCGGGGTCTGGGTGAGTTCGCCGACCCGGCAGGTCTCCTTGACCAGGCGCAGCACCGCAGGCTGCCAGGGATCGGTGAGGTAGGCCAGAGACGGCGACAGTCGGTCAGCCGCCATCGTGTACTGGGTGAGATCGTTGGTGCCGATGGAGACGAAGTCCAGGTGGGGCATGATGCGGTCGGCCATGATGGCGGCGGCCGGAACCTCGATCATGGCGCCCGGGGTCAGGCCGCGCTCGCGGCACAGTTCCGCGAACCACTTGGCCTCGCGCTCACGCGCCACCATGGGGGCCATGACCCAGGTGGGAGCCTCCTCGCCACGGCCTTCGGCGGCCTGCGCGATGGCGTCGAGCTGGCGCACCATGATGCCGTCATTGCCCCAGGCGATGCGCAGACCACGGACACCGAGTGCCGGGTTCTCCTCATCCTTCATGTTGGCGTAGGCGATGGGCTTGTCCGATCCCGCATCCAGGGTGCGGATGACCACCTTGGACGTCGGGAACGCGTCGAAGACCTTCTTGTACACCGCGGCCTGCTCGTCCACGGTGGGCTCCTTGGACGCGGAGAGGAAGCTCATCTCCGTGCGGTAGAGGCCGATTCCCTCGGCCTGCGTATCGGCGGCCACGCGGGCGGCCTGGCCGTCTGCCACATTCGCCAGCAACTGCACGCGGTGGCCGTCCTTGGTCTGGGCGGGGCCCCTCCACTGGGCGACGATCGCTGCCCGCTCCCGGGACGAGGCGACGGCGGCGCGGGCGGACTCCTCATCGGCGTCGAGGGTGATGGTGCCGCTGGCGCCGTCGATAAGCACCGGATCGCCGGTCGGAATTTCGTAGATGGGCTTGCCGGCGGCGACGATGCACGGCACGTCGAGCTGGCGCGCGATGATGGCGGTGTGGCTGGTGGGCCCGCCCAGCTCGGTGACCAGTGCCACCACCAGGTCCGGATTGAGGGTGGCGGTATCGGCGGGCGAGAGGTCATCGGCGAACAGGACCTTCTCCGAGGTGATCTCGGGCAGGCCCGGCTCGTCCTCACCGCGCAGTTCGGCGATGACGCGGTCCCGGATGTCGCGCAGATCCGTGGTCCTCTCCGCCATGAGACCTCCGGCAGCCTCGAACATGTCCACGAACTTCTGCGTGGCGGCGACGGTGGCGTAGTCGGCGGGGTGTCCGGAGGAGACGTTCTTCTTCACCGCTTTGCGCCAACCGCGGTCATTGACCATGCCGACCGTTGCCTTGAGCACCTCGGCGGCGGCCCCCTCCACGGTCTCGGAGCGCGCGTCGAGACGCTTCGCGACGGTGTCGGCTGCCACGGTGAAACGCTCGAACTCGGCCTCTCGGGCGTCCTCGGCGATGGTCGCCCCGGACTCCGGAAGTTCAGGCCGGGCATGGACCCAGATGGCGGGGGCGTAGGCGATTCCGGCGACAACGCCGGTGCCCTTGATGGACGTGGATTCAGCAGCCATGACTTTTTATCCCATCTCACAGTTCAGAGGTCGTGTGACTCCCAGAACACCATAAAATCCACGGTTTAGCAACGATACAGACACGTCCACCTTGACTTTCAGGCATATCCGGGCAATGATTAGGACACAAACAGACATAGATTGTGACGCAGTTCATTGTCTCAGCCTCGCTTGGTCGCCGTTGCGCTCCCACAGTTCTATCTCCGGCTGCTCAAACCTTAAGATTGATCCAGCTCAGGGCGCATCCACGCCCACGGGACACACGCACGACCCCGGAAGCGACGACGCGGGCTGCAGATTTTCCGAACGGACACGACGGACAGGGAGCCCACAGTGATTCTCACCTTGACCCTCAACCCGAGCATCGACGCCACGATGCAGTTGGCAGACAGGCTCCGCCGGGGTCTCGTACACCGCCCCGCCGCGATGTCACAGGTCGCCGGCGGGAAGGGGGTCAACGTCACCCACGCGCTCACCCTGGCCGAGAAGTTGAGCCTGGCGTTGTTCCCGGCAGACAGCAACGACCCCTTCGTGGCACTGGCCCGGCAGGCGGGTATCCCCTTCCATTCGATTCCGGTCGCCGAGGGAGTACGCATCAACACCACCGTCACCGAACCGGACGGCACGACCACGAAGTTCAACGGTCACGGTGCCACCATCGAACCGGCCACCCTCCGCGTCATCGAGGACACGGTGCTCCGGCTGGCCGGCAACGCCTCCTGGTTGGTGATGTCCGGTTCCCTACCGCCCGGCGTGCCCGACGACTGGTACACCTCGCTCATCGCCGCCGCGAAACAGACATACCCGGACATCCACATTGCCGTGGACACCTCAGACAAGGCCATGCGCGCCCTGGGTGCGGGGCTGGAGGTGGCCGCGCCGACGTTGATCAAACCGAATGGCCTCGAACTCGGGCAGCTCGTGGGCCGAGACGGACAGGCCATGGAGGACGCGGCCGCCCGCGGTGACCTCTCGGAAGTCGTCGACGCGGCCCGGATCGTCATCGACCGTGGCATCGAAGAAATTCTGGTCACCCTCGGCTCCGCCGGGGCGGTGCTGGTGACCTCCTTCGGCGCCTGGTTCGCCACGCCCCCACCCGTCGAGGTGCAGTCCACCGTCGGCGCCGGTGACAGCTCCCTGGCCGGTTATCTCATGGCACGCGCCGAGGGCGTTGATCCCGCGGGCTGCCTCGCCCGTGCCGTCGCCTACGGCACGGCCGCCACCGCACTGCCCGGCACCACCCTTCCCTCCCCCACACAACTGAATCTCAAGGAAACACATGTCCGTCATCTCTGCTGACCTGGTTCGCCTCGACGTCGATCTCGGTGCCGACACCACCGACGTCATCACCGCACTGGCACAGGTCGTCCATGCCGCCGGCCGCGCCAAGGACGCCACCCGGCTGGCCGACGCCGCTCTCGAGCGCGAGTCCCAGAACCCCACCGGGGTGCCCGGGCGCGTCGCCATCCCCCACTGTCGTTCGGCCGCCGTCTCCTCCCCCACCCTGGCCTTCGCCCGTCTCGCCCGACCCGTCGATTTCGGTGGCCCGGACGGCGACGCCGAACTCGTCTTCCTTATCGCCGCACCAGAGGGTGGCGGCAAGGCGCACCTGAAGATCCTCTCCAAGCTGGCCCGGGCCCTGGTGCGCGGAGACTTCCGCGAACGTCTGCGCACCGCGCGCACACCGGAGGAGGTCACCGCGGCCGTCGACGAGGTCATCGGGGATATTCCCGCCACCACCACGCCGCCGGCGAAGGCGAAGGCGACCATCGTCGCGGTGACCGCCTGCCCCACCGGCATCGCGCACACCTACATGGCCGCCGATTCCCTCACCCAGACCGC
>NZ_JAUNRW010000004.1:17430-53737 GCF_030535495.1 Corynebacterium sp.
GCCCCACCGGCATCGCGCACACCTACATGGCCGCCGATTCCCTCACCCAGACCGCGCAGGCCCGCGAGGATGTCGAGGTACACGTGGAGACGCAGGGATCCTCGTCCACCGAGGCCCTCGACCCGGATCTCATTCGGCGAGCCGACGCCGTCATCTTCGCCACCGATGTGGGTGTGCGCGACCGCGCACGTTTCGCCGGCAAACCCGTCATCGAATCCCCCGTCAAGCGGGCCATCAACGAGCCCGCCGTCATGATCGACGAGGCCCTCGCGGCCGCCCGCGATCCGCAGGCACGGCGAGTGAGCGGAACGGCGTCGGCAGGAGAGAAGAAGCAGGAGCTGAGCTGGCCCCGACGCATCCAACAGGCCGTCATGACCGGTGTCTCCTACATGATCCCCTTCGTCGCGGCGGGCGGCCTGCTCCTCGCTCTGGGCTTCCTCGTCGGCGGCTACGACATGGCCGGCGGCTGGCAGGCCATCGCGCTGCAGCATTCCCTGGGCAATCTGCCCGGTAACGACGTGCTTGTCGACGGCGCCCCCGTCACCTTCGACCGCTCCGGTCTCGCGCTGTATCTCGGTGCGGTGCTGTTTGCCACCGGGCAGATGGCGATGGGATTCATCGTCGCGGCGCTGTCGGGTTACACGGCCTACGCCCTGGCGGGGCGGCCCGGCATCGCCCCCGGCTTCGTCGGCGGCGCCATCTCCGTGCTCATCGGCGCCGGCTTCATCGGCGGCCTGGTCACCGGCATCCTCGCGGGCCTCATCGCCTACTGGATCGCCTCGTGGAAGGTTCCCCGGATCCTCACCTCGCTCATGCCGGTGGTGATCATCCCGCTGTTGACCTCCCTGACCGTGGGCCTGCTCATGTTCCTGCTGCTGGGACGCCCGCTGGAGGGCATCATGTCGGGCCTGACCGAGTGGCTGTCGTCGATGTCCGGCTCCTCTGCGGTACTGCTGGGCATCATCCTCGGCCTCATGATGTGCTTTGACCTCGGCGGCCCGGTGAACAAGGCCGCGTACCTGTTCGCCACCGCCGGCCTGTCCACCGGTGACGTCGCCTCCATGCAGATCATGGCCGCCGTCATGGCCGCCGGTATGGTCCCCCCGATCGCACTGTCGGTGGCCACCCTCCTGCGCCAGAAGCTGTTCACCCCCGCGGAGCGTGAGAACGGCAAGTCCGCCTGGCTGCTGGGGCTGTCCTTCATCTCCGAGGGTGCGATCCCCTTCGCCGCCGCCGACCCGCTGCGTGTCATTCCCTCGATGATGGCCGGTGGCGCGGTCACCGGTGCGCTCTCGATGGCCCTTGCGGTGGGCTCCCGCGCCCCGCATGGCGGCGTGTTCGTCCTCTTCGCCATCGACCCGTGGTGGGGCTTTTTGGCCGCCGTTGTGGCAGGCACCGTGGTCTCCGCGGTGGCGGTCATCGCCCTGAAACAGTTCTGGCCCTCGCGCGCAGTGGCAGCAGCCACAGTCGATGCCTAAACTGGCCTACATCACCCCTTAGATCGAAAGGACCCCCATGGCTTCCAAGACCGTGACCGTCGGCTCCGCAGTGGGCCTGCACGCCCGCCCCGCCGCCATCGTCGCTGACGCTGCCAGCGAGTACGACGACGACATCATCCTCACCCTCGTCGGCGACGACGACGGCGAAGAGGCCGACGCCGCCTCCTCCCTCATGATCATGGCCCTCGGCGCCGAGAAGGGCGACGAGGTCACCGTCACGTCCGACAACGCTGAGGCCGTCGAGAAGATCGCCGCCCTCATCGAGTCTGATCTGGACAACTGATCCGGGTCCGACCGACGCCTCCCGACCGTGCTGGTCGGGAGGCGTTTTCTGTGTCTACTGGTAGGCGATGATGATGGCGTCGTGCCGCTGCGCGGCCTCCGCGAAGAACTTCTGCAGCGGCGGCAGATCATGGGAGTACGTCAGCTCGCCGACTTCACTGAGCGCCCGCGCGATCATGGTCACCTGCACCGGGGCCAACGCATTGCGCGTCGGCTTGTACTGCCACATCTCGCCGCCGTTGAGGGCGGGCTCAGCATGGGTGAGTACCAGATCCTCATCGAGGATGAACCATTCATCGCTCAGGCGCAGGGTGGGGTTGTCCCCTGCCTCAATGAGCTTATCGACGACCGCCACCCGGTCCGGGGTCACCGTCAGGTGGAGGTAGTCGTCCTTGGAGACGGCGAGATACACAGGAACACGCATGCCTACCGTTCTACCACCGGAGGCGGGTAACAGGTCGGTCCCACCGAGCAACCGCGTGGTGGTTTGTGACGAAAATCGCCGGATCAGGCCAAGGTGACGTAGAGGTCGGTGATCATGTCCGCCGGATCGGCCTCCGGGGAGGGTTCGGTGACGTACTCCTCCCAGCACAACGGCCCCATCTCCCGCCCCGTCGCTGTGGCCGCCTCCACCAGTTCCTGCCACGTGTTCCCGAGTGAGTCGTAAGCACCGTGGTGGCGCATCGTCAGGGCGGTGACGTCCGGAAGGTGGTGCACCAGGTCCGGGGCCTCGGCCTCCACCGCTGCGACCTGTTCTGCAGGCAGCGGAAACGCGGCCGAGACGTCCACGGTGTCTGTCAGTGGGGTGTGGTAGTAGGCGCGGGCCGGGCCGGCCGGGTGGGCTCCGGAGGCCGCCAGGACGTCACCGAGACGGGTATACACCCGGTCGAAGAACGCGGGCATCTCGGCGGTGGCAATCGTTTCGCGGATCGCGATGATCGCGTGGGCGGGGAGGCTGATTTCTTGGGTCATGCCCCTTAATTGTAGAACTTCGCGGTCTTGCCTTCACCGACGCGGATGTAGAGCCACTTGAGCAGCGGATAGGCGATGATGATGCCCGCCGAACCCCACGCGATGCCCTCCAGTTCGACGCTGCCGATGCTCAAGGTCAGGTTGCCGATACCCGCCACCAGCGCCACCGCGGCCGCCGTCAGGTTGACCGGATTGTTGAAGTTGACCTTGTTGTCCTGCCAGATGCGGATACCCAGCATGCCGATGAGCCCGTAGAGCACGATGGTCGCCCCGCCCAGCACCCCGGTCGGGATGGTGAAGATGAGCGCCCCGAACTTCGGGATGAACGCCAGGGCGATCGCGGTGGCCGCGGCCACCCAGTAGGCGGCCGTGGAGTAGACGCGGGTGGCGGCCATGACGCCGATGTTCTCCGCGTAGGTGGTGGTGCCGGAGCCGCCGAAGGAACCGGCCAGGGTGGTCGCCAGACCGTCGGCCACCAGGGCGTCACCGGCCAGATCATCGAGGTTCTTGCCCGTCATCTCCGAGACCGCCTTGACGTGACCGACGTTTTCCGCCACGAGCACGATGACCACCGGCAGCGTCACCAGAATGGCGGAGAGATGGAATTCCGGGGTGTGGAACTCGGGCAGCCCGATCCAGGCGGCGTCGCGGATGGTCTGACCCGCCCCCTCGGCGAGGCTGCCGGTGAACGTGGCGAAAAGCCAACCGACCACCACGCCGATGAGAATGCCCAGCCGGGCGACCATGCCACGGCCGGCCACGGTGCACACCAGGATGGCCACCATCGTCACCGCCGCCACCACCGGCTGCTCCTGGAAGTTGCTCGTGGCCACCGGAGCCAGGTTGAGGCCGATGAGCGCGACGATCGCACCCGTGACCGCCGGCGGCATCACCGCGTCGATCACCCGGCGCCCGGCCGCCTTGACGATGAATCCCACCGCCATGAGCACGACACCGGCCGCCAGCACGCCACCGATCTGGGCCCCGGGCCCGTACTGCTGGCTGGCGATGAGCGGAGCGATGAAGGCGAACGACGACCCCAGGTAGGAGGGCAGGCGGTTGCGGGTGATGAGCAGGAAGATCATCGTGCCCAGACCCGAGAACAACAGGGTGGTGTTGACGGGGAATCCCGTCAGGGTGGGCACGAGAAGGGTGGCGCCGAACATCGCCACGACATGCTGCATGCCGATGCCGATGGTGCGGGGCCAGCTGAGGCGCTCGTCGGGGGCGACGACCGCGCCGGGGGCAATTTTCCGACCGTCACCGTGGACGGTCCAACCGAGGCTGTTGTGGGTCACGGTTACACAGTAGCGTCGATAAGCATGGAACCCGACACCCGACCATTCGCCTTCGGCCGCGACGGCGTGCTCGTCTTCGCCACCATCGGGGCGATGCTCGCCGCCTGGTTCTGGTACGGGCAGGAGGGCGGCGGGTGGATCGCGATGGTGTGGATGCTCGCCGTGTCGTGGGTGGTGCTGTTCGTGGTCTTCTCGACGGCGCGCTGGGCCTTCAACCGGCTCTTCGCCTGGGGAGCCCGGCGTACCGGGGAGGAGGACTCCTAAGCCTCCACCCGGAACTCCGCCAGCTCCCGGGCCATGGACTGGGGCAGGCGGACGTCGATAAGCGTGCCTTCGGCGGTGTATTCCTCCGAGCGCACGGTGCCGTACTCGTGCAGGCGCGAGATGATGTCACCGCGGGTGAAGGGGACGAGCAGCTGCAGATGCGCGTCCAGGGAATTGAGGAAGAGCTCGATGCGCGCCTCGAGGTCCTTGATCCCCTCGCCGGTGGCGGCGGAGACGTAGACCGCGTCGTCGACGGCGTGGCGCAGCTCGGCGAGCACCAGCGGATCGGCCTGGTCGATCTTGTTCACCACGATCATCTCCGGCGGAGCGTCCTCGCCGGTCTCCTTGACGATGTCGTAGATGACCTTGTTGACGGCCTCGATCTGCTTGAGCGGGAAGGGGTCCGAGCCGTCGACGACGTGGAGCACCAGATCGGCGGCCAGCACCTCCTCCAGCGTCGACTTGAAGGCCTCGACGAGCTGTGTGGGCAGGTGGCGGACGAAGCCGACGGTGTCGGTGAAGACGACGGCGCGGCCGTCGGCCAGCTCGGCGCGCCGGGTCGTCGGATCGAGGGTGGCGAACAGCGCGTCCTCCACGAGCACACCGGCGCCGGTGAGCGCGTTGATGAGCGAGGACTTGCCGGCGTTGGTGTAGCCGGCGATGGCGATCTGCGGGATCGTCGACTCCTGCCGCCGCTGGCGCTTGATCTCACGGGCCGTCTTCATTCCGGCGAGCTCGCGGCGCAGTTTGGCCATGTCCTGGCGCAGACGACGACGATCCGCCTCGATGCGGGTCTCACCGGGACCACGCAGACCGACGCCGCCGTTGGAACCGGCACGGCCGCCGGCCTGGCGGGAGAGGTTGCCACCCCAGCCACGCACGCGGGTGTAGAGGTACTCCATCTGCGCCAGCGAGACCTGGGCCTTGCCTTCCTTGGACTTCGCGTGCTGGGCGAAGATGTCGAGGATGAGCATGGTGCGGTCGATGACCTTGGTGTTCAGCGCGGTCTCCAGCGCGACCAACTGGCCGGGAGAGAGTTCACCGTCGCAGACGACGGTGTCGGCGTCGGTCGCGGCGATGATGTCTTTGAGCTCATTGACCTTGCCGGAGCCGATGTAGGTGCCCGGGTCCGGCTTGTCGCGGCGCTGGTAGAGCATCTCCAGGACCTCGGCGCCGGCGGTCTCGGCCAGCGCGGCGAGTTCGGCCATGTTCGCGTCGACCTCGGCGGAGGTGCCCTCCGTCCACACCCCGACGAGGATGACCTGCTCGAGGCGCAGCTTGCGGTACTCGACCTCAGTGACGTCCTCGGCGTGGTGGGAGCGGATGTCCGTCTCGCGGGTGACGCGGCGGAAGCGGTTGCGTTCGGCCAGGTCGAGCTCGCCGACGGTGGGGGTCAGCAGGTCGGAGAGGTCCGTGCCCGGATCCTCCGGCGTCTCCGGCTGCGGGGCGTTGTCGCGGAAGGCGCGGGCGAGCAGTTCGTCGTGATTGTTGGGGTCGTTCTGGGAAAGTTCAGTCATTTCCCGCCATTGTTCCACGCGGGACCTGGGTTGAACAGCACCGGTCCGCCGCAGCCGGCCTCGGCGGGGCAGCCGGCACATCCCGCGGAGGAGCACGAGGCCGGGCGGTGGAAGTGCTGGAGCACGGCATTGACGAGGGTGCCCGGGAGCCCGGTGGCGGTAGCGATCTCCGTGGTCGTCACCGCCCCGCCCTCCACGGCGGCGCGGATCTGCGCGACGGGCCCCATCACAGCACCGTGCTCAGCAGCTGGAAGGTGGCCACCGCCAGGGCCCAGGCCACGGCGAGCTGCATGCCCACACCCGCCAGGGTCCACCGCAGGCCGATCTCGCGGCGCTGGGCCGCCAGGGTGGCCACGCACGGGGTGTAGGCCAGCAGGAACATCATGAAGGCCCACACCGCGGCGCGCGGATGCCCACCGGAGGTGTCGCGGAAATCGCGGGTCACGGCCACAGTCAGGTCCTCGTCCGGGTAGGTCTGCGCCCAGGTGGACAGGACCGCCTCCTTCGCGACGAAACCGGTGATGAGCGCCCCCGCGATCTCGCCCGACCCGAACCCGGCCGGCGCGAACACCGGGGCCACGGCCTCGGAGACGGCGCCGTAGGCGGATTCCGCCACGGGCAGGTCCTCATCGGCGAACCCGTATCCGGACACCACCGGCGTGGCCTGCAGGAGGAAGACGACGGTCACGCACGCCACGATGATGGTGGAAGCCGTCCGGAGGAATCCGGCCAGCCGCATCCAGGTCACCTGCCCCACCATGCGCGCGCCGGGGAGCTGATAGCGCGGCAGATCGATGACCAGGGGTTCGGAGCCGAAGCTGCGCCACAGCAGCCGTCGCACGAGCACCCCGACCCCGACGATGAGCAGCACGGAGATGAGGTACATCGCGAAGACGACCGTGCCCGCGTTCTCGGGGAAAAACGTGGTCGCCAGCATGACGTACACCGTCAGTCGCGCGGTGCAGGAGGCGAAAGGAATGAGCAGCGCGGTGAGGATCCGGTGTTCGCGCCTGCCCAGGATGCGGGTCGCCGCGATGGCGGGCACGTTGCAGCCGAACCCGACGATGAGCGGGATGAAGGCGCGCCCGGGCAGGCCGATGGCACGCATGACGCGGTCGGCGACGACGGCGGCCCGGGCCATGTACCCGGAGTCCTCGAGCACCGCCAGGCACAGGAACATCAACGCCATGAGCGGCACGAAGGTGAACACCATCCCGACGCCGGCGACCAGGCCGTCGACAAGCACGGCCTGCAGAAAGCGCGGCAGGGGCAGCGCGCGAAGCGCATCGGTGACGGGGCCGGTGAACAGCCCGTCGAGGCGGTCCTGGAGGGGCGCGGCGACGGTCGTTGTCGCCTGGAACACGGCCCACATCACCGCCAGGAACACCGCCGGGCCCGCGACCGGGTGCAGGGCGACGGCGTCGATTCGGTCGCTGAACGTCCGCGCTGGCTGCTCATCCACGACCCCCTCCACCACCGAGGCTATCCAGCCGAAACGCTCCTCGGCGGCGTCGAGCTCTCCGCCCCAGGGGGCCTGGCGCAGGCGGGTGGGCGGGGTGTCGAGAGCGGCGACCACGGCCGGTGCGAGATCGTCCAGTCGGCGCCGCAGGCGGGGGTTGACCGCCACGACGGGCACCCCGAGCCGCTGCTCGAGGACGGAGGCGTCGATGTCGGGTGCCAGGTCGGTCTTGGTCAGCGCGACGAGCACGCGCAGCTCGTGCTCGAGTAACTGGGAGACGAGGTAGAGGCCCCGGGCCAGGGCGGTGGCGTCGACCGCGACGAGGACGAGGTCGGGCGGGGTGCCCAGCAGCATGTCCCGGGTGAAGGCCTCGTCGGGGCTGGCCGGTTCCAGCGAGTAGGCGCCGGGCAGGTCGATGAGGTCGAGGGGCCGCCCAGCCGACCAGGTGCCACGGGCGATCTCGACACTGGTCCCCGGCCAGTTGCCCTCCTGCACGCGGGAGCCGGTGAGCGCGTTGAACAGTGTCGATTTACCCGAGTTGGGGGCGCCGACGACGGCGATGACCGGGGAGCCGGCGGGGGCCGAGCGCAGGGCCGCGTCGTGGCAGTTGCAGACGGCGGCCATTACAGCGCCGCCACGGTGAGGCGGGAGGCTGTCCGGTTGTCCAGCACGTAGCGGGTGGTGCCGACGCAGATGAGGCAGGCCCCGCCGATGGCCCGGCGGTCGAGCATGAGTTCGGCGCCGCCGAACAGGCCGAGTTCCACCAGGCGGCGTCGCACGTGGCGGGGCAGATCGGGGTCGACGGCGCACAGTTGCAGGGGGCAGCGGCGGGGGGCGTCGGAAAGCGGACAGGTCATCATGTTTCCTTGGTTCTCACATAGGGAACGGCAATGTGTTAGCCGAGCCTTACCTTACTCTCGCCTGCGTTCCGGGGGAAGTGCCGCGGGCGAATTTCTCCCCCACCCCCGCGCCGGTAGAATGAACAACCATGAGCACCGACCTGAAGAGCATCGGACTGGGTTTTGACCGCTGGCAGGACGCCGTCGAAGCGGCCATCGCCACCAACCAGCTGGTCGTCGCCGGAGAGATCCGCGGCGGACAGCTGATCCAGTTCACGGACGCCTCGGGCGCCCAGATCAACATCCTGGCCGTCGAGCCGTTCGCCACCTTCGCCGGCTTCGAGTCCGTCACCCAGACCTTCGCCCACGTGAGCATGGTCAACGACGTCCTCGCACTGTGCGAGATCGTCACCCCGGACGGCACCGTCCTGGCGTCGATCACCTGCAACCTGGCCCAGGGCCCGTTGCTTGTCGACGCCCCCACCCAGACCTGGCAGCAGGTCGGCGTCACCGCCCTCGGGCTGGAGACCACCACCTACGAATCCCCCGAGGCCTACGAGGCCGCCTCCGGCCAGATCACCGGTGAGATCGTCTCCGAGGGCGCCCAGCTGGTGACCTCCGGTTCCGGTGCCGCCGCACCGGATGCCTCCGCCTTCTTCTCCGCCCGGATCCTCGACTCCGAGTACCGCCACAACCAGCTGACCGGACAGCGCTTCATCCACGCGACCGTCGACGGCGCGTTCCCCTTCGACCTGTGCCTGCTCGACGCCCCCGAGCTGCCCGCCAAGGGCTCCGTCGTCGCCGGCACCGCGATGCTCACCGCCTCCGTGCTCTCGCCCATGTCGGGTGGCGGGTGTGGGGGCTGCGGTGGAAGCTGCGGCTGCGGCGGACACTAGGGGCCCGACATGCCCGACAGGATGCTCATCCGGCCGGAACCACCCCGTCAGAGGTGGATTCTGGCCATCATCCTCGCCGCCTGCGTGGCGGTCCTGGTGATCTTCCGCCTCCAGGGTCTGCTGCTCATCCTGCCGATCCTCGCAGTGGCGCTGCTGGTGATGAGCCGCCGCCCCGACGGTGCCGAGACCCTCGCCCTGCGCTCGTCGATCACGTTGAGTGCCGAGGACATCGAGGACATCATCGCCGAGTTCGACCGTTTCGCCGCCGGTACCGACACCGAGTCGATCGCCGACCGCACCCTGACCCGTCCGGCGCTGCTTGACCTGGACTGCCGGGATCCGGACATCGCGGCCTTCCACCACGAGTACGCCACCGCGCGCCGCTTCCTCTCGCGTCTCGACGCCCGCCTGGCCGCCGACAGCCTCGAGGTCTCCCAGCTGGAGACCCTGCTGACGGTGACGGACATGCGCGCACTGGAACTGCGGGAGGCCTGGCTGGCCGCCCGGCAGGCGGCGCAGCGCCTGGGGCCCGACTACTAGATCCGCACCTCACCCGTCGCGATGATGCGCGAGGGCCCGGTCAGTGTCGAGTGCTCCCCGGTAATGGACACCTGCACACGCCCGCCCGGGATGTGTACCGTGACCTCCCCGTCCGTCAGGCCGGCGTCCGCCAGCGCGGCGCGCGCCGCGGCGACGGTCCCGGTGCCGCAGGAACGGGTCTCCCCCACTCCGCGCTCATACACCCGCATGTGCACCGCACCGTCGTGCAGGGCGGTGAGGATCTCGACGTTGACCCCCTGCGGGAAGAAATCCCGGTCGAACTCGGGGGCGGGCAGGTCCAGCTCCCCGAGGCCCTGCGGGGTCAGCCCCGGCAGCACGCACGCCAGGTGCGGGTTACCCATGTCCACCCCCAGCCCGGCGACATTGAGTTCCCCGAGGCGGGCCGTGGACACGCCGGTGACCTCGGCCGGGCCCATGTCGACGGTGACCACGGCCTCGGTCTGAGAACACTCGCGCACGCTGACACGGCGATCGCCCGCGCGGGTGCCCACCGTGAACTCGTCCGCCTCGACCAGCCCGCGGGAGCGCAGCCAGTGGGCGAACACGCGCACGCCGTTGCCGCACATCTCCGCGATGGAACCGTCGGCGTTGCGGTAGTCCATGAACCACTGGCCGTCGACATCGACGACCCGCAGGACCCCGTCCGCCCCCAGTCCCGCGCGACGATCGCACAGGGCACGCACCTGCTGCTCGGTCGGATCGACGGTGGCGTCGATGATGATGAAGTCGTTCTCCGTGCCGTGGCCCTTGGCGAATTTGATCGTGTTCACCCCAGCAATCCTAGTGCAGCCGAGCTCGTGTTCCCGTCCGCGTCCAGCCACGTGATGCGGGGATCGCGGTGGAACCAGGAGCGTTGGCGGCGCACGTAGCGACGCGTCCCGGTGATGGTGCGCTCCACGGCCTCCTCCCAGGTCAGCTCCCCCACTCGGGCGGCAAGCACCTGGGCGTAACCGATGGCGCGCCCGGCGGTGGAGTCGGCCACCAGTCCGTGCTCGGCGACGAGGTGGTCCACCTCCTCCACCAGGCCGCGCTCGAACATCTGGTGTGTCCGCTGCTCGATGCGGGGGTTGAGCCACTCCGGTCGCGTGCGTAATCCAAGGATGCGGGTGCCCCAGCGCGGGGGCGCGTTCTTGGGCGGCTGGGAGGCCTGGAAGGGCTGGCCGGTGAGCTCGATGACCTCCAGCGCACGAACGGTCCGGCGGGGATCCTGGTCCTCGATGATGGCGGCGGCCGCGGGATCGACCTCGGCGAGTTCGGCGTGCAGGGCCGCGATGCCGATCTCCGCCAGCCGTGCCTCATAGCGGGCACGCACCTGCGGGTCGGTGGGCGGGAACTGCCAGTCATCGAGGAGGGCCTGCACGTAGAGCATGGAACCGCCCACGAGGATCGGCACCTTCCCGCGGGCCATGATCTCCTCCACGTCCGCCACCGCATCGGCCTGGTAACGCGCGACGGAGGCGGTCTCGGTGACCTCCCACACGTCGAGCTGGTGGTGCGGGATCCCCTCGCGCTCCGGGAGGGCAAGCTTCGCGGTGCCGATGTCCATGCCGCGGTAGAGCTGCATCGAATCGACGTTGACCACCTCGCCGCCGAACTCGTGCGCCAGCGCCAGTCCCAGCGCCGACTTGCCCGAGGCCGTCGGGCCGACCACCGCGATGGGGCTTACATCTGCCATGCTGCCACGTACCTTCCTACCCCGTGAGAGGTGTCTGCCTCTAAGAGTTCCGCGTGCCGGGGACGCAGCGCGGCGATCTCGACCCATAGCCCGGGTTCTACGATCCCGGCTTCGTGAGGCATCTCCCCCGCCGCCTCGCCGGCCAGCACCGCCCGACACCACCGGTCAGCCGCCGGTGCCTGCGGAAGTAGCGCCAGGGGGGCGCGCTCAGTGAGGCCCGCGGAGCCGTCCACCGCGACCAGTGTCAGGGCCGCGGGATCGATGGCGCCCAGTTCCCCGCGGACCTCCACGACCCGCGACGCCGCCTCCGCCACTACGTAGCGCTGCACCAGCTCCGGCAGAAAACGCCCCTGCCCCACCGTGACCTGCGGCGCTCCCCAGGCACGGAAGGAGCCCTCCACGCCCGTCTCCCACCGCGGATCCCGCGAGGAGACGAGGTGGATGGGGGCGGTGGTGGCGTCGATAAGCGACCGCAACCGGGCCACCATCTGCGCGCCCACGGCGTCGCGCGGCGCCAGCTCGGCGACCAGAGCCGGCGAGGCGGGCATGACGACAAGGTTGGGGCTCACCCGGCACATCCTACTGACTCCTGCTGACAGGCCCGATCGCAGCGCGGTATGTTAGTTGGAGCACTATCGGCAGCCGTGACGCGCGGCATGAAGCAAAGGACCTCCGACATGACCGACTCCCCGACGCCGTCCCCCACGCCCGGCCCGAAGCCCGGCCCGGGACCGAAGCCGGGTCCTCTGCCCGGCGGACACCGTCCCACTCCTTCCCCGCGCCCGGCCGCCCCGGTAGCCGCCCGCCCGCCGAAGAACGACCCCGCCCGCTGGGGTCGCGTCGCTGACGACGGCACCGTCTTCGTCACGACCGCCGACGGCGAGCGGGAGATCGGCTCCTGGCAGGCCGGCACCCCCGAGGAAGGTCTGGCCCACTACGGCACCCGCTTCGATGACCTGGCCACCGAGGTCGAGCTGCTCGAGGCACGCCTCAAGGCGCACCCGGACGACGCCAACTCCATCAAGGAGGCCGCCGGACACCTGCGGGAGACCCTGCCCGAGGCCGCCGTCATCGGCGACATTGCCGGGCTGGACAAGCGTCTGGCGGACATCATGGAGCACTCCGAGGCCGCTGGCGAGCAGGCCAAGGCCGACCGCGCCCAGCGTCGCGAGCAGGCGATTGCCCGCAAGGAGGCCCTGGCGGGTGAGGCGGAGGAGCTGGCCGAGAACTCCACCGACTGGAAGGGCGCCGGCGATCGGCTGCGCGCCATCCTCGAGGAGTGGAAGACCATCCGCGGCATCGACCGCAAGACCGATGACGGCCTGTGGAAGCGCTACTCGCGGGCGCGTGACGCCTTCAACCGCCGCCGTGGTTCCCACTTCGCCGAGCTCGACCGGGGCCGCGCCGCCGCCCGCCGCGCCAAGGAGGCCCTTGTCGAACGAGCCGAGGCCATCAAGGACTCCACCGACTGGAACGAGACCGCCCGCGACTACCGCGACCTGATGAAGGAGTGGAAGGCTGCCGGCCGCGCTCCGCGCGACGTCGACGACAAGCTGTGGGAGGCCTTCCGCGCCGCCCAGGATCACTTCTTCAACGCCCGCAACGCCGTCAACGCCGAGCGTGACAAGGAGTTCGTCGCCAACGCCGAGGCCAAGGACGCTCTGCTGGCCGAATACGACTCCCAGATCGACCCCGCCAAGGGTCTCGACGGAGCCCGCGCCAAGCTGCGTGAGCTGCAGGAGAAGTGGGACGAGATCGGCTACGTCCCCCGCAACCAGGTCCGCGAATACGAGGACAAGATCGGGGCGGTGGAAAAGCGCGTCTCCGAGGCCGAGGAGTCCCAGTGGCGCCGCACCGACCCGGAGGCCCAGGCCCGCGCCCAGCAGTTCCTGGACAAGGTGGACGACTTCACCGCACAGGCCGAGGCCGCCGAGGCCAAGGGCAACACGAAGAAGGCCGAGAAGCTGCGCGCCCAGGCCACCCAGTGGCAGGAGTGGGCCGACGCCGCCGCCAAGGCAGTCGAGGACCTCTAGTTTGCAGCTCGTCCCACTTGATCGGCCGGTTCCGGGAGCGGAACCGGCCGCTGACGTTGTCAACCTGGTCTTTCTGGCCAATCTCGCCGCGCAGGAGATCACCGGGGAGACCGCCTCCTCCACCTCGGTCGAGCGCGTCCAGAACCGCCTGCGCGGCTCGGTCGAATACGACACGCGGGCCTTCTCGCTGGTGGCGCCGGACGAGGATCCGGCCGGTTACCTGCTGCTGAGCACTCCCCTGCTGGAGGACACGCAGGTCGCCGATGTGGAGGTGATCCTCGACGCCGCCCACCTGCCCCTGCCCGGCGCCGACTTCGAGCCGGAGGCCCGCGCGGTGCTCGACCACCTGTACTCGGCCGCCGAATCACTGGCCCACAAGCTGGGTCGGCGCCTGGTGCAGACCTGGCTGCTGCATCCCGCCGCGGAGGAACCCGGCACCGGCGACTGGGCTCACCTGCTGCGCTCGCGCGGGTATGAGCTGGGATTGACGGAAGTGCAGGGAGTGGTCACCGTCGGTGACGCCCCCACCTGGCCTGCCGGGGTCACGGTGGAGGTGGTCCGTGATCTGCAGTTCCCCACTGCGCTGGTGCCCGGGGTCCTGGAGCTCTACCACCGGGCCAGCGTCGATGTCCCGCACGGCGGCATGCAGGCGGATCCGGTCGACTGGACACCTAAGCGACTGCGGGCCGCCGCCGAGCGGGTCCGCACGACCCGCCGGGAGGTGGTCACGGTGGTGTTGTCCGATGCCACCGGGCCGATCGGTATCAGCGAGATCACCCGCTTCCCCGGATCAGAGCCCGGCATCGCCGAGCAGGGAATCACGATGATCTCCCCCACCGCCCGCGGGCGTGGATACGGGCTGGAGTTGAAAAAGGCGGCGCTGCAGGCGGCGTCTGCGGAACTCGGTGCCACCCGGGTCTACACGTCGAATGCCGCCGACAACCCGTGGATGATCCGCATCAACCGTCACCTCGGCTGGCAGGTCATCTCCGGTGGTTCCGGGTGGCAGAAGGTGCTTGACACCCGGGGACAGTGACTCAGCCCTTCCGGTGCCTTTCGGTGGCGCGGGAGCGGCGGTCGTCGATAAGCAGCGGATTCTCGGTGGCGGTGATGTTGGCCTGCTGCTGCATGCGGCCGACCTCGTCGAGGTTGTCCGAGGCGGCGCGGGCCTGCGCCAGCTGCTCCTGCTCGTCGTTGCGGCGGAAGATGGTCGTGGCGTAGCCGAGGAAGGCGAGGACGACGGCGAGCAGGGAGATCCAGAAACCGATGTTCATTTCCACTCCGTCATCGGCAGTGGCGCGCGTCTGGCGCAGCCACATGGCGAACACGGAGTACGCCAGCCCGACGGTGGTGAGCATCCACCCGGGGATCGCGAAAGACAGTCGCCGGGTGATCAGCACCAGGGTGGTGAGCACACCGATGCCGAGGAAGATGAGGATGGCGTAGACGTACTCGGTGATCTTGATGCCGGCGTCGTCGGCGGCGCCGGTCTGCAGTAGCACCTCGTAGCCACGGACCGAGCCGGCCTGCGGCAGCACCAGGGAGACGACGTAGAGGACCAGGGCACCGACGAAGAACCACAGCCGCCTTCCCAGATCCAGCCGGGATGCCACGCGCTTTTCGCGGGTGGCCAGCTCCTGATGCTCGTTGCTCACGTCTTCTCCTTCGATTCGGTCTTTATGCAGACTATGTGCAGACTACGTCAGCAGCCGCAGGAATCCGCGGCGGCGGGCTGCGGGGCAGGGCGGCCGATGGACGGCAGCCCCAGGCCGACGCCGATGGGCTCGGTGGTGGGGACCTGACCGGCCGCCGACATGTCACCGGCGCGGGTGCGGCGGTGGGAGATCACGTCGGCGTCGGCAAGCAGGTGGTGCGGGGCCGAGGCGGTGACGGTGGTGGTGACCACATCGCCGGGGCGGATGTCACCGTCGACGGCACCGGACGGGGCGAAGTGGACGAGGCGTCCGTCGCGGGCGCGGCCGGTCATGCGTCCGGTCTTCTTGCGCCCCTCGGCCTGGACCAGCAGCTCCACCTCGGTGCCCACGAGCCGGGCGTTCTCCTCGGCGGAGACGCGCTCCTGCAGGGCGAGCAGGCGCTCGAAGCGCTCCTGCACGACCTCCTTGGGGATCTGGTCCGCGTACTCGGCGGCCGGGGTGCCCGGGCGTGGGGAGTACTGGAAGGTGTAGGCGGAGGTGAAACGCGCCTTCTCCACGACGTCGAGGGTGGCCTGGAAATCCTCCTCGGTCTCACCGGGGAAGCCGACGATGATGTCGGTGGTGATCGAGGCATGCGGGATCTTGGTGCGGACCTCGTCGAGGATGCCGAGGAACTTCGCCGAGCGGTAGGAACGGCGCATTTCCTTGAGCACCTTGTCCGAGCCGGACTGCAACGGCATGTGCAGCTGCGGGCACACGACCGGGGTCTCCGCCATGGCGTCGATGACGTCGGAGGTGAACTCGGCCGGGTGTGGGGAGGTGAAGCGCAGTCGCTCGAGGCCCTCGATCTCCCCGCAGGCGCGCAGCAGCTTGGAGAACGCGGAGCGGTCGCGCTCCAGGGAGGGGTCGGCGAAGTTGACGCCGTAGGCGTTGACGTTCTGGCCGAGCAGGGTCACCTCGGTAACCCCCTGGTCGACCAGTGCCTGCACCTCGGCGAGGATGTCACCGGGGCGGCGGTCGATCTCTTTGCCACGCAGCGAAGGCACGATGCAGAACGTGCAGGTGTTGTTGCATCCCACCGACACGGACACCCACCCGGCGTAGGCGGACTCGCGCTTGGCCGGCAGCACGGAGGGGAAGGCCTCGAGGGCGTCGACGATCTCCACCTGCGCCTCATCGTTGTGCCGGGCCCGCTCGAGCAGGGTCGGCAGGGAGCCGATGTTGTGGGTACCGAAAACCACATCCACCCAGGGCGCCCGCGAGACGACCGTGTCGCGGTCCTTCTGCGCCAGGCAACCGCCGACGGCGATCTGCAGCCCCGGGTGCTCGCGCTTCGTCGCGCGCAGCGCACCGAGGGTGCCGTAGAGGCGCTCGTCGGCGTTTTCACGAACGGCGCAGGTGTTGAACACGATGAGGTCCGGCTGCTTATCGACGGCGGCCGCGTATCCGGCCTCCTCCAGCAGCCCGGAGAGGCGCTCGGAGTCATGGACGTTCATCTGGCACCCGAAGGTGCGCACTTCATAGGTGCGGGGGGTGTCGTTTACAAGCTGTGCCACGGCTCGCATTGTATCGGCGCCGTGTGGTTCGGCCTAACCACCGGGGAAATGATGAGCGCGATCCGCGCTGCTGCGATTAACAATCTTTGCCTCGTTGCAAAAAAGTTAGGCGAAAATCGGATGACCTAGGAAGCTGTAGGTCTAAGATCGTCCTATGACCCAGACCACACCACCATCTGATCGTGCCCCCGGCAACGGGAACGTCATGATCCGGATGACGGACGTGCAGAAGTACTTCGATGACTTCCACGCCCTCAAGGACATCAACCTTGAAGTCCCCCGGGGCCAGGTCGTCGTGGTGCTCGGCCCGTCCGGCTCCGGTAAATCGACGCTGTGCCGCACCATCAACCGCCTGGAGACCATCGAGCAGGGCACCATCGAGATCGACGGTGTCACGCTCCCGGAGGAAGGCAAGGACCTGGCCACGCTGCGTGCCGACGTCGGCATGGTCTTCCAGTCCTTCAACCTCTTCCCGCACCTGACCATCAAGGACAACGTCACCCTCGGGCCGCTCAAGGTCCGCAAGATGAAGAAGGCCGAGGCCGAGAAGCGCGCCATGGAGCTGCTCGAGCGCGTCGGCATCGCCAACCAGGCCTCGAAGTACCCGGCGCAGCTCTCGGGTGGCCAGCAGCAGCGCGTGGCCATCGCCCGCGCGTTGGCGATGAGCCCCAAGATCATGCTTTTCGACGAACCGACCTCCGCCCTCGATCCCGAGATGGTCAACGAGGTCCTCGACGTCATGGCCAGCCTGGCCAAGGAAGGCATGACCATGGTCGTGGTCACCCATGAGATGGGGTTCGCCCGCCGTGCGGCGGACCGGGTCCTGTTCATGGCCGACGGGGCCATCGTCGAAGACGACACACCCGACGAGTTCTTCACCAACCCGAAGACCGATCGCGCCAAGGACTTCCTCGGCAAGATCCTCTCCCACTAGCAGACAAGGAATACTCATCATGAAGCGCTCCACTTTCCGCCTCGCCGCCCTGACCTCCACCGTCGCCATCGCCGGCGTCACCCTCGCCGCCTGTGGTGATTCCGCCGGTGACGGCGACGGCATGCTCGCCGCCATCGAGGCCGGCGACGTGACCATCGGCACCAAGTACGATCAGCCCGGCCTCGGCCTGCGTAACCCGGACGGCTCCATGGCCGGCCTGGACGTCGACGTCGCCGAGTACGTGGTCAACCACATCGCCGAGGCCAACGGCTGGGACGCCCCGACCGTCACCTGGCGCGAGACCCCCTCCGCCCAGCGCGAGACCCTCATCCAGAACGGCGAGGTCGACCTCATCGCCGCGACCTACTCCATCAACAAGGGTCGTTCCGAGTCCGTCAACTTCGGCGGCCCCTACCTCATCACCCACCAGGCCCTCCTGGTGCGTGAGGACGAGGCAGAGATCACCGACCTCGGCTCCCTCGACGGCAAGATCCTCTGCTCGGTCACCGGCTCCACCCCGGCCCAGAAGGTCAAGGACGCTCTCCCGGGCGTTCAGCTCCAGGAGTACGACACCTACTCCTCCTGTGTCGAGGCACTCCGCCAGGGCAACATCGACGCCATGACCACCGACGCGACCATCCTCCTCGGCTACTCCGCCCAGGCCCCGGGCCAGTTCAAGGTCATCGAGATGGAGCAGGACGGCGAGCCGTTCACCAACGAGTACTACGGCATCGGCCTGACCAAGGACGACGCTGAAGGCACCGACGCCGTCAACGCCGCCCTGACGGAGATGCACGACTCCGGTGAGTTCGACCGCCTCCTCCAGGACAACCTCGGTGGTGACGAGGCCGTTGCACCGGGCAACCCGGGCGACCTGTCCTTCCTCGACGACTAACACACCCGGACTAGGAGCCCCTCATGTCAACACTATGGGCCGATCTGGGCCCCCGGTTATGGCCGGCCTTCTGGCTGACCATTCAGCTGACGGTCTACTCAGCGATCGGATCCATGATCCTCGGCACCATTCTCACCGCCATGAGGGTCTCCCCGGTGAAGATCCTGCGTGGGTTGGCCACCTTCTACATCAACACGGTGCGTAACACCCCGCTCACGCTGATCATCATCTTCTGTTCCTTCGGCCTCTACCAGAACCTCGGTCTGGTCATGGCCGACCGGAACTCCCCCACCTTCCTGGTGGACAACAACTTCCGGCTCGCGGTCCTCGGCTTCGTGCTCTACACCTCGGCGTTCGTGGCCGAGTCCCTGCGGTCGGGCATCAACACCGTCCACTTCGGGCAGGCGGAGGCGGCCCGCTCGCTGGGGCTGTCCTTCAGCCAGATCTTCGGCAACATCATCTTCCCGCAGGCGGTGCGCGCGGCCATCATCCCGCTGGGCAACACACTCATCGCGTTGACGAAGAACACCACCATCGCCTCGGCGATCGGTGTGGCCGAGGCGTCCCTGCTGATGAAGTCCACCATCGAGAATCACGCCAACATGCTGTTCGTGGTGTTCGGCATCTTCGCCCTCGGATTCATCATCCTGACCCTGCCCACCGGCCTGGCCCTGGGCCGACTCTCCGATCGAATGGCGGTGAGGAAGTAATGTCCGTTCGCGCGACAGTACTCTATGACGCCCCCGGCCCCCGGGGCCGCCGCAACAACCTCATCTTCACCGCGCTCACTGCGGTGGTCACCATCGCCGTCCTCGGCTGGATCGGCTGGACCCTGGGCAACAACGGTCAGCTCGAAGCCTCCAAGTGGACACCGTTCCTCGACTCCCTGACCTGGCAGACCTATATTCTGCCCGGCCTGTGGGGCACCCTGAAGGCGGCGTTCGCCTCGATCATCCTGGCCATGATTCTCGGTGTGGTCCTGGGTCTGGGACGCCTCTCCGAGGTCGCCCCGATCCGGTGGGTCTGCGCCGTGATCGTCGAGTTCTTCCGCGCGATCCCGGTGCTGCTGCTCATGATCTTCGCGTACCAGCTCTTCGCCATCTACCGGATGGTTCCGCCGAGTGAACTGGCGTTCGCCGCCGTGGTCTTCGCGCTGACCATGTACAACGGCTCCGTCATCGCCGAGATCCTGCGGTCCGGCATCAAGTCCCTGCCCAAGGGACAGACCGAGGCCGCCCGCGCCCTGGGCATGTCACATTCGCAGACCATGCGCACGATCCTGCTGCCGCAGGCCATCGCCGCGATGCTGCCGGCGCTCATCGCCCAGATGGTCATCGCCCTGAAGGACTCCGCGCTGGGCTACCAGATCGGCTACATCGAGGTCGTCCGCTCCGGTATCCAGACGGCGTCGGTCAACCAGAACTTCCTGGCCTCGCTCACGGTCGTGGCGATCATCATGATCCTCATCAACTGGGCGCTGACCTCCCTGGCCCAGCGCGTCGAGCGCCAGCTGCGTGCCGGTCGCGCCCGCCGCAACATCGTGGCCAAGGTTCCGGAGCTGCCCGATCAGGGTCTGGACACAAAGGACAACGTCAACGTCGACTGGCACGATCCCGACTACGTCGAGATCAAGAACCCCGGCCAGTAACCCCCGCTTCTCCCCGAGCGCGTCACCCAGCCAAGCTCAGCTCAGCTGGGCGACGCGCTCATTAAGCGCCTCGCGCGCAATGCGCAGGCTCATCCCCTGGTTGAAACCCCGGCGGGCCAGGACCCCGACGATGCGGCGCAGTGCCTTGTCGCTGTCGGCGCGGTCGGCGGGAACAGCCCGCACTGAGCGCGCCTTCTTCTCCGCCAGCGCACGGGCGGTGGCCTCCTCGTCGGCGGCGTCGATCTGCTCGAGGGCGTCGGCCCGGGTGGGGGCATCGACCCCCTTGTCCTGCAGTTCTCGGTCGAGCACGCGGGTGGACTTACCCCGCCGGGCATGGCGTTGGCGTACCCACTCGTGGGCGAAGGCGGCGTCGTCGAGAAGCCCCACGCCCGCCAGGTCATCGAGGACATCATCGATGACCTGCGGTGCAAACTCCAGGTCGAGCAACCGGCCGCGGAGCTCGTGGCGGGAACGGGCGCGGGCGTCGAGAATCAGGAGTGCGCGCTTGCGCACTGCCGCCTTCGCCTCCTCCGCCTCATGATCGAAGAGACCACCCGGTTGATAGTTGTCCAGTGCCTGCCGGAGCTGCTCGATCCTCGCGTCGCGCTGCATCGGCTACTCCCCGGTGGCGACCAGATCGTCCTCGTCGTCGAAGTCGACGTTGGGGACCATGTCGACGGGATCGTCGCTGAGGTCGGTCTCGGCGGAGGCGGCCTCCGGGCCGATGCCCAGTTTGCCGAAGATCCTCCGCTCGATCTCATCCGCCAGCTCCGGGGTCTCCTTGAGCAGCAGGCGGGCCTTCTCCTTGCCCTGCCCGAGCTGGTCGCCCTCGTAGGTGAACCAGGAGCCGGACTTCTTCACGATGCCGTTCTCCACGCCCATGTCGATGAGCGAGGACTCCCGCGAGATGCCCTCGCCGTAGATGATGTCGAATTCAGCGATCTTGAACGGCGGAGAGACCTTGTTCTTGACCACCTTCACGCGGGTGCGGTTGCCGATGGCATCCTGGCCGTCCTTGAGGGTCTGGATTCGGCGGACGTCGAGGCGCACGGAGGCGTAGAACTTCAGGGCCTTACCGCCGGTGGTGGTCTCCGGGGAGCCGAACATGACGCCGATCTTCTCGCGGAGCTGGTTGATGAAGATGGCGGTGGTGCCGGAGGAATGCAGGGCGCCGGTCATCTTGCGCAGCGCCTGGCTCATGAGGCGGGCCTGCAGGCCGACATGGGAGTCACCCATCTCGCCCTCGATCTCCGCCTTGGGGGTCAGGGCGGCGACGGAGTCGATGACGATGATGTCGATGGCGCCGGAACGCACGAGCATGTCCGCGATCTCCAGGGCCTGCTCACCGGTGTCCGGCTGGGAGACCAGCAGTGCATCGGTGTCCACGCCGAGCTTCTTGGCGTAGTCCGGGTCGAGTGCGTGCTCGGCGTCGATGAACGCCGCGATGCCGCCTGCCTTCTGGGCCTGGGCGATGGCGTGGAGGGCGACGGTGGTCTTACCGGAGGATTCCGGACCGTAGACCTCGACGATTCGTCCGCGCGGGTATCCACCGATGCCGAGTGCGACGTCGATGGCGGTGTTGCCGGAGGAGATGACCTGGATCGGCGGGCGGTTGTCGTCGCCGAGGCGCATGACGGCGCCCTTGCCGAAATCCTTCTCGATCATCGCCAACGCGGAGTCGAGTGCCTTCTGACGGTCATCGCCCTTGGCGGCGGCGGCCTTCTTCTTGGGTGCCATGGAGACGTTTCCTTCTGTTGGGTGGTCGGTGGTGCCGGTGTCGGACGGGTTGTAATCCACACCTTCTTAGACTCCGGTCACCCGCAAAAGGATCCCGGATTGCGCGAACCGGCGACACCGCGTGCATTCCGGCCCTGACGATATCCACAGGGTGCAACATGTGGACCATCGCCCTCGAACATACACGCACGCCTGTTCGAACTCAACGTCATCGCCCCGGCGTGTCGCGCCCCAGCCTGCGTTCCTCCGGAACATCGAAGTCCCGGCAGATCTCCAACCAGACTTCCCGCAGGTCAGCGCCGGCGTCGACAAGCTCGCCCACCGTCGCCCCCTGCGAGGCGAGCACGTGGGAATGGATGAGGTGGCGGCCTTTGGCGCGTCCGAACTCGTCCTCGATGAGGTGATGGAACTCCGTCAGTCGCATGCCCCGATACTACAGATCGACCATCCACACCCCGGCCCCGACGTTTCCTTGAACACCGTTCAATGCTAGTGTCTGCTTCCATGACAACCGCCACCCAGAACCCGGCCCGCACCTCCCGCGGCGCCGTGCAGGATCTCGCCTACATCGCCGTCTTCGCCGCCCTCATCATCGTGCTGGCCTTCGTCGCGATCCCCGTCGGCGCCGCCGGCCTGCCGATCGTCCTCCAGAACGCCGCCATCGTCCTCGCGGGCCTGGTCCTCGGTGGGCGGCGCGGATTCCTCGCCGCCGCTCTTTTCCTGTTCCTGGGACTCATCGGCCTGCCGGTCCTCGCCGGCGGACGTACCACCCTGGCAGCACTGGCCGGTCCGACCGTCGGCTATCTCGCCGGATACCTCGCCTCCGCCGCCGTCGCCGGCACCCTCGCCTACCGCGCACGCCCGCGCAAGCGCGGTGAACAGATCCTGTGGTTCTCTCTGGCCGCCGCCGTCGGCCTGCTCATCCAGTACACCCTCGGTGCCCTCGGCCTCGTGTGGCGGGCCGGACTCTCGCTCACCGAATCGATCATCGCCCAGGGTGCGTTCCTGGTGCCCGACGTGGCCAAGTTCGCCATCATGGTCGTCATCGCCCTGGGCATCCACGCCGCCTTCCCCGATCTGCTGGCCCGCCGGAAGTAATGCCCACCATCACCTTCGAGGACGTCTCCGTCACCTTCCCCGGTGACGACTCCCCCACCCTGGTCCGGATCTCATTGGAACTGAGCGAGCACCGCATCGGCATCATCGGCGCCAACGGGTCCGGCAAATCGACGCTCGCCCGCCTCATCAACGGCCTCGGCGATGCGAGCAGCGGTCGCGTGCTTATCGACGCCACCGACGTCGCCCGCCACGGCCGCGACATCCGTCGGCGTGTCGGTTTCGTGTTCTCCGACGCCGAGAACCAGATCGTCATGCCCCAGGTCCGGGACGACGTCGCCTTCTCGCTTCGCCGCCTCAGGCTGTCGAAGGCCGAGCGCGACGCACGAGTGGATGCCGCCCTCGCCCGCTTCGGCCTGAGCGCCCTCGCCGAGAACTCCCCCCACACCCTCTCCGGTGGCGAAAAACAGCTGCTGGCCCTGGCTTCGGTGCTGGTCATCGAGCCGGAGCTCATCATCGCGGACGAACCCACCACCCTGCTGGACCTGCGCAACCGCGCACGGATCTCCCGCGAGTTCGCCGGGCTCGACCAGCAGCTCATCGTGGTCACCCACGACCTGGAGATCCTGGAGGACTTCGACCGCGTCATCTGCCTCGACCGCGGACGCATCGTCGCCGACGGGCCCCCCGCCGAGGTCTGCGACCACTACCGGAACCGCATGCTGGCATGAGAAACATCCCCCTGGGTGTCTACCTGCCCGGCCACACGCTCATCCACCGTCTGCCCGCCGGAGGGAAGTTCCTCGCGCTGCTGGCCTTCATCGTGTCCTCGACGTTTCTGGTCACCACTCCGGTGGCGGCGGGCCTGTGCCTGGCGGTGGTCGTGGTCGGTTATACGATCGCGCGGGTGCCGCTCACGACCGCCCTCGGCCAGACCCTCCCGGTGCTGCCCGTGCTGGCGGTGCTCGGCGCGTTCCAGTGGTGGCAGCGGGGCTGGTCCTTCGCCCTGACCACCGTGCTGGTACTGCTGGCGTCGGTGGCTGCCGCCGCACTGTTGACGCTAACCACCACCATCGCCGAACTGATGGCCGCGATCGAGCGGGGCTTGTCCCCCTTCGCGCGTGTCGGCCTGCCGGTGGAGACGATCTCGCTGGCGGTGTCCCTCACGCTGCGTCTCATCCCCCTGCAGCTGGCCACTGTGCAGGACGTCCTCGCGGCCCGCAAGGCCCGGGGCGCGGGGTTCTCGGTGGCGGCCTTCGGAACACCGGTGCTGGTGCGCTCGATACGCCGTGCGCGACTGCTGGCCGAGGCGCTCATCGCCCGGGGCGCGGCGGACTGACCACAGCCAACTACGCCGCGAAGGGCCCTCTCGCTTGCTGGAGAGGGCCCTTCGCGGCGTGTTTTGCTGCGTCTGGTCGATCAACAACCCCTGGTGTCGAAGAGCGTGCACTGCGGGTTGCCGCCGAGCGAGGACAACACGGACGAGAAGAGGGCAGGGATTCCGAAGAAGGCGAGAAGTGCGTTCATGGGGTGATCTCCTATCGGGAACTGGTGACGACGTTGACCACACCCTGGGCGACCGCCGCCAGGGCGGAGGAGCCGAGCATGGGCAGGATCATGGAGAGACTGAACCATTGGCCTGGTGTGTATTCCATGCACCCCACCCTATACGTGAGCGCCGTCACGTCAAGGGGGCCTACTGATGCTGGCAGCCGGTGACATCCGCCAACGAGCACTGCGGAATGCCCAGCATGGTCAGCCCCAGGGACGACACGAACGCGCCCATGGAGGACAGGAACTGCACGTAGTCGCGGAGGAAAGTATCCATGCCGACAGTCTACGTGCGGAATCACGTCGGCCCCGACCCAATCGGATCGGGGCCACAGCGCTACCGCTTATTCGCCACGCAGCTCACGCATACGCTGGGCGACCGCGTCATCGGAGACGGAGGCGTCGCCGTTGCCGGACTCGATGGCCTTGTCGGCCTGACCGGAGGTGAGCTGGCCACCGCCCTGCATCTCGGCGCGGATGGCCTCGAGGCGGGAGTGTCCGGCCATCTGGATGCCAGCCTGCTGCACCTCGGCCATGCGCCCCTCGACGGAGTTCTGGGCCAGCTCGGCCTGGCCGAGGGCGTTGGCGTAACGACGCTCGATCTTCTCGCGCACCTGGTCCAGGTTCGGGGTGGAACCGGCGGTGATGGCGTTCATGGACTGCAGGGACTCGGAGACCTTCTCCTGCATCTTGGCCTGCTCCAGCTGGGAGAGCAGCTTGGTGCGCTCGGAGACCTTCTGCTGCAGGGCCATGGAGTTGCGCTCGACGGCCTGCTTGGCCTGGTCGGCCTGCTGCAGAGCCTGGTCGTGGAGCTGCTTGGTGTCCTCGACGGACTGCTCGGCGGTGACCAGCTGGGCAGCGAAGGCCTCGGCGGCGTTCTCGTACTCGACGGCCTTGCGCTCATCACCCTCGGCGCGGGCCTTGTCGGCCAGCTGCAGGGCCTGGCGGGTGTTCGCCTGCAGCTTCTCGATCTCACCGAGACGACGGTTGAGCTGCATCTCCAGCTGGCGCTGGTTGCCGATGACGGCCGCCGCCTGCTGGGACAGTTCCTGGTGCTGGCGCTGCGCGTCCTCGATGGCCTGCTGAATCTGCACCTTCGGGTCGGCGTTCTCCTCGATCTTCGAGTCGAAAAGCGCCATGAGGTACTTCCATGCCTTGACGAAGGGGTTAGCCATGTCGGATCGGGCCTTTCTGGAAATTGGTCATTGTTTTACGCCACCATGGTAGCGGAGTGGGATTCGAACTGTCGGTTAAGCGTGCAGGGATTCGGTGGCCAGCTCCTCGGCCACGGACTGCAGCGCCATGGAACCGGCGGCCTCGATGAGGACATCGGCGACCGAGGTGCCCAGTGCGTGACACACGGAGGCGAGCAGCTCGGAGGAGACCTCCTTGCGGCCGCGTTCCAGTTCGGAGAGATAACCGGGTGACACGCGCGCCTGCTCGGCGAGCTCACGCAGGGTGATGCCCTGGTCCGCCCGGAAGGAACGCAAGGCAGCGCCCAGTGCCTCCCGGAGCAGCAGTTCAGGGGCGCGGCGGGTGGTGACGATCGGGGTATCTAGTACAGCGGTGGTAACCATTACTCCTCTTAACGTCCCTGCCGTCAGTTTTGTTCCACGCGCTCATAAAGTCCCTGCAGCGCCGCCGCCACCGCCTGCTCACGGATCTCCCGTCGCCCGCCGCTGAGCTGGAGTTTCTGTCTGTCCACTCCCCCGGGCCCGGCAAATCCCAGCCACACCTCACCCACCGGGTGCGCCCCCTGCGGCTCCGGCCCGGCAACCCCGGTCAAGGCCACGCCCCAGTCCGCGCCGCACCGCTCCCGCGCCCCGACGGCCATGGCCACCGCGGTATCGGCATCCACCGGATCCGCCCCCTCCGGCACACCGGCGAGCGAGTACTTCAGGTCGGTGGCGTAGGTGACGAGCCCGCCGCGCAGCACCGCCGACGCCCCCGGGGTGTCGGCGAGCGTGGCGGCGGCGAGGCCTGCGGTCAGTGACTCGCAGAAGGCGACGGTGAGTCCGCGGCGTCGTAAAGCAGCGACGAGGTCCGCAGACGTCACTGCCTCCTCGAATCCCACAGGTACTGCAGGCCGGTGATGACGGTGACGGCGACGGCCGCGAGCATGACGATCCACGTCGGCAGATCCATCCATTCCGGCAGCGGCAGCAGGTACAGGCCGATGGCCAGCGCCTGCAGGGTGGTCTTGATCTTGCCGCCCTTCGACGCCGGGACCACCAGGCCGCGGCGCAGCATCACCATGCGCCACAGGGTGATGCCGAATTCGCGCACGAGGATGACCACGGTCACCCACACCGGCAGCACGCCGATGATGTTGAGGCCCACCAGGGCGGCGGTGATGAGCGCCTTGTCGGCGATGGGGTCGGCGATCTTGCCGAAGTCCGTCACCAGATTGCGGGCGCGGGCGATGTCGCCGTCGAGTTTGTCGGTGATCATCAAGGCCACGAAGACACCGAACGCCCACCACATCTGACCCGTCAGCAGCAGCCAGAGGAAGACGGGGATGACCAGGATGCGCAGGCTCGTCAACACATTCGGCAGGTTGAAGTTGCTGGGCTGGGCCGATTCGGCCGCGTTCGGTGCAGTCACGACACACACCCTACCCCGGTAGCCGGGCGTAGAATCAGCCGACATGAAGTACTTCGCAGTCTCCTACCATTACCCCGACGGTTCCGCGGACATCGTGCGCCTGCGCCCTGAGCACCGCGAGTGGCTGGCCACGCTTCTCGACGCCGGCCAGCTCGTCGCCTCCGGGCCCCACACCGACGGTTCCGGTGGTGCGCTCATCATCATCCGCCTGCCGGAGGACGCGACGCTTGTCGACGCCGCCGAGCTCATGGACGCCGACCCCTTCACCCGCGAAGGCGTCCTCGACGGCCGCGAGATCCACGAGTGGAACCCGGTGCTCAACGTCTTCCGCGACTGATTATTTCTTCTCGTCGATGTCGCTGAGCTTCGTCGACCCCGTGGTGTCGACGGAGTGATCGAGCTCGTCGGTGGAGTACATCTCCTCCTCGGTGAGCTCGTGGTCCCACTCCTCGGCGCGCACCCGGGTGTCGATGCCACCCTGGGCCTGGTCGTACTTGTTCTTCCAGATGGACGCCAGCACCGTCACCGTGAGGATGCCGACGATGACCAGGAGCGAAAGCTCCGTCGGGATCTCGGGCACCGTGACATCCTCGCCGCCGTTGATGAACGGCAGGTTGTTCTCGTGCAGCGCATGCAGCATGAGCTTGACGCCGATGAACGCCAGGATGAGTCCCAGGCCGTAGGGCAGGAACACGAGGCGATCGAGCAGCCCGTCGAGCAGGAAGTACATCTGGCGCAGGCCCATGAGCGAGAAGGCGTTGGCGGTGAACACCAGGTAGGCCTCGGTGGTGATGCCGTAGATCGCCGGGATGGAGTCGAAGGCGAACATGACGTCCACCAGGCCGATGGCCACCAGGGCCACGAACAGCGGGGTGAGCGCGAACTTGCCGTGGAACTTCGTGGTCAGGCTGTCACCGTGGTAGCCGGGCGTGACGGGCACGACCTTGCGCAGCCAGCGGATGACCCGCATATCGTTGGGGTCGGTCTCCGGGGCGTCGGTGAACTCGTCCCACAGCAGCTTGACGGCCGTCCACAGCAGGAAGATGGCGAAGATGTAGAACACGTCCGACCAGGCGGCGATGATCGCGGCGCCGGCGAGGATGAACAGCAGGCGGAAGACGAGCGCCAGCACGATGCCGATGAGCAGCACCTTCTGCTGGTACTTCCGGGGGATCTTGAACGCTCCCATGATGAGCGCGAAGACGAAGAGGTTGTCGACGCTCAGCGCCTTCTCCGTCACGTAGCCCGTGAAGTACTCCATGCCGTGCTGGTGATCCCACATGAAGTAGACGAACACACCGAACAGCAGGGCCAGGCCGACGTAGAACGCGGACCAGGTGGCCGATTCCTTGAGCGTGGGCTCGTGCGGGGTGCGGACGTGGGAGTAGAAGTCGAAGATGAAGAATCCGAGGATCAGCGCAATGGTGCCGATCCAGATCCACAGGGGGACAGACATGTGAGCCTCCGGTCGTGTTGGGTTGCATCAATGACCGGAGGTCTCTCCCACCTCGTTGAAAAACAAGGCCGGCACGACCGGGTCCCGCAGATGGGACCGTGTTGACGATCAGTGCCGCTTAGGGGTTACTCCCCTCCATGTCCGGATACTATACACCCGGTGGAGCGGCATCCGTAAAGTCCGCGCTCGTCATAACGACACCGGCACGCAGAAGATCCGGCGCATAGTGCCAGGTCGCGCCTGACATGCGCCGGATCTTATGGTCGTTGACACAAGCGGGCCCCTAGAACACCCCGCGCGGCGGCTGCGCGTCGACGACAGTCACGTCCGACTCGCCGTCCTCCGGCCAGCCCTCCTCCTTCGGGGCATCCGCCGGGTCCGCACCCTTGATCATCCACAGGATGGTGTCCAGCTCCTCCGGCTTGACCAGCACGTCACGCGCCTTGGAGCCCTCGGACGGCCCGACGACACCGCGGGTCTCCATGAGGTCCATGAGGCGTCCCGCCTTGGCGAAGCCGATACGCAGCTTGCGTTGCAGCATGGACGTGGAGCCGAGCTGCGAGGTGACGACGAGTTCGACGGCCTCGAGGAGGTCGTCCATGTCCTTGCCGATCTCCTCGTCGATCTCCTTTTTCGCGTCCGAGCTCTTGTCGTCGGTCACACCCTCGGTGTAGTTGGGCTGCGCCTGATCCTTGGCGGATTCGACGACGGCCTGCACCTCTTCGTCGGTGACGAAGGCACCCTGGAGGCGCTGCGGCTTGCCCGCCCCCTGCGGGATGAACAGTGCGTCGCCCATGCCGATGAGCTTCTCGGCGCCGGCCTGGTCGAGGATGACGCGAGAGTCGGTGAGCGAGGACGTCGCGAAGGCCAGACGCGAGGGCACGTTCGTTTTGATCAGGCCGGTGACCACGTCGACGGACGGGCGCTGGGTGGCCAGCACGAGGTGGATGCCCGCGGCACGGGCCTTCTGGGTGATGCGGACGATGGAGTCCTCGATCTCCTTGGGCGCGGTCATCATGAGGTCGGCGAGCTCGTCGACGACGCAGATGATGAAGGGGTACGGGCGATACTCGCGCTCGGAGCCCAGCGGGGTCTGGATCTCGCCGGAGCGGACCTTGCGGTTGAAGTCCTTGATGTGGCGCACGCGCGCGGACTTCATGTCCATGTAGCGCTGCTCCATCTCCTCCACCAGCCACTGCAGCGCGGCGGAGGCCTTCTTCGGCTGCGTGATGATCGGGGTGATCAGGTGCGGGATGCCCTCGTAGGGGGTCAGCTCGACCATCTTCGGGTCGACGAGGATGAGGCGGACCTCCTCCGGTGTGGCGCGGGTGAGCAGGGAGACGAGCATGGAGTTGATGAACGCGGACTTACCCGAACCGGTGGAACCGGCGACGAGCAGGTGCGGCATCTTCTGCACGGAGTGCGAGACGAAGTCGCCCTCGATGTCCTTGCCCAGGCCGATGAGCATGGGGTCGTGGTTGCCGCGGGTCGCGGGCGCGTTGAGCACGTCGGCGAGGCGGACCATCTCGCGGTCGGTGTTGGGCACCTCGATGCCCACCAGCGACTTGCCGGGGATGGGGGTGAGCAGCCGGACGTTGTCGGTGGCCACCGCGTACGCCAGGTTGGACTGCAGGTTGGTGATCTTGGAGACCTTGACACCCGGGCCCAGTTCGACCTCGTAACGGGTGACGGTCGGGCCGCGCGAGAAGCCGGTGACGGCGGCGTCGACGTTGAACTCGCGGAAGACGTCGGTGATCGCCTCGATCATCCGGTCATTGGTCTCGGTGCGGGTCTTGGGCTTGTCGCCGTCGATGAGCAGGTCGGTGCTGGGCAACTGGTAGTCGGTGGTCGTCTCCGGCTGACGGGCCTCCGGCAGCGGGGTGTCCTCGAGCTCGGACTTCGGGGTGGTGGCGGGGACGGCGGCGGCGTCGATGCCCGAACGCGCGACGATGGCCTGGCGCATCTGCTCCCGGGAGGCGGCGACGGCGTCCTCGGTGACGGCCGGGATCTCCTCGGTGTCGGCACGCTTGACGGGGGTGTCGAACAGCGTGTGCTCGGTGTCGTGCTCGAATTCCTCGGCCGGGTCATCGACCGGGTAGTTGTCCAGCGGGGTCGTGCTTCTCGACGCCCGCGTGCTCCGCGGCAGCGCCCGCGGCCGGGGCCGCGGTGCGCGCTCCCGCCCTTCGGCGAGATCCTCGATGTCATCGTCGACATGACCGTATAGGTCATCGTCTGCCACGTCGTCGTGCTCGGGGCCGGGGGTGCGGATATCGCGGAGCAGGTCGCGGACGTAGTCGAAGGCCTGCCGGGTGGTGATGCCGGTGACCTTGAGCGCGCCGTAGACGATGACCAGGATGAGCAGCGGGATCGCCACGTAGGAGCTGAATCCCAGGGCCAGGGTGCCGCCGGTCCAGGCGCCGATGGCGCCGCCGGCGATGACCCGGCCGTCCCATTCAGCCGGGTTGCCGGCGAGCAGATGCACCAGGCCCAGCATGGATACGGCGATGAGCCCCGTGCCGAGGGCGATGCGCCCGCGGGATCCCGGGGCGCCCTGCACACCGAGCATGAGGGCGATGGCCAGGGCGACCAGCGCCACGGGCAGGATGAGTGCCCCGGCCCCGATCGCCAGGTGCGCGGCGGTGGAGATGGCCGCTCCGACGGGCCCGGCGATGTCCATCCACACCGAGGCGCCGAGGACGGCGGCCAGACCGATGAGGGTCAGGGCCACGCCGTCGACGTCCACGTCACGGGGCTCACGGGGTTCACGGGGCTCGCGCTCCGCCTCTTCCGGCGGTGCGGAACGGCGGGCGGAGTTGCCCACCGTCTTGAACATGGAGCTCAGGCCACCGCCGACCGCACGGAAAGCGCTGCCGGTCCTCTCCTCGGAGGTATCAGCAGCGCGGAAAGCGGAGGTCGCAGGGGCCGAGGTGGTGGCCCTGCTCCTTCCGGTGGGCCGGGTGCGGTCCTTCTTGGTGCGTGACGCCGAGCTTCGTACAGACATGGCCCCTACTGTAGTTGTTCACGACACGCTATTCACATCAGCCACACCGGACACGCCGCTACTTTTCGGTCAAGGTCACAGGCCTGACCTGTGGATATCGGTGGGGTTGCCGTCGATACGCACCTCCACGGCATCGCGTCCGTAGACCCACAGCAGCAACTCCCCGACCTCGCCGTTGACGCTCACGACGTTCTCGCCGTCAGTACTCACGCCGCGCTCGTCGACGGCGACGATCCGCGGCAGGCCTGTGGGATGCAGGATCACCGGCGCCTGACTCTTCGACAGCATCCGGGGGGCCAGCATCTTGAGGATCCCGTGCAGCTGCCGGTTGACCGCCTCGCTGAACTCGCGCGGTCGGGCCACCCCGTCCCCGCGGCGCACGTCCTCGTGGTGGATGAAGTGCTCGGCGGTGTTCATCTGCTTATCGATAAACCGCACCGGGTTGAACCTTCCGGGACCGTCGGCCCAATCGGCGACGAGCTCCCGGTAGTCCCGCTCCCCCGCTTTCGCGCTAGCCTTCGCCAGCTGGCCGGCAAAGGCTGGGACGAACATGCCGGCGGCCGCCAGCGGGCGGTTCTCCCGCAGGTAGAGGTGGACGGCCATGTCGCGGGTGGTCCACCCCTCACAGAGGGTGGGGGCGTCGGGGCCGGCGTCGATAAGCAACTCGGCGAGGCGGGCACGTTCGGTGGCAGAAAAAGACATGCACCCCAGCGTACGCGGGGGTGCATGTCAAAGGCGGCGACTAGAGCGAGGGGCGGGCCGAGGCCTTGATCTCCTCGTCGTCGATCGCGTCGTCGAGATCGGAGGTCATGGGCACGACCGTCGGCAGGATCATCGGCTCACGGCGCCACTTCTGCTCCACGAAACGGGAAACGCGGCGACGCAGCTGCTGGACCATGCGGTAGGGGTTGTTCTCGCCCTCCGCGGCCAGATCGTTGAGGATGGTTTCCGCGAGCTCCTTGACCTCGGGGGTCATGGCGCGGTCATCCTCGGAGAAGCCCTTGGTCTCCACGGTCGGGGACTCCATGAGGCGGCCGGTGCGGTTGTCGATGACCGCGGTGATGGAGATGAGGCCACCCGAGCCAAGGCTCGTGCGGTCGGCGAGGACATCGGCGTCGATGTCACCCATGGTGGTGCCGTCGACGTAGAGGTTACCCACCGGGATCTGGCCGACGACCTGGGCGCGGCCGTCGACAAGATCAACGACGACACCGTTCTGGGCGAGCACGACACGGTCGCGCTCAGTGCCCGTGGCGATCGCCAGTTCCTTGTTGGCCCGCAGGTGGCGCCACTCGCCGTGGACCGGCATGGCGTTCTTCGGCCGGGCCGCGTTGTAGAGGAACAGCAGCTCACCGGCGTAGCCGTGGCCGGAGGTGTGCACCTTGGCGTCCTTGCCGGTGACCACGGTGGCGCCGATCTGGGCCAGCATGTTGATGACACCGAACACGGCCTCCTCGTTGCCCGGGACGAGCGAGGAGGACAGGATGATGAGGTCGCCGTCGCGGACGGTGATCTGACGGTGCTCACGACGGGCCATGCGGGACAGGGCCGCCATCGGCTCGCCCTGGGTACCGGTGGTGATGAGCATGACCTTGTGCGGGGCCATCTTCGAGGCGTCGTCCATGGACACGATGGTGCCCTTCGGTGCCTTGAGGTAGCCCATCTTCTCCGCGATCTCCATGTTGCGGATCATGGAGCGACCGTTGAAGGCGACCTTGCGTCCGGCGGCGACGGCGGCGTCGACGGCGGCCTGCACGCGGTAGACGTTGGAGGCGAAGGACGCCAGGATGACGCGCTGGCGGGCATCGGCGACGATGCGCTTGAGCGTCGGGGCGACGTCGGCCTCCGAACCGGAGACACCCGGGGTGGTGGCGTTGGTGGAGTCACAGAGCATGAGGTCCACGCCCTCGTCGCCGAAGCGGGACAGGGCTGGCAGATCGGTCGGGCGACCGTCGGTCGGGGTCTGGTCCAGCTTGATGTCACCGGTGTGGATGACCAGGCCGGCGCCGGTCTTGATGGCCAGGCCGAGGCAGTCCGGGATGGAGTGGTTGACGGCCCAGAAACGGATGTTGAAGGGGCCGCGGTTCTCGTTCGAGGACTCGTTGACCTCGATGAGCTTCGGGCGCAGGCGGTGCTCCTTGCACTTCGCGGCGATGAGCGCCAGCGTGAAGCGGGAGGCCAGGATCGGGATGTCCGCGCGCAGCTTGAGCAGCCACGGGATGGCGCCGATGTGGTCCTCGTGGCCGTGGGTGACCACGAGGGCGTCGACGCGGTCGAGGTGCTTTTCGATGGGTCCGAAGTCCGGCAGGATGAGATCCACGCCCGGCTCACCGGAGGAGGGGAAGAGCACGCCACAGTCGACGATGAGCAGTCGGTTGTTGTACTCGAAGACCGTCATGTTGCGGCCGATCTCGGAGATACCGCCCAGCGCGTAGATGCGCAGGCCGTTCTTCGGGGCCTTCGGCGGCTCCGGCAGACGCTTCGTCAGGTCAGCGCCCTGCATGGACTTGACCACGTTACGACGCCCGCGTCCGCCCTGCTGGCGGTCCTGGTTGCCCTGGTTCTGCCCGCCCTGGTTGTTGTTGCCCTGGTTGTTGCGGCCACCGCGGCCACCGCGGGAGCGGTTGCCGCCCCGGGAGCGGTTGCCGTTACCGTTGCCACCGTTGCCGCCGCCGTTGGTGTTCTCGGCGGCCTGCGGGGCGCTCTTCTCTGCGTTTCCGTTCGTCTCCGGGGTCGGTGCCTGGAAAACCGGGGATGCAGCTGTGCTCTCGGTCTCCGGCGGGCCCGCCTTGCGGGTGACCTTCCGGGCACGATTACGGGATTCAGTCATATTTAAAGGACTCCAGCCTTTTCCATGTCACGGCGGAGGGCTGCGATCTCCTGCTCGTCGGGTGCGACGACAGGCAGACGCGGCTCCCCCACCTCAATGCCCTGCAGACGCAGGGCAGCTTTGGCCATTGTGGCGCCGCCCAGGCGACCCTGGGAGGCGATCAACGGTGAAAGAACAGTGGCGTTGATTTCCCGCGCACGGGCGAGGTCGCCTTCCTCGAAACTTGTGTACAGCTCACGCAGGGCCCGCGGTGCGGCATGGCCGACCACGGAGACGAACCCCGAGGCGCCGATGGACAGCCACGGGATGTTGAGCGGATCATCGCCCGAGTACCAGGCGAGACCGGTCTCATGCATGAGCAGTGCAGACTCGGCCATATTACCCTTTGCATCCTTCACCGCACGAATGGTCGGCAGTTCCGCGAGTCGGCGCAGCGTGTCGGCCTCGATGGGGATCGAGGAGCGCGGCGGGATGTCATAGAGCATGATCGGCAGCTCGGTGGCCCCGGCAACAGCGGAAAAATGCTGGTAGAGGCCTTCCTGGCTGGGCTTCGAGTAGTAGGGGGTGACCACCAGGAGGGCGTCGGCGCCCGCGTCGGCGGAGGCCCGGGCCAGCTCGATGGAGACGGACGTGTCGTTGGTGCCGGCGCCCGCGATGAGCTTCGCGCGGTCCCCGACCTCCTCCTTCACGGCCTTGAGCAGGGCGAGCTTCTCCTCGAGGGAGGTGGTGGGCGACTCACCGGTGGTGCCAGCGAGGACCAGGGAATCCAACCCGTTGTCCACGAGATGGGCGGCGATACGCCGTCCGGCCTCGAGGTCGAGCTTGCCGTCACGGTCGAAGGGGGTGACCATGGCGACGCTGACGGTGCCGAAGTCCTCGACTCCGGTCTTGGCGGTCAAACCTGTACTCATGGTGGTCAAGGGTACCTGCTTCGCTTGTCGGTCGGGGAATCAGAAGTCCGTGGCGTAGGGGCTCACGGCCATTTCCGTGCCGTCGGACAATGTGGAGATCTGGAAATCGGAGAAGAGCACCGGCGACTGCTTCTGCAGCAGGCGCAGACAGGCCACGGCGAGTGCCCGGATCTCCACGTCGGCGTGCTCGGTGGCCCGGGCCCCGATGAAGTGGCGCCAGGCGCGGAAGTTGCCGGTGACCACGATCCGGGATTCGGTGGCGTTGGGCAGCACGGCACGCGCCGCCTGCCGGGCCTGCTTCTTGCGCAGCAGGGCGTTGGGCTCGTCGGCGAGCTTGTCCTCGAGGGCGTCGAGAAGCTCCTGGTAGATGAAGCGGGACTCGTCGACGGCGCGCAGCATCATGGCCGCCAGCTCCGGGTCCTCCGCGATGACCGGCGGCACGATGACCTCGGCCTCGTCCGTGTGCACGAAACGCTGCGAGAGCTGCGAGTAGCTGAAGTGGCGGTGGCGGACCAGCTCGTGGGTCGCCGAGCGCGAGATCCCGCGGATGTAGAGGGTGGCGGTGGCGTGCTCGAGGAGCGCGGTGTGCCCGACCTCCATGATGTGGCGCAGGTAGGCGTCGTTGGCGGCGGTACGCGGGTTGGGCTTGTCGAAGGTCTCGTAGCAGGCCCGCCCGGCGAACTCGACGAGCGCCTCGGCCCCGGTGGCGGAGGAGTCGACGTCCCAGTCCACCCCGGCGGGCGGAGTGAACTCGGTGGCGGCGATGAGCTGGACGTCCAGCTCGACTGGCTTGGCCATCTAGATCCCCAGGTAGCCGTCGAGCCCCACGGTCAGGCCCGGGTGCCCGGCGATCTCGCGGACGCCGACGAGCACGCCCGGCACGAAGGAGGTGCGGTCGTAGGAGTCCTGGCGGATGGTCAGGGACTGCCCCTGCGCGCCGAAGATGATGTCCTCGTGCGCGACCATGCCGGTCATGCGCACGCCGTGCACGCGCACGCCGTCGACGTCCGCGCCACGCGCGCCCTCAAGGGTCTGCTCGGTGGCGTCCGGGATCGGTCCCAGTCCTGCTTCTCGACGCGCCGCCGCAATCCCCTGCGCCGTATGAATCGCGGTGCCCGACGGGGCGTCCAGCTTGTGCGGGTGGTGGTACTCGACGACCTCGGCCGAGTCGAAGAAAC
>NZ_JAUNRW010000163.1 GCF_030535495.1 Corynebacterium sp.
GTGGCGTCGACGGCCTTGCGGGTGACGGGGGAGTTGACCGCGGTTTCGTAGCCCTTCTTGATCTGCTCGAATCGCCGGCGGCCGGCCTTAGTTCCCAGGACATAGCCTGCTGCGGCTCCGATGACGAACTGGATCATGAGGGGTTCGGCTCCTTCGCGGGGTCTTGAAAAAATTCCACCGGCCAGCTTACCTGGTGGCCGCGGGGTCGAGGGGCGACTCCGGGTGGCTGATGGCGGCGGCCGCGCGGATGAGCCCGAGGTGGGAGAACGCCTGCGGGTAGTTGCCTGCCAGTCGCTCAAAGGACGTCGAGTATTCCTCGGACAGCAGCCCTAGGTCGGAGGAGACGGAGCACACACGGTCCATCATTCCGCGGGCCTCTTCGAGTCTGCCGGAGTGGGCGTACTGGTCGATGAGCCAGAAGGAGCACAGGAGGAAAGGATATTCTCCGCCGGCGATGCCGTCGACGCCGGTACCGGTGGGGTAGCGGTGGAGGAACCCGGCGTCGTCGATGAGTGTTTTCTCGATACGGGCCGCCGTGCCGAGGATGTGCGGATCGTTATAAGGCAAAAAACCGATCTGCGAGAGCTGCAGCAGGGAAGCGTCGACGTTGGTGCTGCCGTAGGTCTGGGTGAAGGACTGCAGTTCCTCGTTCCACCCGTGATCCATGATCTCAGTTCGCAGACGATCGCGCAGCTCGCGCCACCGGTCGGCGGGGCCGGTGAGGCCGTGCTTCTCCACGGCCTTGACGCCCCGGTCGAAGGCGGCCCACATCATGGCGCGGCCGTGGGTGAAGTAGGCGGGTTCGCTGCGCATCTCCCAGATGCCGTGGTCTTTGACGTCGAACATGTACTCCTGGAAGTCGAGGATGGATTTCTGCAGGTCCCAGGAGAACTCGTCCTCCTCGATACCGGCGTCGCGCAGTGTCTCCAGGGCGATCATGACCTCACCGACGACGTCGGCCTGGTACTGTTCGGCGGCCCCGTTGCCGATGCGCACTGGGCGGGACTCCTCGTATCCCGGCAGGTGATCGAGTTCGAACTCGGGCAAGTGGCGTTCGCCGCGCAGGCCGTACATGATGCGCAGTTCCTTGGAGTCGCCCGCGATGGCGCGGAGCAACCAGTTGCGCCAGCCGTCGGCCCGGTCGGTGAACCCGGCCTCAACCAACACCTCGATGGCGAGGGCGGAGTCACGCAGCCAGACGTAGCGGTAGTCCCAGTTACGCTCGCCGCCGAACTCTTCCGGCAGGGAGGTGGTGGGGGCGGCGACGATACCGCCGGTGCGGGAGTCGGTGAGTGCGCGCAGGACGAGCAGGGAGCGGGTGACCATCTCCTGGTAGTCACCTTCGTAGGTGCTTCCCGACGCCCACCTCTCCCACGCGGCCTGCGTGATCGCGAGTGCCTGCGAGTAGTCCGGTGCCGGCGGGGCGTCGCGGTGCGAAGGAAACCACGTGAGCACCCATTCCAGGGTGTCGCCGTCGCTCAGCCGGAACTCACCCAGGTGGGCACCGGTCTCCTCGTTGAGGGTGAGGTAGGGGCCGCGGAGGTACACCGAGTCGGGGCCGGCCACGCACCGGATGGCGCCGATATTTGGCTCCGCATCGAGCACCTGATAGCGGTAGAACGGGGTGGCCTGGCCGTAGTCGAAGCGCAGCCGGAGCACCGAGCGGATGTCGATTTCGCCCGAGGTGCACGTCACCCGGCGCACCAGGTCGGTGCACTCGAAACGCCCATTGTCCGGGTCCATCGGCATGAAGTCCGTGACCACGGCGGTGCCGGTGTCGGACTCCCACGTCGTCTCCAACACAAAGGAATTGCCCAGGTAACGGCGGCCGAGCACGCGAGCGCCGGGGGCGTCGAGACGCCAGTGCCCGTGCTCCTCGGTGCCCAGCAGCCGGGTGAACACCGCCTGCGAATCGAAACGCGGCAGACACAGCCAGTCGATGCTGCCGTCCTCGGCGACGAGCGCCGCGGTGTGCGTGTCGGACAGAAGCGCATACTTCTCGAGGGGCGTGCTCTTGGTCATGACATCAGTGTAGGGGCGGGATGGCGGGGCCCGCCCGAATACATGAGGCTGGGAACATGGAACCGCCGAACATCGTCATCCTCGGCGGGGCTGGGGAGCTGGCCTGCCGCCTGCTCATCCCCGGGATAGGGGGTACTCCGACTCTGTGCGCACCGTCGCTGTTGTTTGCGAGGAGGTGGACTACCCCCCGCGCCCGTCGCTGAGCCTGGTGCTGAACATCCGGTGGCAAACACCGAATATCTCACCGCCGACGTCACAGAGCCCAATGATTGGTCAAGTCCGCGGAAGTGGTGTGTCTGCCTTTCGATAAGACAAGCAGTATGACGGTGTCAGGGACCGGCACGAGCCTGATGGGGGCCTGAACCCCGGAAAGTGGACACGGGGATATCATCACGATGCGATTGGAAGTTAGCTGAACCTGCGGCCTCAAACGCGTTCGGACCGCGGTAGCAACACCACGAATGTAGACGCTTCGTGTTGTAGCGCGTGCACCACCGGAACACGTCCCGGCGACACACCAACTGACTTGCAAAGACTGCCTCGTCCTGCAGGACTTCACGCTTGAGCGACGCGTTGAAAGACTCCGCCAAAGAGTTGTCCGCACTCGTACCGACCGCACCCATCGACTGGATGACACCGAAGCGCTCACATGCGCTTCTGTACTGCTCAGAGGTATAAACACGGCCATGATCGGAGTGGAAGATCGCGCACTGAAGGCTCCCGCGAACCCCGCGGGCCATCGACAAAGGGACCTGACCCCCTGGTGGTGGACACGCTGAAACCAGCATGTCGCTGGGGAAGTGAGGTACCTTTCCACCATGCCACGCAAGACCTACACCGAGCGGTTCAAGTGTGACGCAGTGGTGTTGGACGAGTCGACTCCCGGAGCAACGATCAACGCGATCGCCTCACCGATCTCGGGGGCAACCGCAACTCGCTGCGCAGCTGGCTCGATGCCTTCGGCACCGGCACCAAAACCAATGCCAACGGTGAGAAAGTTGCCAGCCCCATCGCCGCGTCGGACTCCGCCACCGCTGCCTCAGGACTGTCGGACGCCGAGCGCATCCGCGTACTGGAACGCGAAAACGCCAAACTCCGCGAGGAACGAGAAATCCTTCGTAAGGTGGCCAAGTATTTCGCGGAAGAGACGAACTGGTGAACCGCTTCCGGTTCGTTGACGACCATCGAGACCTCTACGAGGTCAAGCGGTTATGCGGCTCTTCAGGATTTAGAGTGCGTTGATCTTGGTGTGCAGCTGTCCGGAGTGGAT